>NZ_JBHXTM010000041.1:0-78476 GCF_042677325.1 Streptomyces sp. NPDC127117
GCCCGGACCCGTATACGAGTGAGGGCCCCGACACCGGTCGGGGCCCTCACTCGTATCCGGGGGAGCGGCTGTGCGTACCGGCTCCCGCGTTTCGTCTCAGCCGCCGGCCACCGGGCGGGCCGGGGTGGTGCCGCCGCGCGGTGTGCGATCGGCGTGCGGCGGGCGCCTGCTGCCCGCCGGGGTGACCGGGGTCCGCTCCGAGCGCACCACATGCGCCGGATGCGAAGCGTGTGCACGCGACCGGGTGCCGGTACCGCCCGAGGCCACCGAGACGGCCGGTTCCCGGGCCGGGGCGTCGCTGCCGTCCGGCTGCGGCAGCAGCACGGTCCGGGGACCTCCGGCCGCGACGGGCACCGAGGGAACGGGGCGGCCGAATCCCCGCAGGTTCTCGCGCTGGGCGAAGATCCAGGCCTCGGCCCGGGTGATCAGCGGCTCGGCCCAGGGCAGGCCCAGCATGATCAGCAGGCCGGCGGCCCAGCCCAGCAGGACATCGCTGAGCCAGTGCGTACCGAGATAGACGGTGGTGAGGCCGACGCCCAGCGACACGATCGCCGACATCGCCGACAGATAGCGCCGGGCCCGTGGGGTGGTGGCCAGATAGGCGAGGATTCCCCAGGTCACAACCGCGTTGGCGGTGTGCCCGGAGGGAAATATGTCGCCGCCGGCGAAGAGCTCAGCGGAGCCGATCTGGGTCGCGTAGTGCGGGCCGAGACGGCCCAGGCCGATCTTGACCGCGCCGACCGTCACATTGAGCAGCAGCAGCGCCGCGCCCAGCGTCAGCAGGGGACGCAGCGTGTGCTGCCGCCAGGAGCGCCAGCCGAGCCAGCAGGCCACCATCGTTGCGGTGGGGCCGCGCTGGCCGAGCACGATGTAGTAGTCGAGGAACGCATGGATTTCCGGCCATTGCTGATACGGCCGGAAGAGCATGACCTTCCAGTCCAGGGTCACCAGCCAGGACGAGGCCAGCACGGCAATGACGATGGCGAGATAGAACGCCAACGTCCCGCCGAAGAGCGCGATGCGGTGACGGCTCATCCGCGGTGGCTCTATCTTCGGCGGCTCCGGCTCCCGGTCCAGCCGGGCAAAGATGTCGGTACGCACCCAATCGACGTTACAGCGAGTTAGTGAGCGACCAGGTCGATCCGGTCTCTTTGTGATGACGATGTGATGTGGACTATGTCTCAGCGGGGTCTTAATTCCTGATCCGCGTAAGCGTCCCGGCGGCACTTCGCGCTATTGATTTCGCACGCATTTCGGAAGGGTGTTTGGGCCCGGACAGAAAAGCGCAGGAGGTGCCGGTATGAATTTATCCGGGCCGGGAAGAGGGTGGAACGGACCGTGCCGGTCCGGTCACCGGCCGTTTTCGGTGCGGGCCCGGCGGGCGCTCCGAGGGGGCGGCCGGGTACCGTCCCGTTCCGGGTGCGCCGGGTGTCCTCGCAGGTCCGGACGGCGGGCCGGCGTGGCGTACGCCACACCCCGCGGCCCGACCGGGTATGAGGTCGGCCACGTGTGAGGGCTCCGAACTCGCGTACGCTGACGGCCACTCGCCCGTCGATGCCGGGCCATGAGGATCGGCGAACCGCCGCATCCCCGGTTGGCCCGCCGAGCGCGAGGAACCTTTGGGAGGTACATGCATGTCAGGGACGACCACAGCCCGATTCCGGCTGCGCCCGGCGGCCGACGGTGCCAATCGATGGGTCGTCCTCGTCGTCCTCTGCCTCAGTCTCCTGCTCGTGGCGCTCGACTCGACCGTGCTCCATGTCGCCGTACCCGCCGTCACCGAGGACCTGAAACCCAGCGCGGTCGGTCTGCTGTGGATCGTCGACGCCTACCCGCTGGTCTGTGCCTCGCTGCTGATCCTCTTCGGCACCCTCGGGGACCGGGTCGGCCGCCGCCGGGTCCTGCTGCTCGGCTACGCCCTCTTCGGGGTCGCCTCCGCGGTGGCGGCGATGGCCGACAGTCCCGCCGTACTCATCGTGGCGCGTGCGCTGCTCGGGGTCGGCGGCGCGATGATCATGCCGGCGACGCTGTCGATCCTCCGGCAGGTCTTTCCCGACCGGCGTGAACGAGCCGTCGCGATCGGCATCTGGACCGCGGTCGCCGCGGTGGGCGCCGCCACCGGTCCGGTCATCGGCGGCTTCCTCGTCGAGCACTTCTGGTGGGGCTCGGTCTTCCTGATCAACGTTCCGCTGATGGCGCTTATCCTGCCGGTCGGACGGCTGCTGCTGCCCGAGTCGCGCGGCAGCCACGACGGTCCGTGGGACGTGCTGGGCGCGCTGATGGCCGCAGCCGGAGTGCTCGGGGTGGTCCTCGGCGTGAAGCGGGCGGGCACCGGCGAGGGTGTGCTGAGCCCGGCCACGCTCGCTCCGCTGCTGATCGGGGCGGCACTGATCGTCCTGTTCGTGCGCCGTCAGAAGCGGCGTACGCATCCCCTGATCGACATCGGGCTGTTCACCAGGCCCGCCTTCTCCACCGCGGTGGGCTGCATCATCCTCGCCATGCTGGCCCTGGTCGGTCTTGAGCTCATAGCCGTGCAGTACCTCCAGCTCGTCCTCGGACTGAGCCCGCTGCAGACCGGTCTGCGGCTGCTCCCGCTCACCTTCGCGGCCATGGCCGCGGGCGCCACCGGCTCGTACACCCTGCGCCGCGTCGGTCCGCGCCGGATGGTCGGCTGGGGCTTCGTACTCACGGCCGTCTCGGTGCTGATCCTGACCGCGATGGGGCAGCACGACCGGCCGGTGCTGCTGACGGCGGCCTTCGTCGCCCTCGGTTTCGGACTGCAGACCACGCTCTTCGGGGCGTACGAATCCATGCTCAGCGAGGCCCCCGCCGACCGTGCGGGCGGGGCGGCGGCCATCGGCGAGACCTCGTACCAGCTGGGTGCGGGCATGGGGATCGCCCTGCTCGGCAGTGTCATGAACGCCGCCTACGCCCCCGGACTCTCGAAGCTGCCCGAAGCGGGTGTCCCGGCCGGGGCCCGCGCGGCCGCCGCCCACTCGCTGGGCGAGGCGTACCAGGTGGCCGACCGGCTGGGCGGTCCGCTGGGCGCGGTGCTGCGTTCCACGGCGCGCCACTCCTTCATCACCGGGCTGCATGTCACGCTGCTGGTCAGCGCCGCGCTGCTGCTGGCCGGAGCGCTGGCCGCGCTGCGGCTGCCGCGGGCGATGGACTGTCCGGCGCCGGCGCTCGACGAACCGGAGCGGGCGGCGGACGTGAACGGTGCGCGGGAACACCGCGCACTGCAGGAGGTGCCCGGACCGGGCCGTGCGCAGCGCTCCGTGCCGCGGCCCGCCCGGCGCCGACCCGCCGAGGCGACCGGCTCTGGACGAGCGGCACACTGAGCCGTAACGTCGGTGCGACGCCATAACTAACACTGCTAGTTTTAGCATCGTGCGAGCCGCCGGAGGCGCCCTCATGTCCAGCACCGAGTCCTCGAAGCTCCCGCCCTTCGACCCCGCCGACCCGATCGGCATCGACGACCTGCTCAGCGCCGAGGACCTCGCGATCCGCCAGGCCGTCCGTGACTGGGCCGCCGACCGCGTCCTGCCGCACATCGCCGAGTGGTACGAGAACGGCGAGCTGCCCGGGATCCGCGAGCTGGCCCGTGAGCTCGGTTCGCTCGGCGCGCTCGGCATGTCCCTCCAGGGATACGGCTGCGCCGGCGCCACCGCCGTCCAGTACGGACTGGCCTGCCTGGAGCTGGAGGCGGCGGACTCCGGGATCCGCTCCCTGGTCTCCGTGCAGGGTTCGCTCGCCATGTACGCCATCCACCGCTTCGGCTCCGAAGAGCAGCGGCAGCGGTGGCTGCCGGGCATGGCGGCCGGCGAGATCATCGGCTGCTTCGGCCTCACCGAGCCGGACCACGGCTCCGACCCGGCCGGGATGCGCACCCACGCCAAGCGCGACGGCGGGGACTGGGTACTCACCGGCCGCAAGATGTGGATCACCAACGGCTCGGTCGCCGGGGTCGCCGTCGTCTGGGCGCAGACCGACGACGGGATCCGCGGGTTCGCGGTGCCGACCGACACCCCGGGCTTCTCGGCGCCCGAGATCAAGCACAAGTGGTCGCTGCGTGCCTCGGTCACCAGCGAGCTGGTACTGGACGAGGTGCGGCTGCCCGCCGACGCGGTGCTCCCGGGCGTCACCGGTCTGCGCGGCCCGCTCAGCTGTCTCAGCCATGCCCGCTACGGCATCGTCTGGGGAGCGATGGGCGCGGCCCGCGCCAGCTTCGAGGCGGCCGTGGACTATTCGAGGACGAGGGAGCAGTTCGACCGGCCGATCGGCGGCTTCCAGCTCACCCAGGCCAAGCTCGCGGACATGGCCGTGGAACTGCACAAGGGCATCCTGCTCGCCCACCATCTGGGCCGGCGGATGGACGCGGGCAGGCTCCGCCCGGAGCAGGTCAGTTTCGGAAAGCTCAACAATGTGCGGGAGGCGATCGACATCTGCCGGACCTCGCGCACGATCCTCGGCGCCAACGGGATCTCGCTGGAGTACCCGGTGATGCGCCATGCGACGAATCTGGAGTCGGTGCTCACCTACGAGGGAACCGTGGAGATGCACCAGCTGGTACTGGGCAAGGCGCTCACCGGTCTCGACGCGTTCCGCTAGACCGTCCGGCGAGCGCCCTGCTCAGCTCTGGTTGAAGAAGCCGTCGGCCCGTCGGCCGGCGGCTTCGGTGACCACCTGGGTGTCGGCCGGGGTCAGCAGGAAGACCCGGGTGGCCACGCGCTCGATCGAGCCGCGCAGTCCGAAGATCAGCCCGGCGGCGAAATCCACGACGCGCTTCGCGTCGGTGGGGTCCATGGTCGTGAGGTTGACGATCACCGGGACGCCGTCCCGGAACAGCTCTCCGATGGCCCGTGCGTCCCGGAAGCTGTCCGGGGTGACGGTGGCGATCCGGCGGCCCGTCTCCTCGGCCGCCTCGGACGCGACCTGCACCCGGGGGTCGGTCACCCAGGCGTGGCCACCGGTCCCGGTCTGCGCGCCCTCGGCGTATTCGTCGTCGTAGTACCGCTCGTCGTTGTCCTCCACGAGGCCCAGCCAGGCACTCGCCTTGCGCACCGATCCCATGGACGCCTCCTCTCACCGCGGTTCCGTGGCGTTCCGCATCTCTTTCGTATCCCTATGGTCGTCCATGATGCGGATCGTGCGCCAAGTGGATAGTCGGCGCGCAGGGTGTTCGTGACGGTACTGGTGCAGAAGATGTGGCGTTTCGTCAGGGTTCCTCCCACATAAGGGGTCAGAAAGAAAGAAAATATGATGCCCCGGGCCGTACGGGTGACATGGGGGACGTACGGGTGAACGGGGCGCTCGATACGATGCCCCTCGCGCGGCCGCCAGGGGTGCGGCGCGAAGGTGAACGACTCTCGGGGGATCGTCGTGTTCGGAATAGTCAGGCCCTGTGCCCATCGGTTGTCCGAGGGGCTCAGGACCGAGTGGATGGCCCATCTCTGTGGGCTCTGCCTCGCACTTCGCTCCGATCACGGGCAATTCGCCCGAATCGTCACGAACTATGACGGACTGATTGTTTCCGTTCTGACGGAGGCTCAGTCCGAGCGCACCACCGGATGGCGGCGCACGGCGGGGCCCTGCCCGCTGCGCGCCATGCGGACCGCGCCGGTCGCCCGCGGCGAGGGCGCCAGGCTGGCCGCCGCCGTCTCCCTGGTGCTGGCCTCGGCCAAGGTCCGGGACCACGTCGCCGACGGGGACGGCCTGTTGAGGCGCCGCCCGGTCGCCGCCGCCGCGCGCCGGGTCGCCGCTGGCTGGGACCGGGCCGGCGCGCGCACCGGCGCACAGCTCGGCTTCGACACGGCGCTGCTCGTGGACGCCGTCGACCGGCAGACCGGCATCGAGCTGATCGCAGGGCCCGGCACCCCGCTGCTCACCGTCACCGAACCCACCGAGACCGCCACCGCGGCCGCCTTCGCCCACACCGCGGTGCTGGCCGGCAAGCCGCAGAACGTGGCACCGCTCGCCGAGGCCGGCCGCCTCTTCGGACGACTGGCGCATCTGCTGGACGCCGTGGAGGACCAGGAAGCCGACGCCGCGGCGGGTGCCTGGAACCCGCTCACCGCGACCGGCACCTCGCGGGCCGAGGCCCGGCGGCTGTGCGACGACGCGCTGCACGGCGTACGGCTGGCGCTGCGCGACGCGGAATTCACCGACGCCAAGCTGGCCCATGTGCTGCTGGCACACGAACTGAGGCAGTCGGTGGACCGGGCCTTCGGCACCACGGCGTGCTCGCACCAGTCCGGTGCCGTGCTCCTGGACGGAGCTGCCGGACCGTCAGCCGCCGGGCCGGCCGGGTCCTTCGGGCCGGTGCCGGGCAATCCGTACGCCCCGGGTCCGGGCGGGCCGGCCGGCCCGCCGCAGCCGCCGCCCGAGCCCCCGCGCGACCGGCGCGGTCTCATCATGGGCTGCCTGGTGTGGGCGGGGCTGGCCTGCACCTGCCAGATGTGCTGCGGCACGTTCGAGGACCCGTGGAGCCATCAGCGCCGTGACGGGCTGTGCAACCAGTGCGACTGCGGCGACGCCTGCGATGCGTGCGACTGCTGCAGCAACTGCGGTGACTGCTGCGATGGGTGCGACTGCTGCGACTGCGACTGCAGCTGCTGAGGGCGGGGGACCGGATCACCTGATCTCGGGCGGCGAGATCCGCGAGGTCGTGATCGCGGATGCGCCGATGCCCCACTTCCTGAGGATCCGGTCGTAGGTGCCGTCCGCCTTGAGACCGTTCACCGCAGCCCGGAACGCGGGGGCCAGCGGAGTGCCCTTCTTGAAGGCGAAGCCGACGTCGAGACGCTTGAACTCGTTGAGGAAGCGCACGCCTTCCTGCTGCCGCACCGCGTACCGCAGTCCGTTGATGGTGGACATCACCACATCGCTGCGGCCCTGCTGGAGCGAGGCCCAGGTGGCGCCCTGGTCGTTGTACGTCTTCACGTCGTAGGGCTTCCTGCCCGCGTCGGAGCACAGGTGCCGGTTCTCCTCCAGGGTCACCTCGAAGGTGGTGCCCGCGCCGGTGCCCACGGTCAGGCCGCAGAGCTGGGTGAGTTCGGTGACCTTCTTCAGCTCGCTGTCGTCACGGACCGCGAAACCCTGGCCGTCATTGATGTACGTGACGAAGTCGATCGTCCTGCGGCGCTCCTCGGTCACCCCGAAGTTCCCCGTGCCCACGTCGTACTTCCCGCTGCCCAGCGCCGGCAGGATCGCCTCGAAGGAGGCCACCTCGCGGGTGAGCCGCAGACCGAGCTTCCTGGCCACCGCGTCCGCGAAGTCGATGTCCGTACCGGCCACCGTCCTTCCGTCCGCGAGATAGGTGGAGCCCGGCGGGTTGCCGACACTCGCGGCGATGGTCAGGGTTCCGGCGGCGCGGACATCTGCGGGCAGCAGCTTCGCCGCCGCCTCGTCCTTGCGCACCGAGGAGACGACATCGGCCGTCGGCACCTTCCCCTCGGCGGCCGCGGCGCCGGCCGGTGCGGCCGCCGGATCGCCGGACCCGCACGCGGTGAGGGCGAGAGCGGCGACGGAGATCAGTGCGAAGGCAGCGGTGTGCCGGGTCCGGGGCATGAGGCGTGGTTCTCCAGAGTCGTCGGCCGTGGACCGGGCCGGCGTCGGGGCAGCACGCGGCGACCCCACGGTCGGGGCGAAGGGCGGCGGAGCGAGGGGAGGGGAGAGCGGTGTTGTGTACGGGAGGACACGCGGGGAAAGGTGCTCAGGCGCCGCACACGGCGCTGGGCGAAGACACGCGGAAACGCAGGGGGTCGGCTCAACAGGAGGAGGACCACACGCGACCGAAGTCGATGTGGGAGCGCTTGACCAGCCACTGCTGCGAATGCATGGCCCCAGTGGAACAGGCATCCGGTGGTCCGTCAACCGAGCCCCGGCGCCCGGCTCACAGTATGGACAGGCTTGACAACGCGCGGCGGACAGCGCTTATCTCGGAGGCGGACCGGCGCTGAGGGGCCCGGTCCGTGTTGTGTTCCGGGCCGAAGGCACGCCCCGTGTTCGATCTCTGCATCCACGGAGCCCTCGCATGTCCGCGCAGACAGACACCCTCCCTCACTCTCCCCCCGCCCCGCTCGCGAAGAGCGACGGAACCGACCGGCTCCGGATCGTCCCGGTGCGCCGAACGGGCCAGTGGACAGCGGCCGTTGCCGTCCTGGCACTGCTCGCCCTGGTACTGAACTCCGTCATCCGCAACGACGCCTTCCAGTGGGATGTCGTCGCCGACTACTTCACCACCGCCGCGGTGCTGCGCGGCCTCGGTCTCACCCTCTGGCTCACGGCGCTGGTCATGGTGCTGGGTTTCGCCCTCGGCACCCTGCTGGCCGTTCTCAGGCTCTCCGCCAACCGCGTTCTGCGGGCCGTCGGTTGGGGATACGTCTGGCTGTTCAGATCCACCCCGATCCTGGTCCAGCTGCTGTTCTGGTTCAACATCGGTGCGCTCTACCCGCAGATCCTCGGCGTCCGTACGGTGAACCTCCTCGGCCCCGTCACGGTCGCCGTCATCGGGCTCACCCTGCACGAGGCCGCGTACGCCGCCGAAGTCGTCCGCGGCGGCATCCTCTCCGTCGAACGCGGACAGATCGAGGCCGCCCAGTCGCTCGGCCTCGGACCCTGGCGCCGGTTCCACCGGATCGTCCTCCCGCAGGCGATGCGCTCCATCGTCCCGCCCGCCGGGAACATGCTGATCGGCACCCTCAAGGGCACCTCGATCGTCAGCATCATCGCCGTGCAGGACCTGCTGTACTCGGTGCAGCTCGTGTACCACCGCACCTATCAGGTCATCCCGCTGCTGCTGGTCGCCACCATCTGGTACGCCGTGGTCACCTCGCTGCTCGCCATCGGCCAGCACTACGTCGAGCGGCACTACGCGCGCGGCACGGCGGGTGCCCGGTGAGCGGGACGCCGTCGCTCGTGGTCATAGGCGCCGGACCGCGCGGCACCGGCCTGATAGAGCGCATCGCCGCCAACGCCCCCGCCCTGTACGGGGACCGCCCGCTGACCATCCACCTCGTCGACCCGTACCCGCCCGGCGGCGGGCGGATCTGGCGGCACGACCAGTCGCCGCTGCTCTGGATGAACTCCATGGCCCAGGACGTCACGATGTTCACCGACGACACCGTCCGCCAGGAGGGGCCGACCCGCCCGGGGCCCGCGCTGCACACCTGGGCGGCGGACATCCGGGACGGCCGGCCCGGCCTCCCGGACGGGGCCGAAGCCGACCCCGGACTCCTCGACGAGATCAAGGCGCTGGAGGGTTCCGACTTCCCCAGCCGACGGCTGCAGGGCGTCTATCTGCGCTGGGTGTACGAGCAGGCCGTGGCCGCCCTCCCGGAGGGCATCACCGTGCACTGGCACCGGGGCAGCGCCCTGCGAGTCACCGGCCCGCGCGAAGGCCGCCAGCGGGTCTGGCTGGAGGGGCGCGGCACACCGCTGCTCGCCGATGCCGTCGCCGTCACCATCGGCCACCTCGAAGCCGAGCCGGAGCCGGAACAGCTCCGGCTGGCCGATTTCGCCGACCGGCACGGACTCCTCCACCTGCCACCGGACTTCACCGCCGACACCGACCTGACCGCGGTGCCCGCGGGCGAACCGGTCGTCGTACGGGGCTTCGGGCTCGCCTTCGTCGACCTGATGGTGCTGCTCACCGAGGGCCGCGGCGGACGGTACGAGGACGGCGAGTACGTGCCGTCCGGCCGGGAGCCCGTGCTCCACGTCGGATCGCGCCGGGGCGTCCCGTACCACTCCAAGATCGGCTACGCCTGGGACGGCGAACGGCCGCCGCTGCCGCGCTTCCTCGGCCCGGAGCGGACCGAGGCGCTGCTCCGGGCGGACCGGCCGGTCGACTTCCGGCGCGATGTGTGGCCACATGTCGGCAAAGAGCTCGGCTACGCCCACTACCACCGGCTCTTCACCGCCCACCCCGAGCGCACCACCGGCGACTGGGCCGGCTTCGAGGCGAAGTACGCCGCCGCCGACCCGACAGGACCCGAACCGGCCGCCCTGGTCGCCGCAGCCGTCCCCGACCCCGCGGACCGGCTCGACCTCGAAGCGCTCGACCACCCCCTGGACGGGGTGCGCCACCCCTCGTTCGACGCACTCCAGGAGGGGCTGCGCGGCTACATCACCGCCGACCTGGAACGCCGCCACGACCCCGGTCACAGCCCGGACCTCGCCGTCTTCCTCGGACTGCTGTCCGTCCACGGGCAGTTGATCCGGCTCGGCGACCTCGGCGGCTGGTGGCACGGCTTCTTCAGCTATCTCGCCTCCGGCCCGCCCGGCCCCCGGCTGCACCAGCTCCTCGCGCTCTCCCGGGCCGGTGTCGTCCGCTTCCTCGGCGCCGGAATGACCGTCGAGACCGACGAGAGGCGGGGCCTGTTCCTGGCGGGCAGCGCCACCGTGCCGGGACAGCGGATAGCGGCCCGCACCCTGATCGAGGCCCGGCTGCCCGACCCCACCCTGGAACGCACCCGCAGCCCACTGCTCCAGGAGCTGTACGACGACGGGGCCGCCGCCACCGCCACCGGGCTGCTCTCGGTCGCCCCCGACAACGGCCGGATCCTGGGCCGCGACGGCCGGCCGCACCCGCGCCGCTTCGCGCTCGGCCCGTTCACCACCGCCCGCGCGGGCGGTGCGTTCACCCGGCCGCGCACCGGCGGACCGGCCTTCCGGCAGAACGACGCCACCGCCCGTACGGCGCTCACCCTCCTGCGGGACCTGGCCTGTAGCGAGGGCTGACCGCGACCTCGCGCAGGCCCCGCCCCGTCCTCGTACACCGCAGCCCAAGGACCCCTCATGTCCCTCACCAGCGATCCACCCATCGACAGAGCGACCGGACCACGCCCCGCCGCTCCCGCCGACGGCCACGACACGCTCACCGTCGTCCCGCTGCGCCACCCCTGGCGCTGGGCGGCCGTCGCCGCCACCGCCGTCGTGCTCGCCCAGTTCCTGCACGGCCTGATCACCAACCCCGGCTGGGAGTGGGACGTCTTCGCCGAGTTCTTCACCGCCGGGACCATTCTCAAGGCCGTCTGGGTCACCCTCCGGCTGACCTTCTACGGCACGGTCCTCGGCTTCGCGCTGGGCATCGTGCTCGCCTTCATGCGGCTTTCGGCCAGCCCGTTCCTCAGCGCGGTCGCCCACGCGTACATCTGGGCGTTCCGCTCGATCCCGCTCATCGTCCAGCTGCTCTTCTGGTTCAACCTCGCCTATCTCTACAAGGAGTTGCAGTTCGGCGTCCCGTTCGGGCCCGGCTTCTTCTCCTTCGACACGATGAACCTGGTCGGCGCGATGAGCGCGGCCGTCCTCGGCCTCGCGCTGCACCAGGCCGCCTACGCGGCGGAGATCGTCCGCGGCGGGGTACTGGCCGTGGACACCGGCCAGTCGGAGGCCGCCGCGGCGCTCGGGATCCCGCGCCACCGGCAGCTGCGCCGGATCGTGCTCCCGCAGGCGATGCGCTCCATCCTGCCGAACGCCGCCAACGAGATCATCTCGCTCTTCAAGGGCACCTCGATCGTCTCCGTGATGGCGATCGGCGAACTCTTCTACCAGGTCCAGGTCGTCTACGGACGCAACGGCAGGGTCGTGCCCCTGCTGATGGTCGCGACGGTCTGGTACATCCTCCTGACCACCGTGCTCTCCGTCCTCCAGCACTACGTCGAACGTCACTACGCCAAGGGGGCCACGCGATGAGCACCACCACCGGATCCACCGACGCCATGGTCGAGATCCGCTCCGTCCACAAGAGCTTCGGCGGCCTCGAAGTGCTGCGCGGCATCGACCTGTCCGTACGGGCCGGCGAGGTCACCGTCGTCCTCGGCCCGTCCGGCTCCGGCAAGTCCACACTGCTGCGCACCATCAACCACCTGGAGAAGGTCGACCACGGCTGGATCAGCGTCGACGGCACCCTGGTCGGCTACCGCAGGGCCGGCGACAAGCTCTACGAGCTGCCCGAACGCGAGGTGCTGCGCAGGCGCACCCGGATCGGCTTCGTCTTCCAGAACTTCAATCTCTTCCCGCACCTGACCGTGCTGGAGAACATCGTCGAGGCCCCGGTGGCCGCCCTCGGCCGCCCGAAGAAGGAGGCCGTGGCCGCCGCGGAGAAACTGCTCGCCCGGGTCGGGCTCGCCGAGAAGGCGGACGCCTACCCCAAGCAGCTCTCCGGAGGACAGCAGCAGCGGGTCGCCATCGCCCGCGCGCTGGCCCTCGAACCGAAACTGCTGCTCTTCGACGAGCCGACCTCGGCGCTCGACCCCGAACTGGTCGGCGAAGTCCTCGACGTCATCAAGGACCTGGCGCTCCAGGGCACCACCATGATCGTCGTCACGCACGAGATCGGCTTCGCCCGCGAGGTCGCCGACACCGTCGTCTTCATGGACGAGGGACGGATCGTCGAACAGGGCGCCCCCGGCGACGTACTCGACCGCCCGAAGCACGAGCGCACCCGCGCCTTTCTGTCCAAGGTCCTGTGATCCCGCCCATGTTCACCTCCAGGAGTACCCCCGTGCCCGTCCGCCGTCCCCTGTCCGCCGCGCTCGCCACCCTCACCGCCGCCGGGCTGCTCACCGCCTGCGGCGCCGGTGGCGCCACGACCGCCGAGGTGAAGCCGGAGGGGCAGCGGGGCGCCGGCATCAACATCGGCCCCGACCAGCACCGGATCAGGGGCGAGAAGGACGAGGCCATCGCGGCGAAGGTGCCCGCAGCCATCCGTGAGCGGGGCACGCTGCGGCTGGGCGCGAGCGCCGACGCCTCGCCACCGCTCGGCTTCTACGCGACCGACGACAGGACGCGGATCGGTTCCGAGATCGACATGGCGACCCTGATCGCCGACACGCTCGGCCTGGAGCCGCGGTTCGAGCAGGTCTCCTGGGAGAACCTCTTCGTCGGCCTGGACAGCTCCAAGTTCGACGGCGTGCTCTCCAACGTCACGGTCACCGAGGAGCGCAAGGAGAAGTACGACTTCGCGACCTACCGGCTCGACAACATCGCCTTCGAGGCCAAGAAGGGCTCCGGCTGGAAGGTGAAGGGGCCGAAGGACGTGGCGGGGCGGACCGTCGCCGTCTCGTCCGGGACCAACCAGGAGAAGATCCTCGTCGACTGGAGCGAGGAGAACGTCAGGGCCGGGCGGAAACCGGTCGGGATCAAGTACTTCCAGAAGGACACCGACTACTACCTGGCGCTCCAGTCCGGCCGGATCGACGCCTACCTGGGCCCCAGCCCGTCCGCCAACTACCACGTCGCGTCGGCCGGCCAGTCCGAGATCGTCGGCACGCTGTCGGGCGCGGGCGACGGGCTCCAGGGCAAGATCGCCGCCACCACGAAGAAGGGCAGCGGTCTGGTGGAGGCGTACGCGGCGGCCATCGACCACATCGTGCGGGACGGCTCGTACGCCAGGGTGCTGAAGCGCTGGGGGCTCACCGACGAGGCCGTCACGAAGTCGGAGATCAACCCGCCCGGCCTGCCCAGGCCCGGGAGCTGAGTCCCGCGGGATCCCCGAGAGAACACCTGAGAGAGCCCTGGAGAGGTAACACCATGCCCGCAACCGCCCCCCTTCACCTGGCCGCCGAGATCGGCGGTCCGCCGCGCTACGACCCCGGGCACTACACCGGCCTCGCCCGGCTCGCCGAGCACGGCGCCCTCGACTTCGTCACGCTCGGCGACTCCTTCGCCAGACCCGGCCCCGACGCGCTCGCCGTGCTCTCCCGGGTCGCGCCCGCCACCGGCCGGATCGGCCTGGTGCCCACCGTCACCACCACCCACACCGAGCCGTTCCACGTGTCGTCCGCCGTGGCCACCCTGGACTGGGTGAGCCGCGGCCGGGCGGGCTGGTACGTCGATGTGTCGACCACCGAGGCCGAGGCCCGGCTGTTCGGCCGGCGCCCGGCGGCGCCCGCCGACGAGCTGTGGCGCGAGGCCTCCGACAGCGCCGAGGTGGGTGCCCGGCTGTGGGACAGCTGGGAGGACGACGCCGAGATCAGGGACGTCGCCACCGGCCGCTTCATCGACCGGGACAAGCTGCACTACATCGACTTCGAGGGAGCCGCCTTCTCCGTCCGGGGCCCGGCCATCGTGCCCCGGCCCCCGCAGGGCCGCCCGGTCACCGTCGTCGACGGGACGAGCGGCCCGGCCCGGGAGACCGCCGCCCGCCACGCGGACGTCGTACTGGTCCGGGCCACCACCCCCGAGCAGGCCGCCGGAGCCCGTACCGATCTGCGCCGGCGCGCGGCGGCGTACGGACGCGACCCCGGCGCGCTCCGGGTCCTGGTCGCGCTCACCGTCGACCTCGGCGACGCCGAGACCGCCCCGGAACCGGGACTGGAGAGCGGACCACCGCTCGCCGCGGGTGGCTCGTACTACCGGGGCGGCCCGGTCGACCTCGCCGAACTGATCACCCGGTGGCACCGCGGCGGCGCGGCGGACGGCTTCCACCTCACGCCCATCAGCCCCGGGCGCGACCTCGAACGGATCGTCAACGGCACCGTGGCGCTGCTCCAGCACCGCGGCCTGTTCCGCACCTTCTACCCCGGCGGCACCCTCCGCGAGCACCTGGGGCTGGCCCGCCCCGCCAACCGGTACGCACTCGAAGGAGGACGGGCATGAGCACCGCGACGAGGCAGATGCATCTGGCCGCCCACTTCCCGGGCGTCAACAACACCACCGTCTGGGCGGACCCCCGCTCCAGGAGCCAGATCGACTTCTCCTCCTTCGAGTACCTCGCCCGCACCGCGGAGCGCGGCAGGTTCGACTTCTTCTTCCTCGCCGAGGGGCTGCGGCTGCGCGAGCACAATGGCCGCATCCACGACCTGGACGTGGTCGGCCGCCCCGAATCCCTCACCGTGCTGGCCGCGCTGGCGGCCGTCACCGACCGCCTCGGCCTCGCCGCCACCGTCAACGCCACCTTCAACGAGCCGTACGAACTGGCCCGCCGCCTGGCCACCCTCGACCACCTCAGCGAGGGCCGGGCCGCCTGGAACGTCGTCACCTCCTTCGACGCCTTCACCGGGGAGAACTTCCGGCGCGGCGGCTATCTCGACCGGGCCGACCGGTACACCAGGGCCGCCGAGTTCGTCGCCACCGCCCGCGAACTGTGGGACACCTGGAGCCCCGACGGCACCCCGCGCCCGTTCGCGCACCGGGGGCAGCACTTCGCCATCGAGGGCGAGTTCACCGTCCCGCGCTCCCCGCAGGGCCATCCGGTCGTCATCCAGGCCGGTGACTCCCCGGACGGCCGTGAGTTCGCCGCGTCCACCGCCGACATCGTCTTCACCCGGCACGGCACCCTGGAGTCGGGCCGCGCCTTCTACGCGGATGTCAAGGGGCGGCTGGCGAAGTACGGCAGGGAACCCGACGAGCTGAAGATCATGCCCGGGGTCACCTTCGTACTCGGCGACAGCGACGCCGAGGCCCAGGAGCGGGCGGCCGAGATCCGCCTCCAGCAGATCTCCCCGCAGAACGCGCTGCTGGCCCTGGAACAGGTCTGGGGCCGCGACCTGTCCGCCTTCGATCCCGACGGGCCGCTGCCCGACATCGACCCGGACCCCGGCTCCTCGCTGGTCCAGGGCCGGGTCAAGCACGGTGACCCGCTCGCCGTCGCTGCGCGCTGGCGGGCGCTGTCCGAGGAGAAGGGGCTGTCCATCCGGCAGACCGTCATCGAGACGACCGGCCGGCAGTCCTTCATCGGCAGTCCCCGGACGGTCGCGGAGCAGCTCACCGAGTTCGTCGCCGCCGACGCCGCCGACGGATTCATCCTCGTACCGCACCTGACCCCCGGCGGCCTGGACGACTTCGTCGACCGGGTCGTCCCGCTGCTCCAGGAGCGCGGGGTGTTCCGCTCCGAGTACGGCGGTCCCACGCTGCGGTCGCACCTCGGGCTCGCCGAGCCGGTATGGAAGGGTTGACCGCATGAGCACGGACGCACAGCAGCCGCACGGATCCGAGCAGGCGGCACAGGACTGGAAGCACTGGCACGAGGAGCGCACCGCCACGGTCTCAGGGCCCTACGGACCGCTCTCCCTCACCGGCACCCACTGGCTCTCCGACCACCCGGAGGGCCGCATCCCCGAGGTACCCGGGCAGTGGCGGGAGGACGGCGACGAACTGGTGCTCAGCGCCTGTGCCGCGGACGGGCTGACCGTCGACGGCGAGCCCTTCACCGGACAGGTCCGCCTCACCGCCGACCGCGGCCCGATCGACAGGTCCCGCGTCGCGCACGGCGAGCGGCGGCTGGTCGTGCTGAGCCGCGAAGGGCTCTGGGCGGTACGGGACTTCGACCCGGACTCCCCGGCGCGGCGCGCCTTCCGGGCCATCGAGGCCGACCCGTACGACGCCCGCTGGGTGCTGCCGGGGACCTTCCGGCCGTACGACAGCGCCCGCACGGTCCGGGTGGAGAACGCCGACGGGGTCGAGCGCGGTCTCGGGCTCGCCGGTGAGATCGCCTTCGAGGTCGACGGCACGGAGCACACGCTGCATGCCGCGGTCGAGCCCGACGGCTCGCTCTGGGCGGTCTTCGCCGACGCCACCAGCGGGAAGAGCAGCTACCGCTTCCGGTTCCTGCGGCCCGCGGCACCGGCCGAGGACGGCAGTGTGACGGTCGACCTCAACCGCGCGCTGCTGCCGCCGTGCGCCTTCGCGGACCACTTCATCTGCCCCTTCCCGCCGCCCGGCAACACCCTTCCCGTCGCCGTCGAGGCGGGGGAGCGCAACCGCGTCGACGGCTGAAGCGAGGTCATATTTCTTCGGGGCGGCGGCCCCGGCAGCTTGCCTGCTGCCGGGGCCGTTGCCATGCGGTCGGGGCAAGTTCAGGCCAGCAGGCCCTCTTGCGCCACAAGTTGACGCCTTGAATACTCCCGAGCAGCGCTTGTCAGGAGCACGGCATGTCCGCGCTGCGGGCTCACGGCCGTGCGAACGACTGCGCCTCACGGGTCCGACCACCCCACAGGCGGACCCCCGACTTCCCCTCGGGAGGAATGAAAAGTGAGGATCAAGCGCACCACCCCCCTCAGCGGCACCGCGAGACGCACCAGGGCCGTCGCCATCGCCGCGGGCCTCGTTGCCGTCGCCGCCCTCGCCGTCCCCAGCGCCCAGGCCGACACCAACACCACCTTCAGCGCCGCGCAGCTCACCGCCGCGAGCGACGCCGTGCTCGGCGCCGACGTGGCGGGCACCGCGTGGAACGTCGACCCGGTGAGCAAGAAGCTCGTGGTCACCGTCGACCGCACGGTCTCGAAGGCCGAAATCGAACAGATCAAGCAGTCCGCCGGGGTCAACGCCGGCGCCCTGAAGATCGAGCGCACGTCCGGGAAGATCAGCAAACTGCTCTCCGGCGGCGACGCGATCTACGCCCCCGGCTGGCGCTGCTCCCTCGGGTTCAACGTCCGCAGCGGCAGCACCTACTACTTCCTGACCGCCGGTCACTGCACCGACGGCAACCCGCCCTGGTACACCAACTCGTCGAACTCGACCAGCATCGGCCCGACGGTCGGCTCCAGCTTCCCGACCAACGACTACGGCCTGGTCCGGTACGACAACGCCTCGGTCTCCCACGAGGGCACCGTCGGCAGCGTCGACATCACCAGCGCGGCCAACGCCACGGTCGGCATGTCCGTCACCCGCCGCGGCTCCACCACCGGTACCCACAGCGGCTCGGTCACGGGCCTCAACGCCACGGTCAACTACGGCGGCGGGGACATCGTCTACGGAATGATCAAGACCAACGTCTGCGCGGAGCCCGGCGACTCCGGCGGCCCGCTCTACTCCGGCTCCAAGGCGATCGGCCTCACCTCCGGCGGCAGCGGCGACTGCTCCTCGGGCGGCACGACGTACTTCCAGCCGGTCACCGAGGCACTCAGCGCGTACGGGGTCAGCGTCTACTGACACCCCCGCACCCCCGGTCCGGTGCTCGAACACGCAGTCGACCGAGAAGGAGCCCCTGCCCGAATGCCGGGCGGGGGCTCCCGCTCACCCCGCGGCTTTTGAGAGGATGTGGGGCAGGTCGGTCACGCAGGAGCAACGGGGGCCGGTGCTGAGCCAGCCGGAGGGATGACCTCCGGAACCCCCGGCAGACACCTCAGGGGGTTCCAGGTCCGTGAAACGCATCGGAGTGACCGGTCATCGCACCATCCCGCAGGAGGCCCACGCCCATGTGATGGAGGGGTTACGGGCGGCGCTCTGCGGCCTCGAAGGCTCCCTGGAGGCCCTCTCCAGCCTGGCGGTGGGGGCGGACCAGATCTTCGCCGACCTCGCGCTGGCCTGCGGCGCCGACCTCACCGTGGTGATCCCGAGCGGCGACTACGAGTCCTGCTTCGAGGACGCGGCCGAACTCGCCCGCTACCGGGCCCTCAAGGGCCGGGCGGTCCGGGAGGTCCGGCTCGGCTACCCGCACTCCACCGACGAGGCGTACTACGCGGCCGGCGCGTACATCGCGGACAACTGCGACCGGCTGCTCGCGGTGTGGGACGGCAGGCCGGCCCGCGGCCTCGGCGGCACGGGCGACATCGTGACGTACGCCCGCAGCCTGGGCCGCCCGGTCACGGTGATCTGGCGCGAGGGCGTGGAGCGGGGCTGACCGCGGCCGCCCGGCATCACTGACGTCACGTCACATCTGGTGTCGGGCAAGCCAGTCGGTGTGCTGCGGGGAGACGATGCGCTCGGTCTCGAACACCGCGCCCGGCCACTGGCGCTCGGTCAGTGTGGTCTCCATCGCCACCTGCATCGCCTCCAGGTCCTCCTCCACCAGCGAGTGGGCCGAGATCAGCGGGTGGTGGCGGCGCATCTCGCTCCACGCCAGACACGAGGCCGCCGCCGCCGACAGCACCCCCGTCAGGGCGAAGGACTGGGTGACGGAGAACGTCCGCAGCAGGGCGAGGACCAGTGCGAGCGCGGTCAGCGCGGCAATGGTGGTCGACCAGACCAGGGTGGCGCGCCGGGACACCTCCTGGCGCCTGCGGTACCAACTTCTCTGCTCGATAAGGCGGTCCCGCACATACGTCTCCTTGCGTACGGTGAACGCCTTGTCCCGCAACTCGCGCATCGATTCGGTGATCAGCCCGCCCGAATCGGCGGTCAGGTCGCGGGGGTCGGCCCATCCCACTTTGCGAAGTTCCTGAAGGCCCTCTTCGAGACGGTTCGCGAACACCGCCTCGGGGTGTTGGGTTCCGGTGTCGAACGGTGATCCGTGCACCGAGTAACGCCAGCACATCGACTTGATGAACTCTGCCGCCGAGCGGTTCAGTTGCCAATGCGACTTTGCTTTGCGCCGGGCGGAGAGGTACGTCGTGATCAGGACACCGAGGTAGGCCAACGCGCCGACCGCATCGGTGAGTTGAAACGTGTCACCCAGCTCGGCGTGCCAGGGGACGGCGGCCGGTGCGGCCCCCGTGACCAGGAGAATCAGTTGAATGCGGGTGGTGTTCACCGCCTCCCGCTGCCTCGCAATGGCTATCCCGTCCGTGTGGTGAAAGAGCGCCGGAAGATCGGCGTTCCTGAAGACCATGCTCCGGAGCGGCCCGGGAAGCGCCGTCATGTTCACTCCCGTCTGCGGTTATGTCGTCACCTCAATGGCGGAATCGGTGGTTCCGTTCGATTCGGGACGGCCTCATGTGACGCTCTCGTTCCAAGTGGTCGTCCTCAGTTGCCAACCGAGGCCATGAGAGTAAAGTCGTGCCGCCGGACACTGCAATGGTGCAGATACTGTTGCTGCATTCCTGTCCGGAACCCTTCCATCGGAACAAATCCCCTCAAGGACGGCCGTGAACACCTCTGAATCCTCCCTCTCCTTCGCCGTTGCGAAGAAGAATCGTGTGCCGCTCGCCCAGATCGATGTCCGCGGCGGTGCCGCAGCACGGAAGCTCGCCCGCGTGCACGCCGTGCCGGACGGTCGCCCCACCCAGGCATCGACCTTCAACTCGGCACTCTGAAACAACCAGCCGAACGCCTCGTGAACCGAAGCTCCGACCACCCCTTCGGGCTGGCTAGACTGGTGGAATGACAGGACCCCTGGTCCCTTTCCGCGAAGTCGTTCTCAAGGTTCACAGCAGGTGTGATCTTGCTTGTGACCATTGCTATGTCTATGAACATGCAGATCAGAGCTGGCGAACCCGGCCCAAAACAATCTCTGATGATGTCATCTTCCGGACTGCTCAGCGTTTGGCCGAGCATGCCAAGGCACATGCACTGCCCTCCGTGTCAGTGATCCTGCACGGAGGGGAGCCTCTACTGGCGGGGCCCGCCCGATTGCGGCGAGTCTGCGAAGTGCTCACCTCCGCCTTCGACGGCGTCGCGGAACTCGACCTCCGTATCCATACCAACGGACTCCAGCTCAGTCCGCGGTATCTCGACCTCTTCGACGAGTTCGACGTCAGGGTCGGCATCTCCCTCGACGGCGACCGGGCCGCCAACGACCGGCACCGCCGCTACGCGGACGGACGCAGCAGCCACCCCCTGGTCCTCAAGGCCGTCGAACTGCTCCGGCAGGAGCGCTATCGCCACCTCGATCTCGGGCTCCTGTGCACCATCGACATCGAGAACGATCCGGTCGCGGTCCTCGACGCGCTCACCGAGCTCGACCCGCCGCTCATCGACTTCCTGCTCCCGCACGCCACCT
Organism: Streptomyces sp. NPDC127117; assembly: GCF_042677325.1. Classification (NCBI taxonomy): domain Bacteria; kingdom Bacillati; phylum Actinomycetota; class Actinomycetes; order Kitasatosporales; family Streptomycetaceae; genus Streptomyces; species Streptomyces sp. NPDC127117. The sequence continues at coordinate 20,606 of NZ_JBHXTM010000041.1, forward strand.
GGGACGACCCGCCGCCCCGCCCGGACGGTTCGCCCACCGCCTACGCCGACTGGCTCCTCGCGGTCTTCGACCGCTGGCAGGAGCAGGGGCGTCCGGTGCCGGTGCGGCTCTTCTCCTCGGTGCTGTCCACGCTGAGCGGCGGACCCAGCCTCACCGAGTCCCTGGGGCTCGCCCCGACCGACCTCGTCGTCGTCGAGACCGACGGCCAGCTGGAGCAGGTCGACTCGCTCAAGAGCGCCTACGAAGGTGCCGCGGCCACCGGCTTCGACGTCTTCACCCACACCTTCGACGAGGTGGCGGCCCACCCCGGGGTGCAAGCCCGTCAGCTCGGGCTGGCCGGCGTCAGCGAGACCTGCCGCCGCTGTCCCGTCGTGCGCTCGTGCGGCGGCGGTCTCTACACCCACCGGTACCGCTCCACCGGGCCGTCCGGCGAGTTCGACAACCCCTCCGTGTACTGCGAGGACCTGGCCGCCCTGGTGCGCGGCATCGAGGCGCGCACGGCCGCGTCCCTCGTCGCGCCCGAGCTGGCCGATCCGGTCGAACTGGCCGCCTCCCAGCGAGACCTCACCCGAATGCTGCTGGCCCGGCTGAACGCCGACGTCGAGGAGCGGGGCGACGAGCGGTGGACCCGGGCCTGGGAGCTGGCCGCCGCCATCGAGGGCTCCGAGGAGGGGGCCAGGGGTCTGGACGCGGTGCTGTCCCACCCGTACACCCGCACCTGGCTGCTCCGCGCCCTGGAGGCGCTCCACGAGCGGCCGGGGGAGACGCGGGACGCGCTGTGGCTGCCCGCGTATCTCGCCGCCGCCGCCGTACGGGCCGGTCTCGACCTCTCGGTGGGTGTGGGCTACACGGACGGCAGGCTGGTCCTGCCGGGTCTCGGCGAGTTGCGGATCGGGGGATCGGCGGAGCGCGGCACGGCGCGGGTGCGTGCCGTCGAGGGCGGCTTCCTGGTCCGGCGGGACGAGGGGGATCCGGCCGAGCGGCGGATCGCGCTGTCGTCGACGGCCGGTCCCGGCTGGCGACCGGTGCGCCGGCTCGTGGTGCCCGGTGGGGCGTGCGCCCCGGCGCTCGATCTGGTGCTCGACGACCTCGACCCGTACCGCGACTGCTTCGCCGCGCCGGCCGCGGCCGCGCTCGACGACCGCACCGCCGCGGACCTGTCGGGCAGGATCGCTGACGCCTGGGAGCTGATCGGGACGAAGGCTCCGCTGCGGGCCGCGGAGATGGCTGGGCGCCTCACCACCCTCACACCGCTCACCGGCCTCGCCCCCGCCGAACCCGCCGTGGGCCGGCACGGCCGCGGCGCGCTGGGCATCGCGGCGGACGGCAGCGCCGAGGAGCTGGCGATCGCGCTGCTGCGGGGATCGCGGCGGGCCGAATTGCGGGCGCTGGCCGATGTCACGGATCTTTACGCGGCGGACGGCTCCTGGGAACATCGGATTCCTTGGGAGGAAGAATCAGTTCCGTTTTCCCGGTTGCTGACCGACACCTATGAGCGGATGGCGTTGGGCGCATTCGAGCCGCGCTGTCTGGAGGGGGTACCGCAGGCCCTCGACACGCTTGAGGGTGCCGCCGAGTTGACCGTGAGTGGAAAGCGGCTGCTGGATCTGATGCGAAAAGAGATCTGAGGGTCGAATTCCGGTTCGGGTGAAGTGTTGGTGCACACGGGACAACTGGGAGGAACAGCCGCAGACCGAATTCGATCAAGGAAATGTTGCGCCGGACCCGGGAACGTATGACTGAAAACCGGCGTTGAATGACCGAACGCCATGGGGGTGGAGCAACGTCCGCTCCGGAATGATGAATTCGCTCGCATTCACTTCAGTCCCCGGATGCGGGTGCTCACACAGGACGGGGGTCGTGTGCACGCAACGACGCAGCAGCGAGCGGCGGACCATCGGCCGTACTTCTTCTTGAGTTATGCCCATACACCGGGCTACGGCCGAGGAACTGACCCCGATATGTGGGTCGAACGCCTCTTCAAGGATCTCTGTGACCATGTATTGGCCATGACGGATCTGCCCGCGGGCGCGCCCGCGGGGTTCATAGACCGCGAGATACGCTCCGGCGAGGGCTGGTCGGAACGGCTCGGTGAGGTGCTCGCCACCTGCCGGGTGTTCGTTCCGCTGTTCTCGCCGCGCTACTTCGCGAGCGAGATGTGCGGCAAGGAGTGGTACGCCTTCGCCCAGCGCGCCATCCATCACCGGGCCCGTTCCAACCAGCGGGCCGAGGCGATCGTTCCGGCGCTCTGGGTGCCGGTACCCCCGAGCCAGCTCCCCGGTCCCGCCGAGCGATTGCAGTTCAACCACCGTGATTTCGGCGACCGTTACGTCAGTGACGGACTCTACGGGCTGATCAAACTCCGGCTCTTCGCGGAGGAGTACGAGCGTGCGGTGTACGAACTCGCCAAGCGCATCGTCAATGTCGCCGACACCATAAGGATCGGCACCGGCCGCCCCGTCGACTACCGGCTGGCTCCCAGTGCCTTCGGACCGCCCAACAGCTCGGTCGGCGGCCCCCGGCCCATGCAGGTGACCATCGCCGCCGCCACCCGGCACGACCTGCCGGCGGGGCGCAACCCCGACTACTACGGCGACAGCCCGCAGGACTGGAACCCCTACCACCCGGCCGCCGCGCGCCCCCTGGCCTATGTCGCCGAGGACCTGGTGCGCTCCCTCAACTACCAGGCGACCATCTCCTCCTTCGACGAGGAGACCGGGCACGGGGAAGGCAAACAGCCGCCCAGCAGGCCGGAGATCCTGCTGGTGGACCGCTGGGCCCTGCAGGACGAGGACCGGTGCCGGCGGCTCGCCGCCTTCGACGCCGAGAACCGCCCCTGGGTGACGATGATCGTGCCGTGGAACCGGGAGGACCACGAGAGCATGGCGGCCGAGGCCGAACTGACCGAGAAGCTCGAACAGACCATGCCGACCAAGATGCGCCAGGGACGGGCCTACTGCCGGGCCGCCGCCAAGGGCGTCCCCAGCATGGAGGCCTTCGGGCAGCTCCTGCCGCAGGTCGTCGAGGTGGCGGCCCAGCAGTACCTGAGACACGCGGCGGTGTACCCACCGGCCACCGGCGGCGGACACACCGAACGGACGCGGCTGATGGGGCCGATGGCCCAGACGAACTACATCCCCGAGACACACGACCCTGCGACGGATGCGGAGGACACGGATGACGGCCAGTCGTGACGGGCGCATCGTCACCTTCTACTCGTACAAGGGCGGCACCGGGCGCACCATGGCCCTGGCCAACACAGCCTGGATACTCGCCGCCAACGGAAAACGGGTACTGGCCGTCGACTGGGACCTGGAGGCACCGGGGCTCCACCGCTTCTTCCACCCGTTCCTCGACCCGTCGACACTCGGTGCCACCACCGGCGTCATCGATCTGATCACCGAGTACGCGTGGGCCGCCACCAGCCCCGTCCAGCGCGCCGACGACTGGCACCGCGACTACGCCCGGATCCAGCCGCACGCCGTCTCCCTCGCCCCGGAGGCGCTCGGCTGGGAGTTCCCGCAGGGCGGCACGCTCGACTTCGTCTCCGCCGGGCGGCAGAACCGCGAATACTCCGCGACCGTCTCCACCTTCGACTGGGACAACTTCTACGACCGGCTCGGCGGCGGTCACTTCTTCGACGCCCTGCGCGACGACATGAAGGCCAACTACGACTACGTCCTCATCGACAGCCGGACCGGCCTCAGCGACATCGCCGACATCTGCACCGTCCACCTCCCCGACGTCCTCGTCGACTGCTTCACGCTCAGCGACCAGTCCATCGACGGCGCCGCTTCCGTCGCCCGGCAGATCTCCGAGCGCTACACCGGCCGCCCCATCTCCATCTTCCCCGTCCCGATGCGCATCGACGAGGGCGAGAAGGAGAAGGCGGACGCCGGCCGGGCGCTGGCCCGGCTGAAGTTCGACCGGCTGCCGCGCAACCTGTCCGGGGACGAACTCACCGCCTACTGGGGCGCGGTGGAGATCCCGTACCGCCCCTACTACGCGTACGAGGAGACCCTCGCCACCTTCGGCGACGAGGCCGGTCTCACCAACTCGCTGCTCTCCGCCTTCGAACGCCTCACCTCCGTCATCACCGACCAGCAGATCACCTCGATGCCACCGGTCGGCGAAGAGGTACGGCTGCGCATCCGGGACGCGTTCACCCGGCGCAGGCCCGCGCTGCCGGCCGATCTCTTCCTCAGCTATGTGGCGGAGAACCGGATGTGGGCCGACTGGATCGAGTCCGTGCTCACCCGGGCCGGGTTCCGCGTCGTACCGCGCGACGTGTCCGCCCAGCGGGAGTCCGCGGAGCCGGCGCCCGCCGAGAACGCCGCCCGTACCGTGGTGCTGCTCTCCAGCGCCTACCTCAAGTCACAGCGCGCGGTGAACCTCTGGGACCGGGCCGTCGCGGAGGACCCCGGCGGCGGCCGGCGCCATCTGCTGCCGCTCAGGGTCGGTGACGTACGGCTCTCCGCGCCCTACATCGACCGCAACCCCGTGGACCTCTTCCGGCTCGACGAGGTGCACGCCACCGCCGCCCTGCTGCGCGCCCTGGACCGGCCCGTGCAGCTCACCGACGCCGTCTCGCCCGGACCGCGCTTCCCTGGCACCGTCCCCAGGATCTGGAACGCCCCGCCGCGCAACCCCGGCTTCACCGGCCGCTCCCTGGTCCTGGAACGGATGCGCGACCAGCTCGGCGGCGGCATGGCCGTGGTGCTGCCGCAGCCGCAGACCCTGTACGGGCTCGGCGGCGTCGGCAAGACCCAGGTGGCCCTGGAGTACGTGCACCGCTTCATGGCCGACTACGACCTGGTCTGGTGGATATCTTCCGAGCAGACCGACGACGTGGTGGCCGCGCTCGCCGAGCTCGCGGTACGGCTCGGCGCCCAGGGCGGCGACGACATGGCGGCCGCTTCCCAGGAGGCCGTGGACCTGCTGCGGCGGGGCGTGCCCTCGGACCGCTGGCTGCTGGTCTTCGACAACGCCGACGACCCCGAACGGCTTCGGCGCTACTTCCCGCAGGGCGGCTCCGGCCACATCCTGGTCACCTCGCGGAACCAGGCGTGGTCCCAGCACGGCGACGCGCTGCCGGTCGACGTCTTCCTGCGCGAGGAGTCCATCGAGCACCTCCAGCGCCGGGCCCCGGGGCTGAGCGACGAGGACGCCGCCCAGGTGGCCACCGCCGTCGGTGACCTGCCGCTGGCCGTCGAGCAGGCGGCGGCCTGGATCGCGGAGACCGCCACCCCGATCGACACCTATCTCGAACAGCTGGCCCAGCAGGCCCCCGAGGTCCTGGCGCTCAACCAGCCGGCCGGATACCCGGAGCCGGTCGCCGCTACCTGGAACATCTCCATCCAGCGGCTCAAGGAGCGCTCGCCCGCCGCGGTGCGGCTGCTCCAGCTCTGCGCCTTCTTCGCACCCGAGCCCATCTCGGGGAACCTCCTGTACAGCAAGGAGATGATCGAGGCGCTGAAGCCGTACGACGCCTCGCTCCAGGAGAAGCTGGTGCTGGGCCGGGTCATCCGCGAGATCGGCCGGTTCGCCCTCGCCAAGGTCGACCAGGTGTCCAACTCCATCCAGGTGCACCGGCTCGTCCAGGCGGTCATCCGGGCGCAGCTCACCGAGGAGGAGCAGCGGGACGCCCGGCATGCCGTCCACCGCATCCTGGCGGGCGCCCGGCCCGACGACGACGAGCCGATCGACAACCCGTCGACCTGGCCGCAGTTCGCCACCATCTGGCCGCACCTCGGCCCGTCCGACGCCCGCAACTGCAAGGAGCCCGAGGCCCGCAGGCTGCTGATCGACCGGGTCCGCTACCTCTGGAAGCGCGGTGACTTCCGGACCGCCACCACGCTCTGCGAGGAGCTGCGCGAGATCTGGCGTCAGACGCTGGGGGAGCGGGACATCCAGTATCTCTACCTCTGCTTCCACCTCTCCAACATCTACCGCTCGCGGGGCCGTTACGTGGAGGCCAGGGAGCTCGACGAGATCACCCTGGCGACACAGCGGGAGGTCCTGGGCCCGGAGCACCCGCACACGTACATGAGCACCAGCAGCCTGGCGACCGACCTCGGCACGCTCGGGGAGTACACCAGGGCGATCGAGCTGGCGACCGAGGCCACCGACGGGTTCAACCAGATCTTCCACGAGTCGCATCCGAGAACGCTGGCGGCGGCCAACAACCTGGCGTTCACCCTGCGGTCGATCGGCCAGTACGCCAAGGCCCGCGAGATCGACCAGGACGTCTTCGACCGGCGCGTCGAGGTGCTCGGCGCGGAACACCCCTACAGCCTCTCCTCCGCCATGAACCTGGCCCGTGACCTGCGGGACGTCGGGCGGTACGAGGACTCGGTCGGCATCCTCAGCCGTACGTACGACAGTTACAAGGCGACGCTCGGCCGGGCCTTCCCGGGCACGCTGAGCGCGGCGAAGAGCCTCGCGGTGTCGCTGCGCCGCGCGGGCAGACTGGAGGACGCCCGCCGGCTGACGGTGGCCACCCGTGCCAGGTACCGGGCCAAATACACCTCCGCCAACCCGGAGTCGCTGGCCTGCGATCTGAATCTGGCGGCCGACCTGTTCGCGGCCGGCGAGGCGACCGAGGCCAGGGACACCGCACAGGAGGTCGTCGACCAGTACATGAAGGTGCCGGGGGAGAAACACCCGTACACCCTCGCCGCGCTGAACAATCTCGGCGTCTACCAGTCGGGGAGCGGCGCGTCCGAGGAGTCGGTGCGGGTGCTGACCAGGGCGGTCGCCGCGATGCGGGAGGTGTACGGGCCGGAGCACCCCAACACGCTGTTCTGCGTGATGAACCTGGCGAACGCGACGGCGGAGCGGGGCGATCTCGATCTGGTGCTGGAGACCGAGGAGAAGGTGTCCGGGCAGCTCAGGAGGGTACTGGGGGCGCATCACCCGGAGACCCTGGCGATGACGTCGAACATGGCGGTCACGCTCGACGCGATGGGGCGCAAGGACGAGTCGCTGCGGCTGAGGTCCGAGACGGTCGAGGAGCTGGCCCGTCAGCTCGGCGACGACCATCCGATGACCCGGATCGCCCGGGACGACGACCGGTTCGAGCGCGAACTGGAACCGACGGCGGTGTGAGCCCCGGGAGCGTCCGGCTCTTCCCGGACGCTCCCGGACCGCCGGGTCCGCCCGCTATTCGGCGGGCGGGTCCAGCAGCCAGTTGAGGATTCTGGGCAGCGCGTGCAGCGCGTCGAAGTGCGCTGCCGCCGGTTCCACCACGACGGTGGAGTTCGGGATGCGTTCGGCCAGCCAGCGCGAGTGGCCCACCGGCGAGAACACGTCCTTCTCGCCGTGCCACAGCATCACCGGACCGGTGATGTCCGCCGGATCGAAGCCCCACGGGTTGCTGAAAGCGATCGCGTCGTCGATCCAGCCCCAGGCGGAAGTGCGCAGCCCCTCACGGTAGTTGCGCAGCAGCATGGTGCGGACCCCGACGTCGTTGACCACCATCCGGTCGGATTCGGTCAGCTCCTGGCGCAGATCGTCGATGAGCCGCACCGGGTTCTTCCTGATGACCGCGGACCGCGAGATGAACGATTCCGCGAGCCCGTCCGGATCGGCCGCCGCCGTGGAGTACGCCAGCACGTTGGAGGCGGCCATCCCGTCGAACCAGTCGAGACCGTCGGCCCCCCAGGGGGCCAGTCCGACCAGCGCGGCGGTACGGGTCACCCGCTCGGGCATCAGCGCCGCGCAGGCCAGGGCGTGCGGGGCACCGCCGGACCGGCCCACCACGGCGAACCGTTCGAGGCCCAGATGGTCCGCGATGGCCCGCACGTCCTGCACGGCGTCGGCGACACAGCGCCCCGGCAGCCGGTCCGACTCGCCGTAGCCCGGCCGGTCGTAGGTGATCAGCTGGGTCTTGCGCTGGTACAGGACCATGCCGCGCGGAGCCGGACCGAGCCTGCTGCCGGGCATGCCGTGCAGCAGGAAGACCGGTCTGCCGCGGGGATCCCCGAGACGCTCCACCACCAGATGCCGCCCGTCCGCCGCGCGCACCTGACTACGCACTTGGCGCCTCCTTCGTAAGGTGCGGGCACTGCGTGCCCGCCTTTTCCCGCCCGATTCGATGATGGCTCATCAAAGCTCTTACCGAGTCCGGGAGTTGGAAACCCACTGGAGGGCGGCGGATGGTGCGTCCGGGGTCCGGATCAGGTCTTGCGGGCGGTCGTGAGTCCGCCGGAGGCGATCCGGTCCCCGGCGTCGTTCACCAGCCCTCCACCGATTTCACCGGCCCGTTTCAGCAGCCGCTCGAAGTCGGTGAGACGGCGGAAGGCATCGGCGTGGGCGGCCTGTTCGTCCAGGGGGAGCCGGAGCACCTGGAGCCTTCTGACGTCCACTCGGGAGGAGCTGGAGGCATGAGTTCCGGCCTGACGTCCGTTGGCAGGTGCGCGCAGGCACCCGGCGAGGAAGTGGGCGTCCAGCATCTCCGGGTCCACGCGCAGGGCGTACAGCTGCGAGCCCAGGGCGACGGCCGGGCCCTGGTGGATCCAGGCCCGGAACGCGCGGACGACACCGGCGACGATCACATCGCCCTCCTCGGCCACGGTGTGGGCGGCACCGGGTGCCAGCAGCCGGCCCGGGGCGCCCTCCAGCAGCAGATCGGGGACGGTGAGCAGCGGGGTGCCGCAGGTGCCGGACGGGGGTGCGGTGTCCGAGGGCTGCTGCCCCGCGTGCAGGGTGAGGGCCCCGGCCTTGACGAGGTCGCCCACGGTGGCCGTGGTCCGCGGCCCCGAGCCGGTGAGGGTGAGCCCGGAGAGATGGGTGGCCAGAGCGGTCAGTTCGCCCAGTGCCCCGGTCAGCTCCTGCCAGGAGGCGCTGAGCTCCGCCCCGGACGGTTCGCCGCCCGACCCGGTGTGGCGGCCCGGGGTGACGTCGACCTCGTCGTCCAGCAGGTCGGGCAGCGAGACCCGCGCCGCGTCCCCGGGCAGCTCCCGCTCCGGGCTGTCGAGCCGCGCGACGGCGGAGAGCACGAAGGCGGTCAGGGTCTCCCGGTCCGGTCCCTGTTCACGGCTGCCCGGCCGTCCGGCCCGGGTGGCGTCGATCAGCAGCCTCCCCGGCCTCGGCGGAGAGACCGGCCGTGGTGGTGCGCGCTCCGGGCGCACGCATGCGGCGCGCGGCCTCGGCGATGGCGAGCCCGGACTCGTCCCGGCTGCCCAGCGCCTCGAACCCGGGCCACAGGAATTCGCGTCCGCCGGCGTTCGCCGACTTGCCGTTGTCGCGCAGCCACTGCTCCACCTCGGACAGCGAGAACTGCGGACTGACGTCCGAGCCGCCGATCCGCACGGGGAACGAGTCGTGGCGGCGGCGCCAGTTGCTCACGGCCGCCCGCCCCACACCCGCGATCCGGGCGATCCCGGCCAGGCTTACCGGGACGGGGCGTGATGCGCTCATCGAGGCTCTCCGGGTCCTTGGCGTCCCGGGCGGGCCGGCGTCCCGGGCGGGTCGGTGTCCCCGAGGCCGCAGTGCATGCGCAGGCTACTACGGTCATTGACTTTGTTCACAGGTCCGGCCGTGGGCGTTGCCCTGTGAAGTCGTGTACGCCGACGAGGTCCACCTCGGCCCGCACAAGAAGCCGGCCGAGCACCCGGACCTGCCGAGGCCCTCCGCCGAAGCCGTCCGCAGGCGCGGGGAGCAACTGGCGTCGCGGGGCTGCTCGGACCTCGGCGAGGGCGCGGAGGACGCGCTGTTCCGAGCCCTCGTCGCGTCCGGCCGGTCCCGCTCGTGGGGCCGGCCGGGTCCGCCGGGCGCTGTCGGTGACGGTCAGGCGGTCCGGGTGAGTCCGTCGGAGTTGGCCTTCGCCGGTGCCACGCCGAAGATGTCGACGGCGTGGTAGTACGTCCACGCCGTGCTGTTGCACGCGGTGAGCTTCGCTCCGGAGTACGCGGCGCACACGCGCTTGAGGTCCTCGTAGAACGCGGAGTCGATGCGCGACTTGTTGGCGGAGAAGGTGCCGGCGGCCTTGTGGTTGCGGTAGCCGAAGTCGTGGCGGGCGCAGGCGTTCTGGAAGGGGAAGCCGAACGGGTTGTCGGGCGAGCTGCTGCAGTAGTCGGTCGACCAGTCGAAGCCGTACGCGGCCCAGGCGCCCTGGTTGTTGCGGGCGGCGTTCCAGGCGTTGTAGCTGGAGAGGCTCGTCTGGGTCCAGGAGCTGAGGATCTGGGGCTTGTCCGCCGGGGCGGCCGAGGCGGACGCGGCGGGGAGCAGGACGAGGGGGAGCGACAGAGCGGCCGTGGCGAGCGGGACGGTGAATCGGCGACGCATGAGCAACCTCCGCAGAATGACAGGGAGTCGGGCTGACCGTGCTCCTCGTGGGCTCACGAGATCGCTCAGCATGATGCCATGTACCTGCCATGCGTAGGGGCTGTCCGGCGGATCGGGACGGACGGACCCGGCTGTCGCTGCGGCCGGACGCGGAGAATTCGGCCGGGCGTCGGGCGGCGGCCACGGGAAAGCCGCCGCCCGTCCCTCCGGCCGCCGGCTCAGGGGGCCGTCGACTCCAGGTGGTAGGTCGTGTCGACCCAGAAGCCGTTCGTCGCCGCGGCCTTGATCTCCAGCACGTACTGGCCGGGGGTCAGTGGTTCGAAGCCGCCCCAGATTCCCCAGGCGTAGCGCTGGGTCGTTCCGGTCATGAACGGCGCGGTGAACTCCCGCAAGGGCAGTGGCACGCTGTTGAGGGAGGCGGTGGCCTCCGTCGCCGTCATGCGCAGAGGCACCCTCGAATACGACCGGGGGTGCTGCATGTTGAGGACGGGAAAGAAGACCGGCCGGTCCGAGGGGACCGCGCAGTGCCGCACCACCCGCCCGCCGTAGGTGCCGGCCAGGAACCAGAGGTCGTCCGGCTGGTTCCAGGCGGCATGCTCACCCGTCGTGTCCCTGACCGGGCTGCGGTCGTCGGGCGCGGAAATGGCCCACTGCCACCACCGGCCCGCGAGCTCCCCACCCTCTTCGCTGCTCGGCTTCCACATGCGCTCCGCCGGTCCCGCCCCGCTCATGACGACTCTCCAAGGTGCAGCCCCGGGCCACGGGGCTCGATTCGAACAAGCGGACAGTACCCGGGGTGGGTGCCGGACCGGGACGAAGGGGTCGACACCGGTCCTCGCGGAGCCCTGCCGCGCCCCGGCGGCCGCCCCGATCTCCGGCACCGGGTCCAGCAGCAACCGCCGCCGGGCCCCGAATCGAACGGCGACGGTACCGGCGGACCGCCCCTCGGCCCGGAGCAGGATGCCCGCCTCGTCCGCCCACCGGCCGACGGCGCAGTGGTGCCCCGGCGGCGCTGCCCCCAGCACGTCCGGCGGCAGCGCGGGCAACGGCACGGACAGCCCGGCCCCGGACCGGATCCGCAGCTCGCCGGCCCTGCGCGCGTCCCACGGATGGCGGTGCAGATCGAGGCGGAACCGAGGGCTCGGGCGGTGGTGCGGATGGTGGCGGGCCTCGATGCCGGGGTCCGCACCGTCCCACAGCGCCGCCCGATCCGCTGCCCGGCGTCCGCCCGGGCGGGTGGGGTCCGGACCACCAGATGCACCGGACGCACACCGTCGGGCCCCTCGGTGCCGTACCGGGCCAGGGCGATCGTCAGTCCCGGGCGCAGCAGCCCGCGGGGGCGATCCGAGGCAGGTGCCAGCGCAGCAGGTCAGGAGCCAGATGGCGGAGATCGTCCCGGAGCCGGGACGCGAGTTCCCGGCCGTGGGTGCGTGAAACGGACCGTGGGGCGAGATCGGCGTCAATACCTGCGGCGGCGCAAGCCCCCGCCCAGTCGCCGACCTGCCGGCGGCCGGTCGCGGTCTCGATCACGGAGGGCGGCACGGCGAACCCTCGCACGCGCGCCCAGAAGGAAGGCGGGAATCCCTGTTCGCGTCCTGAGTGAGCATCAGCACTCACCTTGCGCGGACGGGGCCCCATTCTGATACCGGAGTGAGTCGTCATCGCGGGGCGGCGTAGCTCCCGCCCCCGCGGCCCGCCAGGTGTTCTTGTCCGGCGCCGGTGCATTCACCGAGCCGGTCTCTGCTGTGAACTAAGTGCATGCTTCAATGTCCGTGTGGGTGGGGGTGGGTTGTGTGAGCTGTCAGGGGTAGAGGTGGCATGGCCGAATCGGATCGTCGGCTGGTGCAGACCGCGGTCATCGGGAGCGCCGCGTCGGGCTTGGGCATCGTGCTGCCGCAGGAGGCCGACGAGCTTCGGCGGCTGCGGCGCCGGCATCCCGCGTACACGTACTGGTGTGGCACTCAACTCGGCGGCTGCGGCGGCAAGTTGTCCGACCGGCTGTACGTGGACAAGGTCTGTCACTTCGCCCATGCGCCGAACGCCTCCTGCCACCGCAGGGCCAACGGCGCGGACAGCGCGGACCACCTCTTCGTCAAGCAGGACCTCGCCCGCTGGGCCCGCGGCGGCGGCATCGACGCGCGAGCCGTGCTGCGTGATCAGGGCTCGGGTCCGGGTGACGCCGTCGACTTCCAGGTGCGTGAGCGCCGGCAGCGGGTGCGTTTCCAGTTCCGGCGGCTGACGCATCCCGAGTGGCGTTCGGCGAGCGAGGAGCTGCAACGTGATGCGGCAAGCCTGGACTGGGTCTTCGGGCCCGGCTCCGCCCATCCCGAGACCATGGAGGAGATGTACGAGCGGGCCGGCCACGTGCTCCGTTTCCGCTTCGAGACACAAGGCGTGACGCGGCACGTCCGGATCAGGGCGGAGGAAGCGCGGCGCAGCACCGACTGGGTGCCCCTCGACGCCTGTGCGATGACGCCCGAGGGGCTGCGGGTGCCCGGAGCGCGGAGGCTGACGCGTACGGGCCGCCGCCCCGTCGTCGTGGAGCCGCCGCCGGTGCCTTCGCCGGCTGCCACCTCTCCCCGGCCCGCCACCGGGGCGGACCGCCGGTCCGGCCGGAGCGCCAGCCCGCTGGTGCGGAAGGTCCAGCGCCTGGTGGGCGAGGTGAACGCGCTCGCGGCATCGGCGGACGCCGACGTACGGACGACGGCGGAGCGGCTGGACCGGGAGGCCGCCTCGTGGGCCGAGCGGTACGGGCGGCTGACGGGCCCGGACTTCTGGTCCGGCAAGGCCACGAAGATGGCGGCCCAGGGGGACGGGCTCGCCGGCAGGCTGGAGAAGCTGGCGCGGAGTCTGGAGTGAGGGGGCCGGGCGCCTCGCGCCGCCCCGGCCCGTGACCGGGTCGAGCACCGGGCCGCGCCGGTCGCTCCAGGAGATGGCCGGTGCGTCGCGGGCCCGCCCGCCGCCCGCCGCAACATCGGGGCGGGCGTCCTGGTCCGCGGCGGTCGGGCGCCGCAGCGGGCGGCCGAGCACATGGTGGAGCTCCGGTGCCGGGGGTGCTCCGGCGCCTCCGCGTGTGAGGGACGGGACGGGCGGTCAGGGCAGCGGCGTCGAGCCGAACGGAGGCCGCTCGCCGGTGAGTTCCTCCGGTCTGCGGCGAGCGGCGACCAGAAGTGTGATGGCCGTGCCCACCACCGCCCACGCGGACAGCACCAGCAGGGGGACGGTGACCGCGTTGCCCCTGAAGTAGGCGATCGAGCGGGCCACCCAGGTGCCCGCCCCGGGCGGCAGCGCGGGACCGATCGCCCGCCAGAAGTCCGGGAGCATCGGCAGCGGATAGGCGCCGCCGGCGCTCGGGTTGCCCGCGATCACCACGATCAGGACGGCCAGGCCGATACCGACGATGCCGGTGATGGCCTGGAGGGCGAGGGTGATCATGCCGACCGCGAAGACGGTCAGTGTGCCCAGGCCCGACAGGCCCCAGAAGCTTCCGGGCAGGGCGCCGAGGATCGGTCCGATGATGATCGTGCCGCCGATCCCGCCCGCGATGGAGTACAGCGCCATGACGCCGGTCCGGATCACCGCGCGCTGACGGTTGGCGGGCTTGGCGCCCGCGCTGATCGCCAGGATCGAGGCGCAGAGGTAGCCGCCGACGCACCAGCCGACGACCAGGTAGAACGACGAGATCCCGTTGAAGTCCTGGCCGGAGGCGGGGGCCAGGTCCACGGCCCGTACCGTGCGCTGCTGGCTCCGCTCGACCTCCGTGATGATCTTCGTCAGGGTGGTGGCCAGCGAGGTGCCGCCGCCGGAGGCGACCAGCACGGTGTCGGCCGTGCCCTCGGGATTGACGATCAGGGCGCCGTCGATCCTGCGGTCGAGGATCTGCTCGCGGGCCGTGGCCGCGTCGGCGACCGTGCGGGGGTCCAGCGGGCCGCCGGGAAGATTCTTCAGCTCGGTGAGGAGCTGTGCGGAGATCTGCCGCGGTGCGACGACGCCGAAGGGCACGTCGGTCGGCTTCGGCTTGTGCAGCGCCCCGACGTAGGACGCGATGAACAGCAGCTGCAGTCCGAGCACACCGATGACGAGCAGTGCGGCCCGTGGAGTGACGGCGTTCTTCACCTCGTCAGCGAAAGTCATGCCCCCACGCTCCGGGGCGCCGGTTGTTCGTGCAGGCGGGGCAGGGCCGAATGGCTGACCGGGCCCCTCGCGGGCCGCCGGTCCGGGGCCGGGGAGGTTCCGCGCTCCCCGCTATCGCACGAATGTTCGAAACTTGGTCTATGGTGGAGGCAAGGGGGTGGTGAGTACGGATCGGTCCAGGAGGTGCAGATGCCCGGGTTCACGCATCTGCATACCGTTTCCGGGTTCTCCCTGCGGTACGGGGCATCGCACCCGGAGCGGCTGGCGGAGCGCGCCGCCCAGCGGGGAATGGACGCGCTGGCGCTGACCGACCGGGACACCCTCGCGGGTACGGTCCGTTTCGCCAGGGCCTGCGAGAAGGCCGGGATACGGCCGCTCTTCGGGGTGGAGCTCGCGGCGGGGCCCGCGACGCCGGAGCATACGAGAACCGGAGGGCCCGCGCAGCGGCCGCGGACCCCGGTCCGTGGCGGCGCCTTCATCGACGAATCCGCCCCCCGGGTCACCTTCCTCGCCCGGGACGGCGCCCGGGGCTGGACGGAGCTGTGCCGTCTCGTCACCGCCGCCCACGCCCCCGCGCCCGACGGTGCGGGACGGCCCCTGGTCGGCCGGGCCGAACTGCCCGCCGAAGGGCTCACCGTGCTGCTCGGCCCCGCCTCCGACGTCGGCAGGGCGCTGGCCGCCGGCCGTCCGGACCGGGCCGCGGTGCTGCTCGCCGGCTGGCGGGAGATCTTCGGGGACGACCTGCGCCTCGAAGCCGTCCACCACGGGCGTGAAGGTACCGGACCCGGCTCGCTGCGGCTCGCCGCCCGTACCGTCGGCCTCGCCGCCGAGCAGGGGGTGCGGGCCGTGCTGACCAACGCCGTACGGTACGCCGACGCCGGGCAGGGCCCGGTCGCCGATGTGCTGGACGCGGCCCGCGGGCTGGTCCCCGTCGACCCCCGCCGGGCCCCGCTCGACAGCGGGGAGCGCTGGCTGAAGGACGCCCGGGCGATGGCGGAGGCCGCAGCCCGGATCACCTCCGCCGCCGGTCTGGGCAAGGACGCAGGGGCGCGGCTGCTCGCGGAGACCCGGCGTACCGCAGACGCCTGCGTCGTCGACCCCGAGGGTGACCTCGGCCTCGGCTCCGTCCACTTCCCCGAACCGGAACTCGTCGGCGCCGGGCGGCGCACCGCCCAGCGGGTGCTGGCCTCCCGTGCCGCCGCCGGCATGGTGCTGCGCGGCTACGACCGCAGGCGCGACTACTGGGAGCGGATGCACCAGGAGCTGGACATCATCGCCTACCACGGTTTCGCCTCCTACTTCCTGACGGTCGCTCAAGTCGTGGACGATGTGCGGGAGATGAAGGTGCGGGTCGCCGCCCGGGGCTCCGGCGCGGGATCCCTGGTCAACCACCTCCTCGGGATCGCGCACGCCGACCCGGTCGAGCACGGGCTGCTGATGGAGCGCTTCCTCTCCAGGCGCCGCTTCGTGCTGCCGGACATAGACATCGACGTGGAGTCCGCCCGCAGGCTCGACGTCTACCGCGCGATCATCGAACGCTTCGGCACCGAGCGGGTCGCGACCGTCGCCATGCCCGAGACCTACCGGGTGCGCCACGCCATCCGGGACGTGGGCGCCGCGCTCTCCATGGACCCGGCCGAGACCGACCGGCTGGCCAAGGCATTCCCGCACATCAGGGCCCGCGACGCCCGCGCGGCCATGGAAGAACTGCCCGAACTGCGCGAAGTGGCACGGGAGAAGGGCCGGTACGGGCGGCTCTGGGAGCTGGTGGAGGCGCTGGACGCTCTGCCGCGCGGCATCGCCATGCACCCGTGCGGGGTGCTCCTGTCGGACGCCTCCCTGCTGCGCCGGGTGCCCGTCGTGCCCACCGGCGGGGAGGGCTTCCCGATGGTGCAGTTCGACAAGGAGGACGTGGAGGATCTGGGGCTGCTCAAGCTCGATGTGCTGGGTGTACGGATGCAGTCGGCGATGGCGCACGCGGTCGCGGAGATCGGACGGGCCTCTGGGCGGTCCGTGGACCTGGACGCAGTACCGCCGGACGACCCGGAGACGTACCGGATGATCAGGAGCGCCGAGACGCTGGGCTGCTTCCAGATCGAGTCGCCGGGCCAGCGCGACCTGGTCGGCAGGCTCCAGCCGGCCGGCTTCCACGATCTGGTGGTCGACATCTCGCTGTTCCGCCCCGGACCGGTCGCGGCCGACATGGTGCGGCCGTTCATCGAGGCCCGGCACGGCCGGGCCCCCGTGCGCTACCCGCACCCCGATCTGGAAGGGCCGCTGCGCGAGACGTACGGAGTGGTCGTCTTCCACGAGCAGATCATCGAGATGGTCGACATCATGACCGGCTGCGGCCGGGACGAGGCCGACCGGGTGCGGCGCGGGCTCTCCGACCCCGAATCGCAGGACCGGATCAGGACATGGTTCGCGCTGCGGGCGACGGAGAAGGGGTACGACGCCGAAGTGACGGCCCGCACCTGGGAGATCATCGAGGCGTTCGGCAGTTACGGCTTCTGCAAGGCGCACGCGGTGGCTTTCGCCGTACCGACGTACCAGTCGGCCTGGCTCAAGGCGCACCACCCGGCGGCCTTCTACGCCGGGCTGCTCACCCATGACCCCGGGATGTACCCGAAGCGGCTGCTGCTCGCGGACGCGCGGCGGCGCGGGGTGCCGGTGCTGGGACTGGACGTGAACCGGTCGGCGGCGACCCATCGCATCGAACTGGTGTCCGATAGTGGAGGAGGGGAGGGCCTCTGGGGTGTACGGCTCGCCCTCTCGGACGTCCACGGCATCGGCGCGGCCGAGGTCGCCCGGATCGAGGCCGGACAGCCCTACACCTCGCTGCTCGACTTCTGGCAGCGCGCCAGGCCGGGCAGGCCGGCCGCCGAACGGCTGGCCCGGGTGGGCGCGTTGGACGCGTTCGGTGCCAACCGGCGCGATCTGCTGCTGCACCTGTCCGAACTGCACCGCGCCCAGCGGGGCGCGGGCCCCGGCGGCGGACCGGGCGCGCAGCTGCCGCTCGGCGGCGGACACCGGACCGGCTCCATCGGCCTGCCCGATCTGGACGACGCGGAACGGCTCAGCGCCGAGCTGGGCGTCCTGAGCATGGATGTCTCCCGCCATCTGATGGACGATCACCACGCCTTCCTGAAGGAGCTCGGCACGGTCTCCGCCAAGCGGCTGCGCGAGGCACGGCACGGGGACACCGTGCTGGTCGCGGGCGCCAAGGCGGCCACCCAGACCCCGCCGGTCCGCTCCGGCCGCCGGGTCGTCTTCACCACCCTGGACGACGGCACGGGCCTGGTCGACCTGGCCTTCTTCGACGACAGCCACGCCGCCTGCGCGCACACCGTCTTCCACTCCTGGCTGCTGCTGGTGCGCGGAGTGGTGCAGCGACGCGGCCCGCGGAGCCTGAGTGTGGTCGGCGCGGCCGCCTGGAACCTGGCGGAGCTGGCCGAGCTGCGGCGTACCGGCGGACTCGACGCGGTCGCGGACCGACTGGCGGAGGAACCCCAGGCAGAGGAGGGCGAGAAGGGCGAGAAGGGCGATCCCGCCGGCAGCGGCCGTCGCATCCAGCTGCCCACCGGATACGAGATGAACCCCTGGTCGGACCTCCAGCCGCCCGGCGAAGGCGTCGCCACCGGCAGGAAGCTGTGGCACCAGAGCCCGGGGAGCGCGGGATGAGCACCGCACCCGAGGTGCCGGGCATCCTGTACCTGCGGTTCCGCAAGGTCGGCGGAGGCCTCCCGGACAGCGCGGGTCACGAGGGGCTGCTCGCCCTGCTCGGCGCGCTCACCCCGGTGGTCGAGGCGGCCCCGCCCGACGGGGCGCTCGCCGATGTGCGCGGCGCGCTGCGCTACTTCGGGCTGGACGTGCGGGGGCTGGCCTCGGTGATCCGGATCCGCGCGCTCGCCCTGCACGGCGTGGACTGCGCCATCGGGGCGGCGGAGAACCCGATGCTGGCCCGGATGGCGGCCCGGCGGGCCACGCCCGGGACGACCTTCGTGGTGCCCGGGGGAGGAGCGGCGGAGTTCCTCGCGGACCGGCCGGCCGCGGCGCTGGACGGCGTCGGCGCGGCGACGGCCCGCACCCTGTGCGCGTACGGGCTCGACTCCGTCGGCCGGATCGCGGCCGCCCCGCTCGGCACCCTCCAGCGGATCACCGGCGTACGGACCGGGCGTGAACTGTGGGAGCGGGCGCGCGGCATCGACCGCACGGCGGTCCTGCCGGGCGCCGCGGCCCGGTCGATCGCCGCCGAACGGTCCTTCCCCCGCGACGAGCTGGACCGGGAGCGGCAGCGCCGCGCGCTCATGTCGCTCACCGAGGAGCTGGGGGCCAGGATGCGCGGAGACGGGCAGGTCTGCCGCGGCCTCGCGGTCAGCGTGCGCTACGCCGACCGGACCGGATACTCGACGCTCACCCGCAGCCGTACGCTCCGGGAACCCACCGCCCACTCCGCGGCGCTCACCGCGCTCGCGTACCGGATCCATGACTCGTTCGCCCTGCAACGGGCCCGGGTACGGGGGATCGCGCTGCGCGCGGAGGGGCTGATGGAGAGTGAGCGGGCCGCGCACCAGCTGTCGTTCGACCCGGTGGACGAGCGGGCCCGCCGGATCGAGGCGGTGGCGGACCGGCTGCGGGACAGGTTCGGCCCGCGGGCCGTGATGCCGGGGCGGCTCGCGGTCTGATCGCCCTTTCGGGTTCGCCCGATCGACGGATCATCACTTTTTACTGACGCGTAACTTCCCAGGGCACCTTACTCACGCGTAATTTGGCCCGGGAACACGGATGAATCAGCAGTCAGATCTGTGGTCCGGGCCGCAGGGTGTACAGACATCGCAACTCCCTTGAGCCGCAAGGAGACCACACGATGCTGCCCTGGACACGTGCGTCGCGCGCCCCACGCGCGCGGAGAACCCTCGCCGCACTGCTCCTCGCCGTCGCCGCAGCCGCCACCCCCACGGCCGCTGCCGCTGCCGCCGCCCCCACCGCCGCGACAGCCACCTCCCGTGGCTGGAACGACTACTCCTGCAAGCCCTCCGCAGCCCATCCCCGCCCCGTCGTCCTGGTCCACGGAACCTTCGGGAACTCGATCGACAACTGGCTGGTCCTCGCGCCCTACCTGGTCGACCGGGGCTACTGCGTCTACTCGCTCGACTACGGGCAGCTGCCCGGTGTGCCGGTCTTCAACGGACTCGGCCCGGTCGACAAGTCCGCCGGACAGCTCTCCTCGTTCGTCGACAAGGTGCTCGCCGCCACCGGAGCGGCCAAGGCCGACCTCGTGGGCCACTCGCAGGGCGGCATGATGCCGAACTACTACCTGAAGTTCCTCGGCGGGGCCGCCAAGGTGAACGCCATGATCGGGCTCGCGCCCGACAACCACGGCACCACCCTGCTCGGCCTGACGAAGCTGCTGCCGTACTTCCCGGGAGCCGAGGACCTGCTGAACGCCAACACCCCCGGTCTCGCGGACCAGGTGGCGGGCTCCCCGTTCGTCACCAAGCTCAACTCGCTCCCCGACACCGTGCCCGGAGTGCACTACACCGTCATCGCGACCAGGTACGACGAGGTCGTGACCCCGTACCGCACACAGTTCCTGGACGGGCCGGACGTGCGCAACGTCCTGCTCCAGGACCTGTGCCCGGTCGACTTCTCCGAGCACGTGGCGATCGGCACCGTGGACCGGGTCGCCTACCACGAGGTGGCGAACGCCCTGGACCCGGCGCACGCCACTCCCACCACCTGCGCCTCGGCCGTCGGATAGCACGAGCCGCGGTACGGGGGTCCGGGCGTCCCGGACGACGGATCCCCCGTACCGCTGTCGGCGGCGGCTGGCACGATCTACCCATGACGACGATCGACTGGGACTCCGCAGCCGACTCCTTCGACGAGGAACCCGACCACGGGCTGCTCGACCCGGTGGTCCGGCACGCCTGGGCACTGCGGCTGGAGAGCTGGCTGCCCGGCGGGTGCTCCGAGGTGCTCGACCTGGGGTGCGGCACCGGGAGCCTGGCTCTCCTCGTCGCCGGTCAGGGCCACCGGGTCACCGCCGTCGACCGGTCCCCGCGCATGGTGGAGCAGGCCCGGGCCAAGCTCGCCGGGACGGGCACCGCGGTCCTGCTCGGGGACGCGGCCCGACCGCCGGTCGGCAACCAGCAGTTCGACGTGATCATGGTCAGACATGTGGTGTGGCTGCTGCCCGACCCGGCGGCCGCCCTGCGCCACTGGTTCACCCTGCTGCGGCCCGGCGGCCGGCTGATCCTGGTCGAAGGTGTCTGGGGCGGCGTCGGCCTCGGCGCCGGGCAGCTGACCGGACTGCTCTCGGAACTCACCGAGCGCATCCACCACGAGCGGCTCTCCGACGACCCGGACCTGTGGGGCAAGCGGGTCGACGACGAGCGCTACGCCCTGGTGGCCCGCGCCGAGCCGCCGCACCGGCACACCGAGGTCGTCGATGTCCATCTGATCCTCCGCCGCGGCCCCGAGGTCCTGCTCGCCCGCCGGGCCGGCACGGGGTACGCGGACGGGCTGTTCAACGGCCCGTCCGGACACGTCGAGGACGGCGAGGACGTCCGCGAGGCGATGATCCGTGAGGCGGCCGAGGAGATCGGCGTCGAACTCGGGCCGGACGAGCTGCGGGTCGCCCTGGTCATGCAGCACCGCGGCCCCGGCGGCAGCCCCAGGACCGGCTGGTTCTTCGAGGCGGAGTACGACCCCGACCGCCCGCCGTACAACCGTGAACCCGACAAGTGCTCCGAGCTGGCCTGGTTCCCGCTGGACGCCCTCCCGGACGATGTAGTCGCCTACTGCCGGGCGGGGATCGAGGGCTACCGGGCGGGGGAGCACTTCCTGATCCACTGGCACGAGGACGGCGACACCGTGGCGTACGAGCCGGACGGCGTCCGCCGCGCCGTTCCGCTGCCCGCCGCCCGGTCCGGCACCGGAGAGGTGCACCACATCGAGCTGTGGGTGCCCGATCTGGCGGTGGCCGAGCGGGGATGGGGCTGGCTCCTCGGGGAGCTGGGCCATGTCCCCTACCAGCGCTGGGAGCACGGGCGGAGCTGGCGCCGCGGCGACAGCTATGTCGTGGTCGAGCAGTCGCCCGACCTGGCCCCGGGCCCGCACGACCGGCACCGCCCCGGGCTCAACCACCTCGCGTTCCACGTCCGCGACCGGGCCACCCTCGACGCGCTGGTGGCAAGGGCCCCGGAGCACGGCTGGCGGCCGCTCTTCCCGGACCGCTACCCGCACGCGGGCGGCGAGGGGCACATCGCCGCCTACCTGGAGGACACCGCGGGGTACGAGGTGGAGCTGGTCGCCGGAGTCCACCAGCCCCGCCCGGCCCCGGAGGAACCGGCACCGTACACCGATGTGTGGGCGCAGCACCGGGACTAGGGCACGCTCGTGCCGGGCCGGCGCCTGTCCGGCGGATCAGGCCGGACTCGCGCCCGGGTCGCGGAAGTTCAGTACGAAGCGGGCGCGTTCTCCCCGGATGCGCCGGCGGACATAGAGCACCGGCTCGCCGTCGGGGGTGCAGCTGACGCCCTCGCGGACCAGCAGGGGACTTCCGGCCGGTACGCCCAGGATGTCGGCGTCACCGATGTCGGCCCCGATGGCGCTGAAGGCGCGCCAGTCGTACTCCAGGGTGATGCCCGCGCTGTCGGCCAGGGTGCGGACCAGGTTCTCCACCGGTCCGGGGGCCGCGAGTTCCCGGGGCAGCAGGGCGGTCGGCATCCAGTAGGTGCTGATGCCCCAGGGTTCCGGGCCGGTGGAGAACACGCTCTCCACCCGGGAGAGGCCGGCGCTGGGCCGGCCCAGCCGGCGGGCAGCCTCCTCGTCGGTGGTGGCGGTGCCCGCGGGCAGGGCGTCGGTGATCGTCTCCTGCACGTCCATGCCCGGTCCGGCCGTGGACGCGGGCAGTGAGGTGTGCGTACTGCCCATGTCGAACCGCTGGCTGCGGGGATCGACCGCGATCGACACCCGGGCGACGGGCGGGCGCACGAAGGTGCCGACGCCCCGGCGGATCTCGATGGCGGCGGCCCGCTCCAGCTCCGCGACGGCCTCCCGGACGGTCAGCCGGTTGACGCCGAACTCGGCGCACATCTCGGGCTCGCTCGGCAGCCGGGAGCCGGCCGGAAACTCTCCGGCGTCGATGCGTTCCTGGATGAGGCGGGCCAACTGCAGATAGCGCGGACTGGTCCTTCGGTGGTTCGGCACCCCTGGATAGTACGAAGCTCAGCGAGCCGTCCGGGACGGGGATCCGGTACCGCCGAGCGTTCCGACCCGGTCGTTTCACCGATGTTCATGTACTGGTCACCCGCAGGGCCGGACGGCCGCCCCCAGGGCATCCGGGCATCAAGATGTCTCCCCGTGGAGTCCTTTCCCGGGCGACCACGGCGGTGACGGCGGGACCACCGATCTGCCGGCCCGGATGTCGCTGGAGGAGAAGGCCGGCCTCCTCCCGTTCAGCGTGCCGAACCCCCTGTTCCGCCGCGGCTGTCGGGCCGACGGCCGACCGAGGCGGTGGACCGGGTTCCGGGCGGACCGTACGGGGGGCGCCCGGAACCGGATCGAACTCCTGTGCCCATCGTCAGGCCAGCAGCGTCGCCAGCCCCTCGGTGCGGGCCAGGTGCTCCAGCTCGTCCAGCGCCCGCAGTGCCGCCCCGGCCGCCGCCGGATCGCGTCCGGCGAGGCCGCTCTCCTCGAACTCGTCCTCGTCCAGCCGCAGTACGGACGAGCCGTCCGCCGACACCCACAGATCCAGGTCCAGGTCCTCCACCAGCAGCTCCCCGTCCCGCAGCACCGCGGGTCGGGTGATGTCGCAGTACCAGCCCTTGAGTCCGCCCGAGCCGGTACGGACCTCCTTCACGGCGAACCAGCGGTCGCGCCAGTAGTGCTCGGTGAACACATCGCCCGGCTCGAACCGCACGAAGCCGAAGTCACGGACCCCCGGCGCCGCCCACGGCGCGCGCACCGTAACCCGGGTGCCGTCGTCCCGCACCACGTCCGCCGGGTAGCGGATCTTGGTCCGCCCGGCCTTCACCAGGGCGACCACCACGGCGGCCTCAGCCGAGCTTGCGGACATGGCGCACATTCGTGGCACAGATTTCGTAGCCGAACCACCGGTTGATGGCCAGCATCGGTCCGTTGTCCGCGTCGTTGGCGGTGTACGCGTCCGTGCAACCGGCCGCGCGCGCCCGGTGCAGCGAGTCGTTCTTGGCGAGTTTGGCCAGGCCCCGGCCGCGGTACGCCCTGCGGGTGCCCGTCATCCCCGACCAGTAGCGGGTCAGACCGTCGGTCTCCGCCGCGCTGAACGCCGCCACTTCGCCGTCCGCCATCACGACCGAGGTGAGCTCGCGGTCGAGCCCGGGAGCACGCCAGGTGTGGTTCAGCCAGTCCTCGTAGTCGTCCAGCAGGGCCGGGGTGTCGCTCGGCTCGTCGGCCGTGGTCTCGGCGTCCGCCTCGAAGAGCGGGCGGGGGTCGTCCGCGAAGTCCGCGGCGGTACGCAGCTCCACGCCCGGCGGGAGCTCCTGACGGGGCGGCAGCGACCCGTCCGTCAGATCGAGCCGGGAGAAGTGCGCCCGACGGCTCGGCACATAGCCGCGCCCGCCGGCGAAGGCCAGGTTCGACGGGGCGTCGAGCACCCAGGTGTAGACCGCGGTCGCGCCCTCCCGCGCCAGGTACTCCTCGGCCGTGCGCACCAGCAGCGCACCCGCCCCGAGCCCGGTGCGGTCCGGATGCGTGTACGTGTTGCAGAACCCCTGGCCGGGTTCGGGGCTGTCGTGGGCGAGGCCGACCTGCGCGGTCGCGACGAGCTCCCCGTCCACCTCGGCGACCAGCAGCCGGTAGCGCTTGTCGGGGTGGGCCGAGGCCATCTGGAAGATGACGGACTCGGGTGTCGTCACCACATAGGGCAGGGCGGCACGCCGGACCCGTACCCAGCCTTCCGCGTCGGCCGGGAGGAAGTCACGAACAATGACAGTCATGGGCCGGACGTTACGCGTGGGCCGCCACCGGTCGCCCCCGAATTTCCGGCACCGCGGCGGACGTGGGGGAGAATCGGGGCGTGACCCTGAAGATCGTTCTTGATCCGGACGCCGGTACCGCCCCGTACGAGCAACTGCGCACGCAGATCTCCGAACTGGCCCGCTCCGGCGCGCTGCCCGTCGGTTTCAGACTTCCGACGGTACGCGGCTTCGCCGAGGAACTCGGCCTCGCCGCCAACACCGTCGCGAAGGCGTACCGCGCACTGGAGGCCGACGGGGTGATCGAGACCCGTGGCCGCAACGGCACGTTCATCGCCGCCGCCGGTGACGCGGCGGACCGTCATGCGGCCGCCGCGGCACAGGAGTACGCGGACCAGGCGCGACGGCTCGGCCTGTCCCGGGACGAGGCGCTGTCCCTGGTGCGCGACGCGGTACGCGCGGCGTACGGGACGGACTGAGCCGGGAGGCCGGGACGGCGGACCGGCGGGCTCAGAGGTACAGGCCCGCGTCCGCCCCGGCGTCCTGCTTCGGCACCGACGCGGGACCGCTGCCCCGCCGCAGCGCGTACAGCTCGGCGAGCGTCGCGCCCTCGCGGCCGAGCCCCTCCTCGGTGCCCAGCCAGGCCACCGCCTCGTTGCGGGTCAGTGACCCCACCTCGATCCTGGCGAGGCAGCGGCCGGGCCTGACCACGGCCGGATGGAGCCGCTCCAGATCCTCGTTGGTGGTGACGCCCACCAGCACGTTGCGGCCCTGTCCGAGCAGCCCGTCGGTGAGGTTCAGCAGGCGGGACAGCGCCTGGCCCGCCGTGTGCTTGGCCTCGCCGCGGATCAGCTCGTCGCAGTCCTCCAGCAGCAGCAGCCGCCACCGGCCCTTGGCCGTGCCCTCGTCCTCGCCGATCGCGATGTCCATCAGATAGCCGACGTCGTTGAAGAGCCGCTCGGGGTCGAGCACGCAGTCGACCTGGCACCAGTCACGCCACGAGCGCGCCAGCGTGCGCAGCGCCGACGTCTTGCCGGTGCCCGGCGGGCCGTGCAGCAGGAGGAGCCGGCCCGCGATGTCGTCGGGCGTCACCTTCATCAGCCGGTCCATGGCATCGGCCACCGGTGCCGTGTAGTTGCCCCGGACCTCGTCCCAGGTGCCGGCGGCGATCTGCCGGGTGGTGCGGTGCGGGCCGCGGCGCGGGGAGACGTACCAGAAGCCCATCGTCACGTTCTCGGGCTGGGGTTCCGGCTCGTCCAGGGCGCCGTCCGTCGCCCGTTCGAGGATCTGCTGGGCCAGCTCCGGGCTGGTCGCGGTGACGGTGACGTCGGCGCCGCGGTTCCACCGCGAGATGAGCAGTGTCCAGCCGTCGCCCTCGGCGAGGGTGGCGCTGCGGTCGTCGTCGCGGGCGGCGCGCAGCACCTTGGCGGCCGGCGGCAGCAACGTCGCCCCGGCCTTGATGCGTTCCAGGGAGGAGCTGTGCGAGTACGGCTGCTCGCCCGTCGCGAAACGGCCGAGGAACAGCGCGTCGACCACATCTGACGGGGAATCGCTGTCGTCGACGGTGAGCCGGATCGGCAGAGCGGACTCAGGGTTGGCGGACATGGCGCCCATGATCCGGCACCGGGGTACCCGGCGCACCCGGGTTTCACTGTCTTCCTCCCTTTGTCCGGTGATGGCCGCTTTCCGGTGGCTGCCGTACCCCCGGTGGTGATCAGGGAGGTGACGCGGTCTCAAGGGGGCGCGGAGGGGCACTCGAATCACGGAATTAAGTTGGCATGCACACTTCCGGCGAGGGTGCCGGTACTGCTACCACGGTCTCGGCAGACCGGGCGGAGATCCCACCGGTCGGTCCCAGGGAGGTTCCATGAAACTGTCCAGACTCGCGGCGCTCTCGTCCTCGCTCCTGCTCGGTGCCGTACTCGCCCTGACCGGGGCGGCCACCGCCAACGCCGCCACAGCCGTCGACTACGTGGCCCTCGGCGACTCGTACTCCTCGGGTGTCGGATCCGGCAGTTACGACAGCGCCAGCGGCGACTGCAAGCGCAGCACCAAGGCGTATCCGGCGCTCTGGGCCGCCGCCAACTCGCCCGCCTCGTTCTCCTTCGCCGCCTGCTCCGGCGCTCGTTCGGGTGATGTGAAGGCCAATCAGCTCGGCCCCCTCAACTCCTCGACCGACCTGGTGTCGATCTCCGTCGGCGGCAACGACGCGGGCTTCGCCGATGTCATGACCACCTGTGTCCTCCAGTCGGAGGCCACCTGCCTCAATCGGATCGCCACGGCCCGCAGCTATGTCGAGACCACCCTGCCCGGCAACCTCGACTCGGTGTACTCGGCCATCCAGGCCAAGGCGCCGTCCGCCCGTGTCGTGGTCCTCGGCTACCCGCGCTTCTACAAGATCGGCGGCAGCTGCGCCGTCGGCCTGAGCGACAAGGTGCGCACCGCGATCAACGGTGCGGCCGACTACCTCAACTCGACGACCGCCAAGCGCGCGGCCGACCACGGCTTCGCCTTCGCCGATGTCGCGGGGAAGTTCACCGGCCACGAGATCTGCTCCGGCAGTGCCTGGCTGCACAGTGTCAACTGGCTCAACATCGGCGAGTCCTACCACCCCACCGCCGCCGGACAGTCGGGTGGCTACCTGCCCGTCCTCAACTCGGCGGCCTGACGCCACCACGCATGTGCCGGGCCCGTCCGGCCTTCCGGCGGGCAGGAGGCCCCTGTCCACCGGGGTCTCCGACCGGCGGGGTGCGGGGGCGGCCGGCGGTCCCTGGCCGGAGTCACGGCCGGAGTGCCTTCGTCCGTTTCCGTTCTGTCCAACTCGCCCTGAAATCGGGCGGATTCGCGAGCGAGGTGTCAACCTCCGTATGTGTGTGCGTAATCCTGCTACCGGGATACACGAGTGTCGTCGCGGGGCGATAGGGTTAACCTGCCCGGGCCGGGTGCCCTCGTACGGGTGGGGAGTGACATGGAACAGATAGCGATGCGGAGCAGGCCGCGTGTGCCTGCCATCACATGCGGGAGCGGTGCGACGAGTTCGCGCCTCGACCGCCATCTCGCGGTGCTCGGCGGGCCTGCCGTGCCACAGCGGGAGACTGCGGAGGCGACCCTGCTGATGCGCGAGCTGACCTCGCGCGATGCCGCCCACCGTCATCGGAGCAAGAGTGCGCGGGTCTCGCTGTTCGCGCCGCTGCGTCGACTGAGGCGTTCACTCTTCGGCAGCCGCCGCTGACCCGACGGCCCGTCACGACCGTTCGACCGGTCCACCGCCCGGGCTCCCCGGCCAGGGTCCGTCGCCCGGCCCCCCGCTCGGGGCCGCGGTGACCACACCGTCCCGGCGCTGCGCTGCTGTCCGCCCTCCCGTCATCCCCAGGGCCCACAGCAGCGTTTCGGTGTGTTCGCGGGGCGTCGGAGGGTGACGGCCGGGGCTCTCGAAAATACTTCGGCGTCGAAGCACTTCTAGACTGTATGCATGTCCGGAAAGCGAGCCGCGCGCCTGAGCCCCGACGAACGGCGGGCCCAGTTGGTCGCCATCGGCCTGGACATGCTCACCGACCGCTCGCTGGACGAACTCTCCACGGACGACGTGGCGCGGCGGGCCGGGATCTCACGCGGGCTGCTCTTCCACTACTTCGACTCCAAACGCGACTTCTACCGCGCCGTGGTGCAGCAGGAGTGCGACGACTTCGTCGCAGCCACGGAACCGGACCCCTCGCTGGCGCCCGTTCCCTGGCTGCGATCGTTCATCGCCGGTTTCGTGCGGTACGTGCTGGAGCACCGCAGGGTCTATCTCGCCCTGGTCCGCGGTGCCGCGGGCAGTCACCCCGTGGTGGAGGACATCGTCGACGCGACCAGGGCCACCCTCGCCCGGCGGGTGGCGGAGGGGCAGCGGCGGCTCGGGATGCCGGACTCGCCGCGGCTGGCCGTCGCCGCCCGCGCCTGGACGGCGTTCGCGGAGGAGGCCGTGACCAGCTGGCCGCGCGGTGGACCGGATATGCCGGGCGAGCTCGGGGCCTTCCTGGAGTCGAGCTTCATCAGTCTGCTCGGCGCCCTGGACCGGCCCTGCACGCTGCCCCGGTGAACGGGCCGGGCGGCGGTCACTCGCCGCCGCGCGCGTAACGCCGTACGGACAGCGGGACGAACACCGCGAGGAGCACCACCGACCAGGCGAGCGTCCCGGCCACCGGGTGGGTGACCGGCCAGGCGGCGTCGGCGGCCGGGGACGCGTTGCCGAACAGGTCGCGGACGGCGGCGGCCACGGCGCTGATCGGGTTCCACTCCGCGACCATGCGCAGCCAGTGCGGCAGATTGCCGGTCGGGATGTACGCGCTCGACAGCAGCGGCAGCACGAAGGTGGCGCTGCCCAGCTGTCCGGCCGCCTCCTCGTTGCGGATCAGCAGGCCCAGCCAGCAGCCCACCCAGGACGTGGCGAAACGGAACAGCAGCAGCAGCCCGAAGGCACCCAGGGCGGCGAGCGGGCCGCCCTCGATCCGCCAGCCGACCGCGAGCCCGACCAGCACCAGCGGGACCAGGCCGACGGCCGTGGTCAGCAGATCGGCGGCGGTCTGGCCGAACGGCACGGCGGGCCGGCTCATCGGCAGTGCGCGGAGGCGGTCCATCACCCCGCGATGGCAGTCCTGCGCGGACTGGAACATCCCGGTCATGATGCCGCCCGCCGCCGTCGCCGCCAGCAGGCCCGGCACCAGGAACGCCCGGTACTCCTGGCCGGGCATGGCCAGCGCGCTGCCGAAGACGTACCCGAAGAACAGCAGCATGGTGATCGGCATGGTCTGGGTCAGGATCACCACGCCCGGGGCCGCCTTGATCCGTTGCAGATGGCGGCCCAGCATGGCCAGGCCATCGGCGACGGGGGTGCTCGTGGCGGGCGCGGCGGGCCGCTCGTGGACCAGTGTCGTGCTGCTCATGCTGCCGTCTCCTTCAGGGGCGGGGAGGTGCGGCCGTCGCCGCGGTCGGTCAGGCGGAGGAAGACCTCGTCGAGCGTGGGCGGGCGCAGGCTCGCGTCCACCAGCGCCACGCCCGCGGCGTCGAGTTCGCGGACGATACGGGGGAGGGTGAGCGTGGCGTCGGTCGCGACGGCGCCCACGGTGCGGCGCTCGTGGTCGAGCACCGGTTCGGCGCCGGTGAGCTGGTCGAGCACGCCGGCCGCCGGGACCAGCGCCGACTCATGGGCGACGACCACCTCGGCGTAGCTGCCGATGCGGGACTTCAGCTCGGCGGGGGTGCCGCGGTGGGCGGCCCGGCCCCGGTCGATCAGCACGATGTCGTCGGCCAGCTGGTCGGCCTCCTCCAGGTACTGCGTGGTGAGCAGCACGGTGGTGCCCCGGCCGGCCAGCTCCCGTACCGCCGCCCAGATCTGGTTGCGGCTGTGCGGGTCGAGGCCGGTGGTCGGCTCGTCCAGGAAGAGCACCCGCGGGCGGGTCAGCAGGCTGGCGGCGAGGTCGAGGCGGCGGCGCATGCCGCCCGAGTAGGTGCGGGCCGGGCGGTCGGCCGCCTCGGTCAGCTCGAAGCGTTCCAGGAGTTCGTCGGCGCGGGTGCGTGCCGCCTCGCCGCGGAACCGTTGCAGCTTGGCGAAGAGCCGCAGGTTCTGCCGGCCGGACAGCTCGCCGTCGACCGAGGCGTCCTGTCCGGTGACCCCGATGTCCGCGCGCACCGCGCCCGCCTCGCGCACCACGTCGTGGCCCGCGACCAGGGCGCTGCCGCCGTCGGGTGCCGTCAACGTGGTGAGCACCCGGACGGCGGTGGTCTTGCCCGCCCCGTTCGGCCCCAGCACCCCACAGACGGTGCCCTCGGCGACCGCGAGATCGAGCCCGCGCAGCGCGTGGACATCGTTGTATCGCTTCTCCAGACCTTCACTAAGTACAGCGTACGTAGTCGTCATGCGCCCACCGTACCGCACTACGTACGGTGTACGTAACTACGATGGTGGGCGAGGTGATGATCGATGGTGGGGCGACCCGCTGTACCCGAAGTGATCTGGGCACGCCCCGAGCGTGCGGGCCGGGGCCCCAAGCCCGCGTTCAGCCGTGCGGACATCGCGGCGGCCGCCATCCGCATCGCCGATGCGGAGGGCTTGGACGCGGTGTCGATGCGCAAGGTCGCGGCGGAGCTCGGCTGCGGCACGATGTCGCTCTACAACTACGTGCCGCGCAAGGAGGACCTGCACGAGCTGATGCTCGACGCGGTCAGCGGCGGGTACGAATACCCCGAGCCGTCCGGTGACTGGCGCGCCGACCTCGTCGCGCTCGCCCGCCAGGCCCGCGCGATGATGCACCGCCACACCTGGCTGCCCCGGCTGATGTCACCCGTGTACGGCTTCAGCCCGAACGCCCTGCGGTACATGGAGTACGCGCTCAGCTGCCTGGACGGGGTGGACGCGCGGTTCGGCGAGAAGATGGAACTGATCGCGATGGTCAACGGCGTGGTCACCACCTATGCGTCCAGTGAGATCGCGATGGCGGAGCGCAGCCGGTCGCTGCCCTGGTCCGAGGAGCAGGAGAACGCCGTGCGCACCGGCTATCTGATCAGCCAGATCGCGACCGGGAAGTATCCCCGGATGGCGGCCGGATTCGCCGAGGACCCCGGGCCGATCGACATGGAGGGGGTCTTCGACCGGGCGCTCGGCCGGGTGCTGGACTCCTTCGACCGGTAGCGGCCGGGCCGGGCGTCCCGTCAGAGCAGCGCGAACTGCCCGTCCGGGCCCTCCTCCTGATGACCGAGCACCGAGGCGGGCCGCCGGGCGGCGGCCGCGACGGGCAGCACGCCCGCCGTCCGGAGCTCGGCGGCCGTGATCCGCGGACCGTCGGCCAGGCCCTCCTGGCGGGGGCGGAGCCCGTCGAGCAGGGCGAGCAGGGTGATCAGCTCCAGCAGCTGGGAGGTCCACTCCTGGGGCCAGGCGTGCGGCCGGACCGCCTCCAGGCCGTCCACATCCTGCGCGCAGGCCGCCGACCGCCGCCCGAACCAGAGCTCCAGCATCCGGACCCCGCCCACCCGGAACTCCCACGCCCCGGGCGGCACGGGCGAGATGCGGCCCGTCCCCACCGTGAGCGTCTCACTGTCCGCGTCGTACGCCAGCCCGTCCGGTACGGGCGGAACCGCGGCCCGCACATAGGGCCGGCGCCCGCCGGGCAGCCGTGGGCGCTCCCCGCCGCGGGCACCCCGCAGTTGCAGCCGCAACAGCTCCTGGCCCAGCTCCACCCCGGCCGTCCAGCGCGCGGTGTCGGCGGGCAGCGGGACCACGCATCCGGCGGGGGAGTGGCGGGCCGCCGCGAGCACCCAGGCCAGCACGGCATGGGTGGTCACCGAGTCCCCGTGGCGGGCGCGGAGCAGGGCCGGCAGCCCGGGGGCCAGATTGGGTTCGCGGCCGTCGGGGCGCCGGAACAGCGGCCGGATCCGGCCGGGCCGGCCCGCGGGGGAGTGGCCGTCCGGCAGCAGCGCCGTCACGGACAGGGCGGGGCCGGTGTCCTGCGGCACGTATCCGTGCTCCACGGCGAAGAGCTGGTGGCCGTCGGCGACCCGCCACAGCTCAGGGCGGGCGGCGTCGATCAGCCGGTGGTCGGGGATCAGCCACTGCTCGTCGAACGGGCCGTGCGAGATCCGTACCGGCTCCGGGCACGGCCCCTCCTCGCGGGCGAACCGGCCGGTGCCGGTGGTCTGTCCGGGCAGCGCCGCCACCGGGGTATGCGGGGTACGGGAACGGGTCGCCCGGAACAGCCGCTCGCGTTCGTCGGCCGGGGCCCGCACCAGCCGGTCCCAGCGCGCCCGCAGCGAGGCGGCGTCGGGGGCGATCACCCAGGGGCGGCCGGTGCGCAGCGGCCGTACGGACCAGGGCATCAGCTCGTCCAGGAGCGGGGCCTCCATGTCCCGGGCATCACCGGAGCCGCCCGCCGCCCGTGCCGCCACCGTGTCGTCCTCCCCGTCGCCACGTCCGCCCGCCTTCCCGGGCATCGTAACCGTGCCCCTGTGGCACAGGGCAGTGCGTCAGTGCGCCTCCACGGTGACGGAGAAGGAGAACCGGTCGCCCCGGTAGCGGATCTGCGCCACGTCGACCACCCGGCCGCCCTCGTCGTACGTCACGCCCGTGTAGAACAGGATCGGGCTGAGCAGCGGTACGTCGAGGAGTCCGGCGGTGGCCGGGTCGGCCAGGCGCGCCTCGACCGTGTCGGTGATGCGCGAGATGCGGACGCCGACCCGGTCGCGCAGCACCTTGGTCATCGGCCAGCGTTCGAGATCGGCGACGTCCAGACGGGCCGCGATGTCGGGACGCACCACGTTCTCCGCCCAGTTGGTGGGCTCGTCGCTGTCCCCGTCGCGGCGCAGCCGGCGGTAGCTGACCAGCTCCGCGCAGTCGGGGAAGTGCTCGGTGAGCTCCTCCGGCACGGCGACCGGGCCGTGGCCCAGCACCGCGGTCCGCTCGCCCGACTGCTGGGCCACGATCGCGTCGATCGAACCCAGCAGCCGGACCGGCGACACCCGGCGGGCGCGCGGCTCGATGAACGTGCCGCGCCGCCGGTGCCTGCTGATCAGCCCTTCCGTCTCCAGCTCCTTGAGCGCCTGGCGCATGGTCAGGACGCTGACGCCGTAGTGCGCGGCGAGCTGCTCCTCGGTCGGCAGCCGTGCCGAGGCGTCCCTGGCGCGGCCCAGTATCGAGGCGCGCAACGACTGCGAGACCTGGTACCACAGCGGCAGCTTGCGGTTCAGGACCAGCGAATCGGGTGCGAAGGCCGGTCCCGGGGGGATCTTGGGCGTCTGAGGCACCTGGGGGCCTTTCGTTCGGACCGGGCCGGATCGGGAGCGGTTGTCGGTCGCCTACGGCCGGAAGTTGCGGCTCAGACCCTGCCACACGTCGTCGTAGCCGTGCTGGAGATGGCCGGCGCCGGCCGCCTGCTCCGTCGCCGTCACCGGCCAGCGGGTCTCGAACATGAAGGCGAGGCCGTCGTCGATCTTCTGCGGCTTCAGCTCCGCCGCGCTGGCCCGGTCGAAGGTCTCCCGGTCCGGGCCGTGCGCCGACATCATGTTGTGGAGCGAGCCGCCGCCCGGGACGAAGCCGCCCTTGCCGGCCGTCTTCGCGTCGTACGCGCCCTCGATCAGGCCCATGTACTCGCTCATCACATTGCGGTGGAAGTACGGCGGCCGGAAGGTGTCCTCACCGACCAGCCAGCGCGGTGCGAAGACGACGAAGTCGACCCCCGCCAGACCGGGGGTGTCGGACGGCGACGTCAGCACCGTGAAGATCGACGGGTCGGGGTGGTCGTAGCTGATCGAGCCGATCACATTGAACCGGTGCAGGTCGTAGACGTACGGGGTGTGGTTGCCGTGCCAGGCGACCACGTCGAGCGGGGAATGGTCGTAGGTCGCCGACCAGAGGTTTCCGCAGAACTTGTTGATCACCTCCACCGGGCGGTCGTCGTCCTCGTACGCGGCGACCGGGGCGAGGAAGTCCCGGGCGTTCGCCAGGCCGTTGGCGCCGATCGGGCCGAGGTCTGGGAGGGTGAAGGGCCGGCCGTAGTTCTCGCAGACATAGCCGCGGGCGGTCGCGTCCAGCAGCTCCACCCGGAAGCGGACGCCGCGCGGGATCAGCGCGACATGCCCGGGCTCGGCGCGCAACAGGCCCAGTTCCGTACGGAGCAGCAGGCCGCCGCGCTCGGGGACGATCAGCAGCTCGCCGTCCGAATCGCTGAACACCCGGTCCGTCATGGACGAATCGGCGTGGTAGAGATGCACGGCCATGCCGGTGCGCTGCGTCGCGTCGCCGTTGCCCCCGAGGGTCCACAGGCCGGCCAGGAAGTCCGTCCCGGCCGCGGGCTCGGGAAGCGGATCCCAGCGCAGCCGGTTGGGGTCGGGCACGGACTCGGTGAACGGGGCGGTCCGGATCGCGCCGTTGCCGATGCGGACGAACGGCGGATGCGTGGCCGAGGGGCGGATCCGGTAGAGCCAGGAACGGTGGTTGTGGGCGCGCGGTTCGGTGAACGCCGAGCCGCTCAGCTGCTCCGCGTAGAGCCCGAGCGGTGCCCGCTGGGGCGAGTTGCGGCCGTGCGGCAGCGCGCCCGCGACCGCCTCCGAGCTGTGCTGATTGCCGAAACCGGCGGAATGCTCCAGCGCTTCCGCCGTCTTCCTCGCCTGCTCGATGCCGCCCATGTGCGCTCCCGGTGCCGAAGGAATCCTATGGGTAACCGTAGGAATCGGATCGGGGTGAGTCAACGGCATTCGTGATGCGCCCGGGTGCTCGGCGGTTCAAATGCGTGGTGCGCAGGGGGGTTCCAAAAGTTGAACAATGCTCTACTCTCCCGCACATGTCGTGGACACGAAGACTTCTGGTGGTTCTGGCGGCGCTCGCCGCCGCCCTCCTCGCGGCCCCGGCCGCCCAGGCGCACGAAGAACGTCCGGTCACCCTGCCCGACGGCACCGGCAGCGTCCCCGTGTACCGCACGGGTGAGCCCGATCTGCTGGTCTGCAAGAGCGACCGGGCGGACTTCGAGCGCCGGGTGTCCCGCTTTCCGGACGCGCTGCGGACCCGGAACCTGAAGCTCTTCGAACGGTGCCGGAAGTCCGGCTACCGCCACCTGCAGCAGGCCGTCGACGCGGTGGACCGGCCCGGCATGAACATCGCCGTCCTGCCCGGCCTGTACGAGGAGGAGCCCTCGCTGCCCAAGCCGACGGGGGAGTGCGCCCGGCTGAAGGCGCCCAAGTCCCAGCTCGGCTACCAGATCCTGTCGTACGCCCAGCAGGCGCGGTGCCCGCACAACCAGAACCTGGTGGCGATCCTCGGCAAGAAGGACCTCCAGATCGAGGGAACCGGCGCCGAGCGCACGGACGTGGTCGTCGACGCCAAGTACCAGAAGCTCAACGCGATCCGCGCGGACGGCTCCGACGGCATCTACTTCCGGAACTTCACCGCCCAGCGCACCACCTTCAACTCCCTGTACGTCCTGGCCCAGGACGGCTTCGTCATCGACTCCGTCCTCACCCGCTGGAACGACGAGTACGGCTTTCTGACCTTCGCCAGCGACCACGGGCTGTACAAGAACTGCGAGTCGTACGGGAACGGCGACTCCGGCATCTACCCCGGCAGCGCGTCGAACATCAACGACGGCTACGGCTACGACGTGCCGCGCTACTCCATCGAGATCACCGGCTGCCGCAGCCACCACAACATGGTCGGCTACTCCGGCACCGCGGGCGACTCCGTCTACGTCCACGACAACGAGTTCGACCACAACATGGGCGGCGCCTCGATGGACAGCGCCTTCCCCGGCCACCCCGGGCTGCCCCAGAACCACGCCCGCTTCGAACGCAACCTGATCCACGACAACAACGCCGACTACTACCCCTACGTCGCCGACGGCACCTGCGCCAAGCCACCTGTGGACCGCGGCTACGAGGAGGGCGTCGTCTGCCCGCAGATCTCCATGCCGCCCGGCTCCGGGATCATCACCGCGGGCGGCAACTGGAACCGGTACGAGAACAACTGGATCTACGGACAGAAGCGCGCCGCCTTCGTACTGACCGCCGTCCCCGCCTTCATCCGGGGCGAGGAGGCGCTGTCCAAGCAGGCCGACACCTCGCACCACAACCGGTACGCGGACAACCACCTCGGCAAGGACAAGGCGGGCAACTCCCGGCCCAACCGCACCGATGTGTGGTGGGACGGCCAGGGCGAGGGCAACTGCTGGCAGTCGGACGCCGGGCCGTCCTCCCCTCGGGCCCTGCCGGCCTGCGGCTCCGAGCGCGGCTCGGTGACCGGGCGCACCGACCGGCTCGTCGGCGAACCGGTCAAGCTCGCTCAACTGCTGGTCTGCGCCGACTACAACGTGCAGGCACGCCGGCTGCCGGCCGGCTGCGACTGGTACGGAGCGCGGGGCATCGAACGCATCGAGGTGCAGGTGGCGCTGACGGTCGCGGTGGTGCTCGCGCTGGTCGGCGGGGTGCTGTGGTGGCGCAGGCTGCGCGGCAGCCGGCTCGCCACGGTGGTCACCGGGCTCGGCGTGATCGGCCTCGGGCTCGATGTGGCCGGATCGACGATGGGGCTGGCCGCCTCCTACGTGCCCGCGCTGGCGCTGCTGCTGACCGGGGTGTGGTGGACCGGGATCGGTCTGGTGCTCCGGCGGGAGCGGCCCTGGCTGGGCTGGACCACGGTGGTGCTGGGCGGGCTCACACTGCTGGACGCCGTGGACAAGGCCGTGTTCATGATCCCGTGGATCCCGCTCAGCCCGGCCTGGGTGCGTGGACTGCTCGGCGTGGTCTGGGTGGTGTGGGCCGTGATCGCCGCCGCCCGGCACGGCGGGCGCGACGCCTCGGACGTGTCCGGTGCCCCGGGCTCCTCGCAGGCCGCCGACCCCGCCCCTGCCCCCGCATCCGCCCCGGAAGGAGACGCGTCATGAAGCGTTCCCACAGGCCACTGCGGGCCACTCGGCCGCACCGGGCCGCCCGGCCCGTCGTGGCCGCGGTCACCGTGCTCACCGCGGGCGCCCTCGTGTTCGGGGCGAGCGCCTGCGGCGGGCGGGCCACCACCCATCACAAACCCGGCACCAGCCACGAGCAGGCCGGCGGCAGCGTCGGCCGGCTGCTCACCGCCGACGACGGCTCCGGCAACCGGCTGCGCCAGGTCGACGCCGAGGGCGCCCCCTCGGTGACGGTCGCCGTACGCCCGGACTCGGAGGACGGCTGGAACGTCCACCTCTCCGTACGGAACTTCCGGTTCACCCCGGACAGCGTGGGCGGTGCCGCGCTCCTCGGGCGCGGCCACGCCCGGCTGTTCCTCGACGGCCACCCCCTCGCCCGGGTGTACGGCTCCTGGTACCACCTCCCCGCCTCCCTCGTCCGCGGCGCGGGAAAGGGCGGCACCGAACTCACCGCCCGGCTCTACGCCGACGACCACACCGCCTGGGCCGTGAACTCCGCCCCCGTCCAGGCCACCACCTCCCTCTCCACCGCCCCCTCCGGAGCGGCCACCGCCCCCGAGGGGAGCGGCTCCGCAACACCCCGGCCCGACACGACACTTGTCGAGATCACCGTTACGCACGGAAAGGTCAGCCCCGCCCCCGGCCGAACCGAGATCAAGAAGGGCCGGACCGTCGAACTCCGGGTGCGCAGCGACCGCGCCGACCACCTCCACGTCCACGGCTACGACAAGGAGGCCGTCCTGCCCGCGGGCAGGACCGTCACCCTGACCTTCACCGCCGACCGCAGCGGGCTCTTCGAGGTCGAGACCCACGAGTCCGACCTGCTCCTGACCCAACTCGTCGTGCGGTGAGCGTCCTCGCCCACGGCATCGGCGCCCAGCACGACCTTCCGCTGTCCCCGTTCTACGCCTTCGCCGGTGCCTTCGCCGCGCTCTTCGTCTCCTTCCTCGCGCTCGGCCTGCTCTGGTCCGCCTCCCGGTTCCGCGGCGACCGGGCGGGCCGGCCGGTCCCCTTTGGCCTCCAGCACCTCGCCGACGCCCGCTCCACCCGTATCGCCCTGCGGGCACTCGGCCTTGCCGCCGCCCTGTACGTCACGCTCCAGCTCCTCCTCGGCCCCGACGACCCGGACCGCAACCCGGGCCCCGGCGCCGTATACGTACTCCTCTGGGTCGGGCTGGTACCCGCCTCGCTCCTCCTCGGCCCCGTCTGGCGGCTGATCAACCCGCTGCGCACCGTCCACCTCCTCGTCTGCCGCGCACTGGGGCGCGACCCCGCCACGGGACGTCCCCTTCCCGCACAGCTCGGCCTGTGGCCCGCCGCTGCCGGGCTCCTCGCCTTCACCTGGCTCGAACTCGTCGCCCCCGATCCCGCGTCGGCCGACGCCCTCCTGGTCTTCCTCGGCGGCTACGCCGGCGTCCACCTGGCGGGCGCCGCCCGGTACGGCGCCGGATGGTTCGACCGGGGGGACGCCTTCGAGGTCTACTCGGGGCTGCTCGCCCGGCTCTCCCCGCTCGGCCGCCGGCCCGCCGACCGCCGCCTCGTGTTCCGCTCCCCGTTCAACGGACTCGACGCCACCCCGCAGTCCCCCGGACTCGTCGCCACCGTCTGCGTCATGCTCGGCTCCACCGCCTACGACGGCTTCTCCGACGCCCCGTCCTGGATCACCACCGTCCAGACCTCATCCCTGGGCCGCACCACCACCGCCACCCTGGGACTCCTGGGCGCCGTCGCCCTCGTCGCCGCCCTCTACACCCTGTGCGCCGGCGCCGTCCGGCTGATCTCCGGTCAACTGCACCACCCCCTCACCGCCTTCGCCCACTCGCTCGTACCGATCGCCCTCGGCTATCTGATCGCCCACTACTTCACACTCTTCGTCACCGAAGGCCCACGTACGGTCATGGTGGCACTCGGCACCGACAATCCGGCCCCGCCCGAGCCGCCCCTGGGCCCCGGCGGTGTCGCCACGCTCCAGGTCGCCGCGATCGTCCTCGGCCACGTACTCGGCGTCATCGCCGCCCACGACCGCTCCGTACGCCTCTTCCCGCCCGGCCGCGCCGTCGCGGGGCAACTCCCGCTGCTGGTCCTGATGATCACGTACACCATCGGCGGCCTGTCACTGCTCATCGCATGAGAACCGCGCCGGAAACAGGCGGCCACGCACCCGCCGGCCATCCGGAGAACCGGCGGCCCCCGCCCGCCGGCCGCGCCGGAAACCACCGGCCACCCGCCGCAGAGGAGACCCACGGCATCATGGAGCCCGTGCCCCATGCGAACACGAACCTCCGCCGCGCCCCCGTACAGCAGCGCAGCGCCGAGCGCCTCGCCCGGATACTCGACGCCTGCGCCGAACTCCTCGACGAGACCGGTTACGAGCAGCTGTCCACCCGTGCCGTGGCCATCCGCGCCGGGGTGCCCATCGGCTCCGTGTACCGGTTCTTCTCCAACAAGCGCGCACTGACCGACGCGCTGGCCCAGCGCAATCTGGACAGCTACGCCGAACGCATCACCGCCCGCCTGGCCGTCATCCCGGCCACGGACTGGCGCAGCGCCATCGACGCCGTGCTGGACGAATACCTGGCCATGAAGCGCTCCGTGGCCGGATTCGCCCTCGTCGACTTCGGCGCGGTGGCCCCCGAGGACGACCCCGCCAACGCCGCCAACCAGCGGGTCGCCGGCCGGCTCGCCGAACTGCTCGCCGGGCACCTGGGCGGCGCCCCCGACGAGGATCTGTCGCGCACCGTCCTGGTCTGCGTCGAGGCCGCCGACGCCCTCCTCCAACTCGCCTTCCGCACCGACCCGTCGGGCGACCGGGCCATCGTCGCGGAGACCCGCATCATGCTGCGGGCCTATCTGGCACGCGTACTGGAGTGACGGCGCAGGCATCGACGGCCCGTTGAGCCTCATCCGCGATCCCCGTGTTGACCTGGGGTTTTGCTCGTATTGCTCGCATGTCAACGTCTTGTTAACGCTTCGAGTCGCGCCCTAACGTCATCCGCACCGCCGAGTCCGGTGGGAGTTCAAGGGTGAGCGATAGGTATCCACATGCTGACAATCCTCGGCTTCGCCATGATTGCGACCTTCCTGGTCCTGATCATGCTGAAGAAGATGTCGCCGATCGCGGCGTTGGTCCTGATCCCCGCGCTGTTCTGTGTCGCGGTCGGACAGGGCGCGAAGCTCGGTGACTACGTCATCGACGGCGTCGGCAATCTGGCGCCGACCGCCGCGATGCTGATGTTCGCCATCGTCTACTTCGGCGTGATGATCGATGTCGGCCTCTTCGACCCGATCGTGCGGGGCATCCTGCGCTTCTGCAAGGCCGACCCGATGCGGATCGTCGTCGGTACGGCGGTGCTCGCCGCCATCGTCTCCCTCGACGGTGACGGCTCCACCACCTTCATGATCACCGTCTCGGCGATGTACCCGCTCTACAAGCGCCTCAAGATGAGCCTGGTCGTGATGACCGGAGTCGCCGCCACGGCGAACGGTGTCATGAACACCCTTCCCTGGGGCGGCCCCACCGCCCGCGCCGCCACCGCGCTCAAGCTGGACGCGGGCGACATCTTCGTGCCGATGATCCCGGCGCTCGGCGTCGGACTGGTCGCCGTCCTTCTCCTCGCCGTCGTGCTGGGCCGG
Organism: Streptomyces sp. NPDC127117; assembly: GCF_042677325.1. Classification (NCBI taxonomy): domain Bacteria; kingdom Bacillati; phylum Actinomycetota; class Actinomycetes; order Kitasatosporales; family Streptomycetaceae; genus Streptomyces; species Streptomyces sp. NPDC127117. Next base: position 61,041 of record NZ_JBHXTM010000041.1, read on the forward strand.
CGCGAGCGCAAGCGGCTCGGGATGCTCACCCTCGACGAGGCGCCGGCCACCGGGACGGCCGCGGAGCCGGAGACCGTGCTCGTCGGGGCGGGCGGCGGCGGCGTCCGCGTCCGCAAGAACTCCGGCGGAGCCGGTACGGGCACGGGCGCCGGCGGCGACGCGCTGGAGAACCCGGCCACGGACGGCGACGAGGACGAGGGCTTCAAGGGCCTGGACCCGGACCGGGCCACCCTGCGCCCCAAGCTCTACTGGTTCAACGCCGGCCTCACCATCGCCCTGCTCACCGCGATGATCATGGAGCTGATGCCGATCCCGGTGCTCTTCCTGCTCGGCGCGGCCCTCGCCCTCACCGTCAACTTCCCGCACATGCCCGACCAGCGGGCCCGGATCGCCGCCCACGCCGACAACGTCCTCAACGTCTCCGGCATGGTCTTCGCGGCCGCCGTCTTCACCGGGGTCCTCTCCGGCACGGGCATGGTGGAGCACATGGCCGACTGGCTCGTCGGCGCGATCCCCGACGGCATGGGCCCGCACATGGCGATCGTCACCGGCATCCTCAGCATCCCGCTGACGTACTTCATGTCGAACGACGGCTTCTACTTCGGTGTCGTCCCGGTGCTCGCCGAGGCGGGCGCCGCCCACGGCGTCTCCCCGCTGGAGATCGCCCGCGCCTCCCTGGTCGGCCAGCCCCTGCACATGTCGTCCCCGCTCGTCCCGGCCGTCTACGTACTCGTCGGCATGGCGAAGGTCGAATTCGGCGACCACACCAGGTTCACCGTCAAATGGGCCGCTCTCACCTCGCTGGTGGTGCTCTGCGCCGGACTCCTGTTCGGCATCATCTGACCGTGCGCACCCCCCAGGAACCCGGCAGGAGCTGGCTGCTGCGCCTCGTCATCGCCTTCGCCTTCGCGCAGGGGGCGGTGTCGATGGCGCGGCCCGCCGTCTCCTACCGGGCTCTTTCGCTCGGCGCGGACGAGCGCGCCATCGGCGTGATCACCGGGGTGTACGCGCTCCTCCCGCTCTTCGCCGCCGTCCCGCTCGGGCGCCGGACCGACCACGGCCGGTGCGCGCCCCTGCTGCCCTTCGGCGTCGTACTGATCGCGGGCGGCTGCGCACTGAGCGGCCGGGCCGGCTCGCTGACCGCGATGGCGGCCTGGAGCGGGGTGATGGGCCTGGGCCACCTCTGCTTCGTCATCGGCGCCCAGTCGATCGTCGCCCGCCAGTCGGCCCCGGCCGAACAGGACCGCAACTTCGGGCACTTCACCATCGGCGCCTCCCTCGGCCAGCTCATCGGTCCGATCGCCGCCGGGTATCTGATCTCCGAGCGGGACGGCGCCATGGCCCGTACCAGCGCACTCGCCCTGATCGTCGCGGCGGCCGTCGCCGCCGTCTCCTTCGGCTCGCTCCGGCGCATCGAGCGCCGCTCCGCGCCCGCCGCCCACCGGGCGGAGCCGGCCGCGAAGGTCCCCGTCGGCCGCATCCTGCGGGCCCGCGGGGTTCCGGCCGGGATCTTCATCAGCCTCGCCGTGCTCTCCGCGACCGACATCCTCACCGCGTATCTGCCCGTCGTCGGCGAACACCGGGGCATCGCCCCCGCCACCATCGGACTGCTGCTCAGCCTGCGCGCCGCCGCCACCATCGCCTGCCGGCTGGTGATGACCCCGATGCTCCGGGTCCTCGGCCGCACCGCGCTGCTCACCACCACCTGCCTGCTGGCCGGGGCGCTCTGTGCGGGCATCGCCCTGCCCGTCCCCGTGGCGGTGCTGGCCGTGATGCTCGCCGTGCTCGGCTTCTGCCTCGGCGTCGGGCAGCCGCTCTCGATGACCACCGTCGTCCGGGCCGCCCCGCCGGAGGCCCGATCCACCGCGCTCGCCCTCCGCCTCACCGGAAACCGCCTGGGGCAGGTCGCGGCCCCCGCCTCCGCCGGACTGATCGCCGGGGTGGCGGGCACCGCGGCCCCCTTCGTCATGCTCGGCGCTCTCCTCCTCGCGGCGGCGGGGCTCGGCCTACGGGGCGGGCGGCGGGACCGGAGGGCCGGTGCCGACCCGGCCGTACCGGCACCACGGCCACGGCGGCGCCCCACCGACCGCAACCGCGCCTGACACCCGCCGAGGGCGGTTCACCGCCGCCGGCACCCGGCCGTTGACCTCAAGCCCACTGGAGGTCGTACGTTCCTCCCATGAGCATGGAAACCACCGCGTGGACACAGCTCCACAACGTCATGAACGCGCAAGCGGACCGACGCCCCTTCGACCGGACCACCCTGCGGCGCATCGCCGCGTTCGCCCGCCCGCACCGGCGCCGGGTCGCGCTGTTCCTGATCCTCAGCGTGGCGACGGCGCTGCTCGCGGTCGCCACCCCGGTACTCGCCGGCCGCGTCGTCAACGCCATCGTCACCGGCAAGGAGTCGGGCACCGTCACCCGGCTGTCCCTCCTGATCGCCGTGATCGCCGTCGCGGAGGCCGCACTCGGCCTGTTCAGCCGCTGGCTCTCGGCCAACCTCGGCGAGGGCCTGATCCTGGATCTGCGCACCGCCGTCTTCGACCATGTGCAGCGCATGCCGGTCGCGTTCTTCACCCGGACCCGCACCGGCGCGCTCGTCAGCCGCCTCAACAACGACGTCATCGGCGCCCAGCGAGCCTTCAGCAACACCCTGTCCGGCGTCGTCAGCAATGTCGTGACGCTGCTGCTCACGCTCGGCGTGATGCTCTCCATCTCCTGGCAGATCACCGTGCTCGCACTGGTGCTGCTGCCGGTGTTCGTACTGCCGGCCCGCCGGATGGGCTCCCGGATGGCGAGACTCCAGCGGGAGGCCGCGGCCCACAACGCCGCGATGGGCACCCGGATGACCGAGCGCTTCTCCGCACCCGGCGCCACCCTGATCAAGCTCTTCGGCCGCCCCGCCGACGAGTCCGCCGAATTCGCCGTCCGGGCCGGCCGGGTGCGTGACATCGGGGTACGCACGGCGATGGCCCAGTCCGCGTTCATCACCGCCCTCACCCTCGTGTCCGCGCTGGCGCTCGCCCTGGTCTACGGGCTCGGCGGGTTCTACGCGCTGCGCGGGCAGCTCGACGCGGGCGCGGTGGTGGCCCTGGCCCTCCTGCTGACCCGGCTGTACGCACCGCTCACCGCACTCGCCGGGGCACGCGTCGAGGTGATGAGCGCGCTCGTCAGCTTCGAGCGGGTCTTCGAGGTGCTCGACCTCAAGCCCCTCATCGACCAGAAGCCGGACGCCCGGGCGGTCCCGGACGGCCCCGTGTCCGTCGAGTTCGACCAGGTACGGTTCGGCTACCCCTCCGCCGACAAGGTCTCGCTCGCCTCCCTGGAGGATGTCGCGAGCCTCGACACCCGGGGCGGCGACGAAGTGCTGCGCGGCATCTCCTTCCGTGCCGAACCCGGCCAGACCGTCGCTCTCGTCGGCTCCTCCGGCGCCGGCAAGTCGACCATCGCCCAACTGCTGCCCCGGCTGTACGACACCGACGAGGGCTCGGTGCGCATCGGCGGCGTCGACGTACGCGACCTGACCTCCGACACCCTGCGCGACACCCTCGGCATGGTCACCCAGGACGGCCACCTCTTCCACGAGTCGGTACGCGCCAACCTGCTGCTCGCCCGCCCCGACGCCGCCGAGGAGGACCTCTGGGACGCGCTGCGCCGCTCCCGCCTGGACGGGCTCGTCGCCTCACTGCCCGACGGGCTCGACACCGTCGTCGGCGAACGCGGCTACCGGCTCTCCGGAGGCGAACGCCAGCGCCTGACCATCGCCCGGCTGCTGCTGGCCCGTCAGCGCGTCGTCATCCTCGACGAGGCCACCGCCCACCTCGACAACACCTCCGAGGCGGCCGTCCAGGAAGCACTCACCGAGGCACTCGCCGGCCGCACCGCGGTCGTGATCGCCCACCGGCTCTCCACCGTACGGGCGGCCGACCTCATCCTGGTCGTGGAGAGCGGGCGGATCGTGGAGCGGGGCACACACGAGGAACTCCTCGCGGCGGGCGGCCGGTACGAGGAGCTCTACCGGACCCAGTTCGAGAACCCCGGTACGGAACACGGGCGGCTCGACCCGCAGCCCTCGGCGTGACGGGCGTCTCTGGCGCCCCAAAACTAACAGCGCTAGTTTGGGAGCGGACGGCCCCGTCCGCAACCGTGTCCGGGAGGAACAGCGATGAAGGCCCACGACGGCATGTACATCGACGGAGCCTGGCGGCCCGCCGCCGGGCGGGACACGATCGCCGTGGTGAACCCGGCGGACGAACAGGTCATCGCCGAGGTCCCGGCAGGCGGGGCGCAGGACGTCGACGCCGCGGTACGGGCCGCCCGCGCCGCGCTCCCCGCCTGGGCGGCCACCGCCCCCGCCGGGCGGGCCGCACGGATCGCCGCCCTGCGTGATGTGCTCGTCGCCCGCAAGGACGAGATCGCGGAGACCGTCACCGCCGAACTCGGCGCGCCGCTGCCCTTCTCGCAGGCGGTGCACGCGGGCGTGCCGATCCTGGTGGCCGGTTCGTACGCCGAGCTCGCCGCCTCGTACGCCTTCGAGGAGAAGGTCGGCAACTCCACCGTGTACGCCGAGCCGGTCGGCGTGGTCGGCGCGATCACCCCGTGGAACTACCCGCTGCACCAGATCGTCGCCAAGGTCGCCCCCGCGCTCGCGGCGGGCTGCACGATCGTCCTCAAGCCCGCCGAGGACACCCCGCTGACCGCCCAGCTCTTCGCCGAGGCCGTCCACGAAGCGGGCATCCCCGCGGGCGTGTTCAACCTGGTCACCGGCCTCGGCGCGGTCGCCGGACAGGCCCTGGCCGAGCACGAAGGCGTCGACCTGGTCTCCTTCACCGGCTCCACCGCGGTCGGCAGGCGGATCGGCGCCACGGCCGGCGCGGCCGTCAAGCGCGTCGCTCTCGAACTGGGCGGCAAGTCCGCCAACGTCATCCTGCCGAGCGCGGACCTGGCCAAGGCCGTCGGCGTCGGGGTCGCGAACGTCATGGGCAACTCCGGCCAGACGTGCAGTGCCTGGACCCGCATGCTGGTGCACACCTCGCAGTACGACGAGGCGGTCGCGCTCGCCGCGGAGGCGGCCGCCAAGTACGGCGACCGCATCGGCCCCCTCGTCAATGCCAAGCAGCACGCACGGGTGCGCGACTACATCGACAAGGGCGTGGCGGAGGGCGCCCGGCTGGTCGCCGGTGGCCCCGAAGCCCCGCGCGAACAGGGCTACTTCGTCAGCCCGACCGTGTTCGCCGATGTCACCCCGGAAATGACCATCGCCCAGGAGGAGATCTTCGGCCCCGTCGTCTCGCTCATCCGCTACGAGGACGAGGACGACGCCCTGCGCATCGCCAACGGCACCGTGTACGGACTCGCGGGCGCGGTCTGGGCGGGCGACGAGGCCGAGGCGGTGGCGTTCGCCCGGCGGATGGACACCGGGAAGGTCGACATCAACGGCGGCCGGTTCAACCCGCTCGCCCCGTTCGGCGGCTACAAGCAGTCCGGCGTGGGCCGCGAACTCGGCTCCCACGGGCTCGCGGAGTACCTCCAGACCAAGTCCCTCCAGTTCTGACCCCCGCGCACCGCCCCGTTTCCCCGCCGCCGATCGTCAAGGAGCCTGTTCGTGGTCCGCGCCGCCGTACTGCCCGCCGTCGGAGCTCCCCTGGAGATCACCGGCATCGAACTCCCGGAGCCCGGCCCCGGCCGGGTGCGGGTCGCCCTCGCCGCCGCCGGCGTCTGCCACTCCGACCTCTCGCTCTCCGACGGCACCATGCGGGTGCCCGTCCCCGCCGTCCTCGGCCATGAGGGCGCGGGCACCGTCGTCGCGGTCGGCGAGGGCGTCACCCATGTGGCACCGGGCGACGGAGTCGTCCTCAACTGGGCTCCCTCCTGCGGGAGTTGCCATGCCTGTGCGCTGGGCGAGGTCTGGCTCTGCGCGAACGCGCTGAACGGTGCGGGTGCCGTGCACGCCCGGCGCGCGGACGACGGCAGCGAACTGCACCCCGGTCTCAACGTCGCCGCGTTCGCCGAGGAGACGGTGGTCGCCGCCGACTGCGTACTGCCCGTTCCGGACGGCATCCCGCTCACCGACGCCGCCCTCCTGGGCTGCGCCGTCCTCACCGGCTACGGTGCCGTGCACCACTCGGCGAAGCTGCGCGAGGGCGAGACGGTGGCGGTGTTCGGTGCCGGGGGAGTGGGGCTGGCCGCGCTCCAGGCCGCCCGCATCGCCGGTGCCTCGCGCATCGTCGCGGTCGACGTCTCCCCGCAGAAGGAGGAGCTGGCCCGCCGGGCGGGCGCCACCGACTACGTGCTCGCCTCGGAGAACACCGCCCGCGAGATCCGGGCCCTCACCGGCAAGCAGGGGGTGGACGCCGCCATCGAGTGCGTGGGCCGCGCCACCACCATCCGTACCGCCTGGGAGTCGACCCGCCGCGGCGGCCGGACCACGGTCGTCGGCATCGGCGGCAAGGACCAGCAGGTCACCTTCAACGCCCTGGAGCTCTTCCACTGGGGGCGCACCCTCTCCGGCTGCGTCTACGGCAACTGCGACCCGGCGCGGGACCTGCCCGTCCTGGCCGGCCACATCCGGGAGGGCCGGCTCGACCTGGGCGCACTGGTGACGGAGCGCATCACCCTGGACGGCATCCCGGCGGCGTTCGACAACATGACCGCGGGCAGGGGCGGACGGGCCCTGGTGGTGTTCTGACGGCCCGTCCCGTGATCCCCGCCGGGCTCAGTCCGGGGGCCCGTCGATCGCCCTGTCCGTGGTGAGCAGCCGGGCGTCCATCTCTCCCTGCTCGAAGAGCCGGGAGGCCGGACCCACGATCAGCGGGTCCGGCTCGTGGGCCACCGCCGTGTCCTTGTCCGGGTAGTCGAAGCGGTGCAGCACATGCCGGATCGCCTCCAGCCTGGCCCGCTTCTTGTCGTTGCTCTTCACCACGGTCCAGGGCGCGTCCGCCGTGTCCGTGTGGAACAGCATCAGCTCCTTGGCCTCCGTGTACGCGTCCCACTTGTCCAGCGAGGCGAGGTCGACCGGGCTGAGCTTCCACTGCCGCACCGGGTCGATCTGGCGGATCATGAACCGGTTGCGCTGCTCGTTGCGGGAGACGGAGAACCAGAACTTCACCAGGTGGATGCCGTCCCGGGCGAGCATCCGCTCGAAGCCCGGTGCCTGATGCATGAATTCGAGGTACTCGCGGGTGGAGCAGAACCCCATCACCCGCTCCACACCGGCCCGGTTGTACCAGGACCGGTCGAAGAGCACGATCTCCCCGGCGGACGGCAGATGCGCCGTGTACCGCTGGAAGTACCACTGGGTGCGCTCGCGTTCGGTGGGCTTCTCCAGCGCTACGACCCGCGCGCCACGGGGGTTGAGGTGCTCGGTGAACCGCTTGATCGTGCCGCCCTTGCCGGCCGCGTCCCGCCCCTCGAAGAGGATGACGAGGCGTTCGTCGCGCTCCTTCACCCAGTGCTGGAGCTTGAGCAGTTCGATCTGCAGGGCGCGCTTGGACTTCTCGTACGCCCTCCGGCCGAGCTTGTGGTCGTACGGGTAGTCCTCGCGCCAGGCGTCCCGCGCCCGGCCCTCGGGCGTCACCAGCACCGGATCGTCGTCGCCGCTGTCGGCCACCCGGAAGCCGTCGAGCCCGGGGCCGCCGTACCGGGCCGCCTCGGTGAGCGAGGCCGCACCGGCCGGCCGGGGCCCGGCCGGCTTCTCCTTCGGGCGCTTCTTCCCCGACCGCTCAGCGCCGCTCGGTTTCCCGGTGTTCCGCGTCATGTCGGTGTCCCTCCACCGGCCGTGCCGGATTCTTCCGCGTCAGGCCAGTGTGCGGACGCATCCGGGAGACCGCCACCCCGGCCAGACAGAGCAGCCCGCCGCCGACGGTGAGCGGCGCGGGCACCTCGTCCAGCACCAGCCAGGACATCAGTACCACCAGCGCCGGCACCGCGTACGTGGTGGCGCCCATCCGTCCCGCGGTGGTCCGGGCCAGCGCGTAGGCCCAGGTGGTGAAGGCCAGCGCGGTCGGGAAGAGGCCCAGGTAGACCATGTTCAGGGTGGCGGACAGCGGTGCGTCGGCGGCGTCGGAGATCAGCGCGCCGGAGAACGGCAGACAGGCGACGGTGCCGACCAGGCAGCCGAAGGTGGTGATCTGCAGCGCGGAGCCGTGCCGCAGCGCGGGCTTCTGGCGTACCACCCCGGTCGCGTACGCCACGGCGGCCAGCAGGCACAGCAGCACGCCGAGCACCGAAGCACCGCCGTGCCCCGACATCGAGAGCCCCACCACCGCGGCGCCCGCGAACGACACGGCCATGCCCGCCAGCAGCCTGCCGGGCAGCCCCTCGCCCAGCATCCGGGCCCCGAGCAGCGCGATCAGCAGTGGGCCGATGTTCACCACCATCGCCGCGGTGCCCGCGTCGACCTGCTGCTCGCCCCAGTTGAGCACCACCATGTACAGCCCGAACCAGAGCAGCCCGGACCAGATGATCCCCGGCCAGGCGGCCCGCGGGGGCAGTCCCTCGCGCCGCACCAGCAGCAGCGCGCCGAGCGCCAGCGAGCCGGCGAGCAGCCGGCCGAGGGCGAGCGCACCGGGCGAGTAGGCCTCCCCGGCGCTGCGGATGGAGACGAACGCGGAGGCCCACAGCAGCACGGTGGTGCAGGCCGCGGCGGTGGCCCGCCAGTCGCGGTGCGCGGCGGGGGAGGAGGTCGGGGGCGTAGTCATGGCTCCGACGGTAGGGCCGTGACCGTTCGGCCCCTACCGAATTGATTCCGGCTCGATGCCGAGGCGCTCGTACAGTGCCCGCTCCCCGGCCGGGGTGGCCTTCACCGCGCGCCCGGACCCGATCCGTACGCACCACCCGGCGTCCAGCGCATGGCGGCACAGCGCGGCGCCCGCGACCCCGGCCAGGTGCGGCCTGCGCTCCGTCCAGTCCAGGCAGCTCCGTACCAGCGGACGCCGCGAGCCCGTCTCCAGGCCGATGCCCACCTCGTCGAACCAGCGCAGGCCCTCGCCGGTGAGCGCGAAGCCGGCGTCCTGCGCCAGCAGCCCCCGTACGGTCATGGAGTCGGCGATCGCGATGCCGATCCGCCCCGCGAGATGGTCGTAACAGGTGCGGCCGCGGGCCATCGCGCTGCTCGCGCTCACCGCGCCAAGGGTGCGCGGCCGCTCGGGCGGGGAGCCGGGGACGACATGGGCCGCCAGGTCCTCCACGAGGTGCGCGGTCCGTTCGTCGGCCAGCCGCAGATAGCGGTGGCGGCCCTGCCGCTCCTCGGCCAGCAGCCCGCCCGCGACCAGCTTGCCCAGGTGTTCGCTGGCGGTCGACGGCGCCACGGAGGCATACCGGGCCAGTTCGCCCGCGGTCCAGGCACGGCCGTCGAGCAGCGCCAGGCAGAAGACGGCGCGGGTCTCGTCGGCGAGGAGCGCCGCCAGGGCGGCGAGCCGGGGCGCGGCCGGGTCGGAGTGTGCCATGCGTGCCATGTGAACCAGGATGCGTCAGGAACGCTTCGGTGCCGGCCGAACCGTCCCGGCCGGTGCCAGCAGCCCGTACTGGAGCGAGAGGCCGTCGACCAGGGCCCGCAGCCCGGTCTCGAAGGCCCCCTCGTCGACCTTCTGGCGGCGCTCGGCCAGCAGATGGGCCTGGCCCAGATGCGGGTAGTCGGCGGGGTCGTACGCCGTCTCGTCGTCGACGAAGCCGCGGGCGAAGGAGCCCAGCGCCGAACCGGTGATGAAGTAGCGCATCAGCGCCCCGATGTACGTGGCCTGGGCGGGCGGCCAGCCGGCCCTGACCATCGCGCCGAACACCGCGTCGGCGACCCGGAGACCGGCCGGCCTGCGCCCCGGGCCCTGGGCCAGCACCGGAACGATGTGCGGGTGCTCGGTGAGCGCCGCACGATAGGAGACGGCCCAGTCGTGCAGGGCGGCGCGCCAGTCGCGGGTGTCCGACTCGTCGAACATCGACAGATCGACCTGGGCGGACACGGCGTCCGCGACCGCGTCCAGGATCTCGTCCTTGTTGCGGAAGTGGTTGTAGAGCGAGGGTCCGCTGACCCCGAGTTCGGCCGCGAGCCGGCGGGTGGAGACGGCGTCGAGCCCCTCGGAGTCCACGAGCGCGCTCGCCGTCTCGACGATGCGGTCTCTGCTGAGGAGGGGCTTGCGCGGTCGGGCCATGCGGCACATAGTAGGGCCTGCAAGCGAAAAACTAGCAGTGCTAATTAAAGTGTGGGAGTCGAAGGATGAACCTGGAGCTCAGCGAGGAGCAGGAAGCCGTCCGGCAGCTCGCCAAGGACTTCGTCGCCCGTGAGGTCGCCCCGCATGCCGTGGCGTGGGACCGGGCCGAGAATGTCGACAGGTCGATCGTGAAGAAGCTGGGCTCCGTGGGCTTCCTCGGGCTGACCGTCCCCGAGGAGTACGGCGGCTCCGGCGGCGACCACCTCGCCTACTGCCTGGTCACCGAGGAGCTCGGGCGCGGCGACTCCTCGGTGCGCGGCATCGTCTCCGTCTCCCTCGGCCTGGTCGCCAAGACCATCGCCGCCCGGGGCGACGAGGAGCAGAAGCGGCACTGGCTGCCGAGGCTCACCGCGGGCGAGGCGATCGGCTGCTTCGGCCTCACCGAGCCCGGCACCGGCTCGGACGCCGGGAACCTGACGACGAGGGCCGTCCGCGACGGCGACCACTACGTCATCAACGGCAGCAAGATGTTCATCACCAACGGCACCTGGGCCGATGTGGTGCTCCTCTTCGCCCGTACCGGCGACACCCCCGGCCACAAGGGCATATCGGCCGTCCTGGTCCCCACCGACACCCCCGGCCTCGGTCGCCGCACCATCCACGGCAAGCTCGGCCTGCGCGGCCAGGCCACCGCCGAGCTCGTCCTGGAGGACGTGAGGGTGCCCGCCTCCGCGCTCATGGGCCCCGAGGGCAAGGGCTTCTCCATCGCGATGTCCGCCCTCGCCAAGGGGCGGATGTCGGTCGCGGCCGGCTGTGTCGGCATCGCCCAGGCCGCCCTGGACGCCGCCGTGGGCTACGCGGGCGAGCGCGAGCAGTTCGGCAAGTCCATCGCGAGCTACCAGCTCGTCCAGGAACTCATCAGCGACATCGCCGTGGACGTGGACGCCGCCCGGCTGCTGACCTGGCGGGTGGCCGATCTCGTCGACCGCGGCGAGGACTTCGCCACCGCCGCCTCCAAGGCGAAGCTCTTCGCGTCCGAGGCCGCCGTCCGTGCCGCCAACAACGCGCTCCAGGTCTTCGGCGGCTATGGCTACATCGACGAGTACCCGGTCGGCAAGCTGCTGCGCGACGCCCGCGTGATGACCCTGTACGAGGGCACCAGTCAGATCCAGAAACTGATCATCGGCCGCGCGCTCACCGGGGTCTCCGCCTTCTGAACCGGCGGCGCCGATCGAACGGGCGTCTGAGTACCGGGCTGAGTAGCAGAGCGGATGTGGCGCACGCCACGCCGGCCGATGCTGGGCGCCATGAGTGAGACAGCACCGGTCAAGCAGCAGAGCACCGCCGCCTTCTACGGCCAGGCCGTCGCCTCCTTCGGGGTGGCGATGGGCGCGGTGGCTCTCGGTATCTACTTCCTCGACGCCGACGCCTGGGTCCGCGGATTCCTCGCGATCGGCGTCCTCTACCTCGTCACCTCCTGCTTCACCCTGGCCAAGGTCATCCGCGACCGCCAGGAGGCGGGCCGGATCGTCAGCCGGGTCGACCAGGCCCGGCTGGAGAAGATCCTCGCCGAGCACGACCCCTTCCAGAAGCTCTGACGATCCCGCCGGACGGACCCTAAGCGCTTGCTCAGGTTCGGGGTATGGTGTTCGTCCTGCTGACGAGAGGGGCGAGTGACGATGAGCACGGCGGAGGAGACCGACGGCGACAGCGCGCCGTGGGCCGAGGTGACGCCCGAGGCGGCCAGGCGGCTGCTCGTCGCCGCCGTCGACGCCTTCGCCGAGCGCGGGTACCACGCCACCACCACCCGCGACATCGCGGGCCGGGCGGGGATGAGTCCCGCCGCGCTCTACATCCACTACAAGACGAAGGAAGAACTGCTCCACCGGATCAGCCGGATCGGCCACGACCGCGCCCTGTTCGTCCTGGAGGCGGCCGCCGACGGCGGGGGCACGGCGGCCGAGCGGCTGGCCGAGGCGGTACGGTCCTTCGTCCGCTGGCACGCCGAGCGGCACACCACCGCCCGCGTGGTCCAGTACGAACTCGACGCCCTCGGCGAGGAGCACCGCACCGAGATCGTCGAACTGCGGCGCAGGAGCGACGCAGTGGTGCGCCGGATCATCGGCGAAGGCGTGCGGGCGGGGGAATTCGACGTCCCCGACGTGCCGGGCACCACGCTCGCCGTGCTCTCGCTCTGCATCGACGTGGCGCGCTGGTTCAACGAGCAGGGCAGCCGGACGCCGGACGAGGTCGGCGAACTCTACGCCGGCCTCGTGCTGCGCATGGTCGGGGCCGAGCGGTAGTGCGAGGGCCCGGCGGCGGGTCGCGCCGCCGGGCCGGACGTGTCAGAAGTAGTAGCGCGACACCGACTCGGCCACGCACACCGGCTTGTCGCCGCCCTCGCGCTCGACCGTGACGACGGCGGTGACCTGCACCCCGCCGCCCGCCTCCTCGACGCTCTTCAGGACGGCCGACGCGCGCAGCCGTGAGCCCACCGGCACGGTGGACGGGAAACGGACCTTGTTCGTCCCGTAGTTGATGCCCATCTTCATGCCCTCGACCCGCATGATCTGCGGTACGAGCGTCGGCAGCAGCGAGAGCGTGAGGTAACCGTGCGCGATCGTCGTGCCGAACGGTCCGGCGGCGGCCCGCTCCGGGTCCACGTGAATCCACTGGTGGTCACCGGTGGCCTCGGCGAAGAGGTCGATCCGCTTCTGCTCGATCTCCAGCCAGTCGCTGTGTCCCAGCTGCTCGCCCACTCCGTCGCGCAGCTCCTGCGCGGACGTGAAGATCCTCGGCTCTGCCATGTCCCTGGTCCCTGCCTTTCCAGCTCCGGGCCGTCCCTCGGTGCACTGTCCAAGCGCTTGCTCAGCATGGTTGGCGGGTGCGTTCCTGTCAACGACGGACCCGGCCCGGGGCGGGCCAGTAGGGTTGGAGGGGTGCCCCAGATCCCACAGACACTCCATGAACTCACGGTCGGACAGCTCTCCGCGCGCAGCGGCGCCGCTGTTTCGGCCCTGCACTTCTACGAGGCCAAGGGCCTGATCGGCAGCCGCCGCACCAGCGGCAATCAGCGCCGCTACACCAGGGACGCGCTGCGCAGGGTGGCGTTCATCCGCGCGGCGCAGCGGGTCGGCATCCCGCTCGCCACCATCCGGGACGCCCTCGCCGAACTTCCCGAGGAGCGCACCCCGAACCGCGACGACTGGGCACGGCTCTCCGCGGCCTGGCGCTCCGAACTGGACGACCGCATCGCGCGGTTGGCGCGGCTGCGGGACCACCTCACCGACTGCATCGGCTGCGGCTGCCTGTCGCTGGAGAACTGCGTGCTCTCCAACCCCGACGATGTCTCCGGCCAGCGGATCAGCGGCTCGCGCCTGATGCCGGAGCGCCCGTCGGCCGAGCGCCCGTAGACCGGTGTGCGCCGGCCGGTCCCCCGTGGGCCCGGCGGCCCCTCCCGGCGCGGGTCACGCCGCGGAGGCCAGATCCCGCCGCCCCGCGTTGCGGGCCTTGGCCAGCGCCGCCGGGGTGAGCACCGGCTGCGGCACCACGATCCCGCAGTCCGTGCAGACCGGGCCCGACCACGGCTCGTGGAGCCAGCGGAGGCCGGCGCCCGCGCACACCGGGCAGACCGTGCCGGGGGCCGACTCCAGCGCCGCGATCAGCCGGCGCAGCACCTCGGCGAGCGGCCGGGAGGGATGCACCGCCGGGTCCTCGCAGCGGGCGACCCCGTTGCCGCCCCAGGTACGCCGGTGCCAGTCGTCGAACGCGCCGGGCCGGCGCAGCCCGTCGTGCTTCTCCCGCCTGCGGCGCTCGGCGAACCCGGCCTCGTAACCGAGCCAGACCGCCCGCGCCGCCTCCAGTTCGTCCAGCGCGCGCATCAGCCGCGCCGGATCGGGGGACCGGTCCTCGGGCCCGATGCCGTGCCGCACGCACAGATGGTCCCAGGTCGCCCGATGTCCGTAAGGGGCGAACCTCTCCAGGCACTTGCGCAGCGAATACCGCCGCAGTGCCAGGTCGCTCCGTGGATCGCGGACCTGTCTCGCAAGACTCCGGAATCCCGCCACCGCACCGTCACCTCCGTCGCTCGTACTTCGGCGTCCAGGGCCTTTCGTCCGGGTCGGGCCGGACGTAAACGAAAGGCCCTAGGAATGGACGTACGACTCCCCGATTCGGATCCCTCGGTGAGCGACATCGTCCGAAAAGTGGGGACGGCCCGTCACCGGGCCGCTGCGGGCGGCGCCATGTGACGATTCGGAAAAAGTGACGGTTGTTCATCTTACCGGCGGGTCATACCGCCAGTAACCTCCGGCGCACAGCCTCTCGGAGGAGCGCGCATGCCCCCACGCACCGTCAAGCTCAGAGCCGCCACCGTAGCGGCGGTCCTCGCACTCGGCACCACCCTGCTCGCGGCCTCGCCGCAGGCCGGCGCCGCGGAACCCGACCCCGTCACCGACTACTGCCAGGGGCAGTGCGACGACATCCTGCCCCCGGGCGAGAACGGGAACGCCACCCTCGTCGAGATCCTCGGCAACAAGGCGTTCGGTACGCATCCCGCCCACAGCGACGACCAGCTCGACCGCTACAACGGCCTGGTGGCCGGGCACTCGGGTCTCACCGACCAGAAGCTGACCGACTTCTTCAACGACGCCTCGTTCGGCGTGCCGAAGGACCAGGTCGAGTCCGTCACCTCGCCCCGCGACGACGTCACCATCACCCGTGACAAGGCGTCCGGCGTCCCGCACATCAAGGGCTCCACCCGCTACGGCACCGAGTTCGGCGCCGGATACGCCGCCGGGCAGGACCGGCTCTGGCTGATGGACCTCTTCCGCCACATCGGACGCGGCGAGCTGACCTCGTTCGCCGGCGGCGCGCTGGCCAACCAGGGCCTGGAGCAGCAGTTCTGGCCGCAGGCCCCGTACACCGAGGAAGACCTCGAAGCCCAGGTCGAGCAGATCAGGACCCATGAGGGGGCCCGCGGCGAACAGGCCATGGCGGATGCCCAGGCGTATGTCGACGGCATCAACGCCTACCGGGACAAGTCCAAGAAGGGCCGCTACTTCCCGGGTGAGTACGTCCTCACCGGCAAGATCGACGCCATCACCAACGTCGGCGAGATCCAGCCGTTCAAGCTGACCGACCTGATCTCCATCGCCTCGGTCGTCGGCGGTCAGTTCGGCGGTGGCGGTGGCGGGGAGGTGCAGGCGGCGCTCTCGCTGCTGGCCGCCCAGCAGAAGTACGGCGTCGCCGAAGGCACCAGGGTCTGGGAGTCCTTCCGCCAGCGCGAGGACCCCGAGGCCGTGCTGACGATCCATGACGGCACCTCGTTCCCGTACGCGGGCAAGCCCGACCAGGCGCGCGGCACCGCGCTGCCCGACGCCGGGTCCGTCACCGCGGAACCCCTGATATACGACCGCACCGGCTCCGCGGGCACCGACCGGAAGGCCCCGGTCAAGGCCCCGGCCCCGCTCAAGAAGGCCCAGGGCATCTACGACGACGGCGTCATACCCGAGGGCTCACTGCCCGGTTCCGGCTCCGGCGCCCAGAAGCGCGGCATGTCCAACGCCCTGCTGGTCTCGGGGAAGCACACCGCGAGCGGAAACCCCATCGCCGTGTTCGGGCCGCAGACCGGCTACTTCGCCCCGCAGCTGATGATGCTCCAGGAACTCCAGGGGCCGGGCATCAGTGCCCGCGGCGTCTCCTTCGCCGGTGTCGGCATGTACATCCAGATGGGCCGCGGCCAGGACTACGCCTGGAGCGCCACCTCGGCCGGCCAGGACATCACCGACACCTACGCCGTCGACCTGTGCGAGCCCGACGGCTCCACACCCACCAAGGACTCCACGCACTACCTCTACCGCGGCACCTGCACCGCCATGGAGACGCTGGAGCGCACCAACTCCTGGAAGCCGACCGTCGCCGACTCCACGGCGAAGGGCTCCTACCGGATGCAGGTCCGGCGCACCGATTACGGCATCGTCACCCACCGCGCCACCGTGGGCGGCAAGCCCGTCGCGTACACCTCGCTGCGCACCACCTACCGGCACGAGGCCGACTCGATCATCGGCTTCCAGATGCTCAACGACCCCTCGTACGTCAGGGACGCCGCCACCTTCCAGCAGGCGGCGAGCAATATCGACTACGCCTTCAACTGGTTCTACGCCGACTCCCGCACCGCCGCCTACTACAACAGCGGCATGAACCCGGTGCGCGCGCCGGGCGTCGACCCGGCGCTGCCGGTGCGGGCCGAGCGGGCCTATGAGTGGCAGGGGTATGAACCGGGCACCAACACCGCCGCGTACACCCCGTTCGCCGAGCACCCGCACTCCAGCGGGCAGGACTACTACATCTCCTGGAACAACAAGCAGGCCAAGGGGTACGCCGCCGCGGGCTTCGGTCTCAGCGCCGTGCACCGGGGCGATCTGCTGGACGACCGGGTGGCGAAGCTGGTCGAGGAGGGCGGGGTGACCCGCGCGTCCCTCACCCGGGCCATGGCCGAGGCCGCGGTCACCGATCTGCGCGGCGAGCAACTGCTCCCCGAACTGCTGAAGGTGATCCGCTCCCAGCCGGTCACCGACCCCGACCTCGACGCGGTGGTCCAGCAGCTGGACTCCTGGCGGGCGGCGGGCGCCCAGCGCAAGGAGAGCAGCCCGGGCTCGCACACGTACACCCACACCGACGCGGTACGGATCATGGACGCGTGGTGGCCGAAGCTGATCGAGGCGGAGTTCAAGCCGGGGCTCGGTGACGGTCTGTACGGGGCGCTGACCGCGAACCTCGCCACCGACGAGTCCCCGGCGGCCAGCCATGGACCGAGCGGGGCGCACAGCGGTTCGGCGTTCCAGTACGGCTGGTGGGGCTTCGCCGACAAGGATTTGCGCCAGGTGCTGGGACAGCCGGTCGAGGGACCGCTCGCCAGGTCCTACTGCGGCAACGGCGATCTGAGCAGCTGCCGCGCGGCGCTGCTGTCCTCGCTGAAGCAGGCGGCGGCGGTGCCGGCGGCCGAGGTGTACCCGGCCGACGGCACCTGCAAGGCCGGTGAGCAGTGGTGCACCGACTCGATCATCCACCGGGCGCTCGGCGGGATCGCCCAGAAGGCGATCCACTGGCAGAACCGCCCGACGTACCAGCAGGTGGTCGAGTTCCCGGCGCACCGCTAGGAACCGGTCGGGCGGGGGGGGCCGCCCCCGCCCCGCCCGCCCCCCCCCCCCCCCCCCCGCCAGGGGGTGCCGCCTGGGCCCCGCCCCGCCCCCCGCGGGAAAGCCCCCCCCCCCGCCCCCCGACGCCACAG
>NZ_JBHXTM010000042.1:0-77238 GCF_042677325.1 Streptomyces sp. NPDC127117
CGCCACCCCCCCCGGGGGGTGTTGGGCCGGGGGGTGTATGGGGGCGCGCCGCGCGGCCCGTCCCACGCCTGCGCGCGGGGCCTCCCCGGGGGGTAGCGCCCCGGCTCTGAACAGCTGTGTCGGCCGTACCGGTCGTACTAACGGTCGACGAGACGGTCGAACTGGGTGGTCGTGTGGCGCAGATGGGCCACCAGCTCATCGCCGACCTTCGGCTCCTGGGCGTCCGACGGGACGAACAGGATCGACACCTGCATGTGCGGCGGCTCGGCGAACCAGCGCTGCTTGCCCGCCCAGACGAACGGCGACAGGTTGCGGTTGACGGTGGCCAGGCCCGCGCGGGCGACCCCCTTGGCGCGCGGCATCACGCCGTGCAGGGCCTTCGGGGCCTCCAGGCCCACGCCGTGCGACGTGCCGCCGGCGACGACCACCAGCCAGCCGTCGGAGGCGGCCTTCTGCTGGCGGTAGCCGAAGCGGTCGCCCTTGACCACGCGGGTGACGTCCAGGACGGCGCCCCGGTACTCCGTCGCCTCGTGATCGCCGAGCCACAGCCGGGTACCGATGCGGGCGCGGAAACGGGTCTGCGGGAACTGCTGCTGGAGCCGGCCCAGCTCCTCGGCGCGCAGATGGCTGACGAACATGGTGTGCAGCGGCAGCCGGGCCGCGCGCAGCCGGTCCATCCAGCCGATGACCTCCTCGACCGCGTCCGAGCCGTCCGTGCGGTCCAGCGGCAGGTGCAGGGCGAAGCCTTCGAGCCGTACGTCCTCGATGGCGGCGTGCAGCTGCCCGAGCTCCTCCTCCTTGACGCCGTGGCGCTTCATCGAGCTCATGCACTCGATGACGACCCGCGCGCCCACCAGGGCGTGCACGCCGTCCACGGAGGACACCGACCGGATCACGCGGTCGGGCAGCGGCACCGGCTCCTCGCCCCGGCGGAACGGGGTGAGGACCAGAAGGTCGCCGCTGAACCAGTCCTTGATGCGGGCCGCCTCGTAGGTGGTCCCGACGGCGAGCGTGTCGGAGCCGAAGCGGATGGCCTCGTCGGCCAGCCGCTCGTGGCCGAAGCCGTATCCGTTGCCCTTGCAGACCGGTACGAGGCCGGGGAACTGGTCGAGGACGGATTTCTGGTGCGCCCGCCAGCGCGCGGTGTCGACGTAGAGGGAGAGCGCCATGGCCGGTCCGGAACCCTTCTGGTGGCTGCTGTGTGGGAGGTGTGTGAAGCCGAAACCCCATTGAAGCCAATGAAGCCGGTTTCGTCAGCGGGGCAACGCGTAACAGCGGTGCGACGCGTACGCCGCGACGCGGGTCAGCGGCGCGACATGTAGATGTCGAGCGCCTTGTGCAGCAGCTTGTTGAGCGGGAAGTCCCACTCGCCGAGGTACTCGGCCGCCTGGCCGCCGGTGCCCACCTTGAACTGGATCAGACCGAAGAGGTGGTCGGTCTCGTCCAGCGAGTCGGAGATGCCGCGCAGGTCGTAGACGGTGGCCCCCATGGCGTACGCGTCGCGCAGCATCCGCCACTGCATCGCGTTCGAGGGCCGGACCTCGCGCTTGTGGTTGGCGGAGGCGCCGTAGGAGTACCAGACGTGCCCGCCGACGATCAGCATCGTCGCGGCCGCGACGTTCTCGCCCTCGTGCCGGGCGAAGTACAGCCGCATCCGGTTGGGGTCCTCATTGTTGAGGGCCGTCCACATGCGCTGGAAGTAGCCCAGCGGACGCGGCCGGAAGTGGTCGCGCTCCGCCGTGATCTCGTACAGCCGCTGCCACTCGGCGAGGTCGGCGTAGCTGCCCTGGACGACCTCGACGCCGGCCTTCTCCGCCTTCTTGATGTTGCGTCGCCACAGCTGGTTGAAGCCCTTGTGGACGTCTTCGAGCGACCGGTTGGCCAGCGGCACCTGGAAGACGTAGCGGGGCTGTACGTCACCGAATCCGGCGCCGCCGTCCTCGCCCTGCTGCCAGCCCATCTTCCGCAGCCGGTCCGCCACTTCGAAGGCACGCGGCTCGATGTGGGTGGCCTCGACGTCGCGCAGACGCTTCACTTCCGGGTCCTGGATGCCCGACTTGATGGCGGCCGCGTCCCAGCGGCGGATGATGACCGGCGGGCCCATCTTCACGGAGAAGGCGCCCTGCTGCTTGAGGTGCGCCAGCATCGGCCGCAGCCAGTCGTCCAGATTCGGGGCGTACCAGTTGATGACCGGACCCTCGGGCAGATAGGCGAGGTACCGCTTGATCTTGGGCAGCTGCCGGTAGAGCACCAGGCCGGCGCCGACGAGCTGTCCGTTCCCGTCGAACCAGCCGAGACTCTCCGAGCGCCACTCGGCCTTCACATCTGCCCATGCCGGGACCTGCATGTGACTCGCCGCGGGCAGATTCTGGATGTACGCCAGATGCTGCTCTCGGCTGATGGTCCTCAGGGTCAGGCTCATGCGGGGCGCTCCTCGGCAGGTGTGTCCCCATCGGTCAGGGGCTCCGGCTCTCGCGCCGAAGCCTACTGTGGCCGACGAGTACGCCGTCTGGCCCTATGGCCCTTGCAGCTTCGCCGCCGTCGCGACCCGGGTTGCCGGGTCCTTCCGGTACGGGGAACGGCGCGGGAACCCCGTGAGGTTCCCGCGCCGTTCCGCTTGTCCGGATTGTGGCTGCTGTGTCTGTCGCGAATCAGCCCACCAGGCCACCGAAGAGGCCGCCGTGGGCCATGCCCAGGAAGAAGCCGATGGCGGCCGCGCCCATGCCGACGATCAGCGGGAACCGCTCACGGGTGGTCACCGAGATGTACTGCCCGTACGCGCCAGTGAGGATTCCGATGAGTCCGGCCCACGAACTGATCAGATGCAGGTTGTGGAACATCGCCGTGATGAAGGCGAGCGCACCGAGGATCAGCGTCACCGCCACCAGGGTCTCCTGGAGCGGATGAGTCTTGCCGTCCGTGGCGAGTAGGGAAACGGGGGGACGGGGTCGTATTGCCTGTGCCATGGAGTACCTCCTGGCCGAATGGGGCGCGTAGTGGCGCCGCTCACACCCGATGTGTCCAGATTGCGTCTCCTGACCACCGGATTTCAACCGGAAGCCGTTGTGCGGGTACTCTGTACGGTCTGCACCGGTGTCTGCCCAGGCCAGCACGGCAGCCTCTCCCCATGGAGGGCGTTGTCAGTGGCGGCTGTTCTACTCGGAGACACTGATGCTCACGCATCACGACCCTCCTGCCACGGAACGACCGTGGCCGCTGAGTCCAAAGGAGGTGGGTTCCACATGCGTCACTACGAGGTGATGGTCATCCTCGACCCCGATCTCGAGGAGCGCGCTGTCTCCCCGCTGATCGAGAACTTCCTCTCCGTCGTCCGTGAGGGCAACGGAAAGGTCGAGAAGGTCGACACCTGGGGCCGTCGTCGTCTCGCTTACGAGATCAAGAAGAAGCCCGAGGGCATCTACTCGGTCATCGACCTGCAGGCCGAGCCTGCGGTCGTCAAGGAGCTCGACCGCCAGATGAACCTGAACGAGTCGGTCCTCCGGACCAAGGTCCTCCGTCCCGAGTCCCACTGAGCTTCTAGCTCAGTGGTCATCGGGTTCGAGTAGCAGCAAGCAGCCAGAAGCAATCCCCGCCGAGAGGTTCATCCATGGCAGGCGAGACCGTCATCACGGTCGTCGGCAATCTCGTCGACGACCCCGAGCTGCGCTTCACCCCGTCCGGTGCGGCGGTCGCGAAGTTCCGTGTCGCGTCCACTCCCCGCATCTTCGACCGGCAGACCAATGAGTGGAAGGACGGCGAAGGCCTGTTCCTCACCTGCTCGGTCTGGCGGCAGGCGGCGGAGAACGTCGCCGAGTCGCTCCAGCGAGGCATGCGCGTTGTCGTGCAGGGCCGGCTGAAGCAGCGGTCGTACGAAGACCGCGAGGGCGTCAAGCGCACGGTCTACGAGCTGGATGTCGAGGAAGTCGGCCCCAGCCTGAAGAACGCCACGGCCAAGGTCACCAAGACCACCGGTCGCGGTGGTCAGGGCGGCCAGGGTGGATACGGCGGTGGCCAGCAGGGCGGCGGCAACTGGGGCGGCGGTCCCGGTGGCGGTGGCCAGCAGGGTGGCGGCGGCGCTCCCGCCGACGACCCGTGGGCCACTGGCGCGCCGTCCGGCGGTCAGCAGGGCGGGGGCCAGCAGGGCGGCGGAGGCGGCTGGGGCGGAAGCTCCGGCGGTTCCGGCGGCGGCTACTCGGACGAGCCTCCCTTCTAGGGCAGCTCGTACCCCCACTTCTTGATCACACAGGAGAAACACCATGGCGAAGCCGCCTGTGCGCAAGCCTAAGAAGAAGGTCTGCGCGTTCTGCAAGGACAAGACCCAGTACGTGGACTACAAGGACACGAACATGCTGCGGAAGTTCATTTCCGACCGTGGCAAGATCCGTGCCCGCCGCGTGACCGGCAACTGCACGCAGCACCAGCGTGACGTCGCCACGGCAGTCAAGAACAGCCGTGAGATGGCGCTGCTGCCCTACACGTCCACCGCGCGATAAGGGAAGGGTGACCGAATCATGAAGATCATCCTCACCCACGAGGTCTCCGGCCTCGGTGCTGCGGGCGACGTCGTCGACGTCAAGGACGGGTACGCCCGTAACTACCTGGTTCCGCGTGGCTTTGCCATCCGCTGGACCAAGGGTGGCGAGAAGGACGTGGCGCAGATCCGCCGCGCCCGCAAGATCCACGAGATCGCCACGATCGAGCAGGCCAACGAGATCAAGACCAAGCTCGAGGCCGTGAAGGTCCGTCTGGCCGTTCGCTCCGGCGACGCCGGCCGTCTCTTCGGCTCCGTGACCCCGGCCGACATCGCCTCGGCGATCAAGGCCGCCGGTGGCCCCGACGTCGACAAGCGTCGCGTCGAGCTCGGCTCGCCGATCAAGACGCTCGGCGGACACCAGGTGTCCGTGCGTCTGCACCCCGAGGTCGCTGCGAGCCTCGGCATCGAGGTCGTTGCTGCCTAAGGGCACAGCTCACCTGAGCAGTTGAAGGGCCGCACCCCCGTGGGGTGCGGCCCTTCGTCGTGGTCTTCGTGCTGGCTTTCGGTGATGTTGAGCGGCGCCGAGTCGTGTCGAATGGTGTGGAGCGGCTCCTCGGTTCCTCGGGTTCTGGCACCTCGGGTTCTCGGTTTCACGGTTCTTCGGTTTCACGTGAAACAGGAACACGGCCGGTGGTTCAGCGGGTGGCCCCGGTGACTATCCACTTGCCGGAGCGGGTGCGCAGCCAGAGTGTCACCATGCGGACGGTCATCATCAGGGCCATCGCCCACCACAGCGTCGTCAGGCCACCACCGATCACCGGCACCAGCAGGGCGACCGGGGCGAAGACCGCGAGAGTGACGAGCATGGCCCCGGCCAGGTATCGCCCGTCGCCGGCGCCCATCAGCACGCCGTCCAGAACGAAGACCACACCTGCGATCGGCTGGGACAGCGCCACCACCAGGAGCGCAGGGAGCAGGGCGTCCTGTACGGAATGGTCGCTGGTGAACAAGGGCACGAACAGCGGTCGGGCAAGGACGATCAGTGCTCCGAACACCACCCCGGAGACGATGCCCCACTGCACCATGCGACGGCATGCCTCGCGTGCGCCCTTGGCGTCGCCGGCTCCCAGGTAGCGGCCGATGATCGCCTGGCCGGCAATGGCGATGGCATCGAGGGCGAAGGCCATCAGGCTCCAGAGGGAGAGGATGATCTGGTGCGCGGCTATCTCGGTGTCGCCGAGGCGGGCAGCGACGGCCGTGGCGATCATCAGGACGGCACGGAGCGACAGCGTACGGACCAGCAGCGGTACGCCGGCCTGGGCGCTGGCCCTGATGCCTGCCGCGTCAGGACGCAGCGAGGCGCCGTGTCGCCTGGCTCCCCGGACCACCACGATCAGATAGGCGGCGGCCATCGAGACCTGTGCGATCACGGTGCCCCAGGCCGATCCGGCGATCCCGAGGCCGGCGCCGTAGACCAGTCCCGCGTTGAGGGCGCCGTTGGCGGCGAAGCCTCCGATGGCGACATAGAGCGGGGTCCTGGTGTCCTGCAGACCGCGGAGAACGCCGGTCGCTGCCAGCACCACGAGCATGGCCGGGATGCCGAGGCTGGAGATCCGAAGATAGGTGATCGCGTAGGGGGCCGCCGTGTCGGAGGCGCCGAAGACGTCCACCAGCCAGGGGGCCGTGGGGAGGGTGACGGCGATGACGGCGATGCCCAGCAGGATCGCCAGCCAGATGCCGTCCATGCCTTGCCGGATCGC
The DNA here is from genome assembly GCF_042677325.1 of Streptomyces sp. NPDC127117. Classification (NCBI taxonomy): domain Bacteria; kingdom Bacillati; phylum Actinomycetota; class Actinomycetes; order Kitasatosporales; family Streptomycetaceae; genus Streptomyces; species Streptomyces sp. NPDC127117. The sequence continues at coordinate 6,235 of NZ_JBHXTM010000042.1, forward strand.
GGAGGCAAGATCGCCCGCCCCGACCCTTCGTGCCACCGCCGCGGTGGTGGCGTAGGCGAGAAAGACGAAGATGCTGACGGCAGTGGTCAGCAGGGCGGCGGCGACGGCCAGGCCGGCCAGTTGCGGGGTGCCGAGATGGCCGACGATGGCGCTGTCGACCATGACGAAGAGCGGCTCGGCGACGAGCGCGCCGAAGGCGGGAACGGCGAGCGAGATGATCTCGCGGTCGTGCCGTCGACGACTGGGTGGCGGGGGCGCCGGGGCCTGGATCATGGGGGCCAATCTAATCTTCCACAGGTAATAGATGCAATGGCTTAGTAGTCCTTACATTTGCTTGGGCTCGGCGTTCTCCCGTGGGCCGTTTGTCGTGATCTTGTGCTGACTCGGAAAGTTTTTCTCCCCCACAGGCCGTGGATGGGGAAAGGCCAGGTCAGCGCGGTGATGCTACGGGTGCTATGAGTTTGTCCACAGTGCTGTCCCCCGCTCCGTGCACAGGTTCTGCGGAGTTCTCCACAGCATCTGGTCGGTCGTCCACATGCCCTGTGGATAACCAGATTGGCTGACGGTGCCGGGCGGCCTACCGTGGACCGGCGCCCGCACCCCGTTCCGGACTCGGAACCACTCGGAACTCGACGCGCCGGAACCGGAGTCGGGCGTCTTGTTTGTCGGTGCTGTGCCGTAAGAAAGAGTGGCATGGCGAGGTCCGCGGAGCGGACGGGAGGAGGTGGCCCGGTGAGCATTCCCGAGCCTTTGGACGACCCCTGGGCCGAGACCGGTCCCAGCGACCGTCTGCCCGTTTCCCGGCAGCGCCGCGGTGAAGGCAGGGACCGCGGCGAGCAGCATGAACGCGGCAGGGAGAGTGGCGGCTGGGAGGGTGGCTCGCCCGGTTTCGAGCGGGTGCCGCCCCAGGACCTCGATGCCGAGCAGTCCGTGCTCGGCGGCATGCTCCTGTCCAAGGACGCCATCGCCGATGTCGTGGAGATCATCAAGGGCCACGACTTCTACCGCCCCGCGCACGAGACCGTCTACCAGGCGATCCTCGACCTCTACGCCAAGGGGGAGCCGGCCGACCCGATCACGGTGGCGGCCGAGCTGGTCAAGCGCGGCGAGATCACCAAGGTGGGCGGGGCGCCGTATCTGCACACCCTCGTCCAGTCCGTGCCGACCGCGGCCAACGCTTCGTACTACGCGGAGATCGTCCATGAGCGGGCGGTTCTGCGGCGGCTCGTCGAGGCCGGCACGAAGATCACGCAGATGGGATACGCGGCGGACGGCGATGTCGACGACATCGTGAACTCCGCGCAGGCCGAGATCTACGCGGTGACCGAGCAGCGCACCAGCGAGGACTACCTCCCGCTCGGCGACATCATGGAGGGCGCACTCGACGAGATCGAGGCGATCGGTTCGCGCAGCGGCGAGATGACCGGGGTACCGACCGGGTTCACCGATCTCGATGCCCTGACGAACGGTTTGCACCCGGGCCAGATGGTCGTCATCGCGGCCCGTCCCGCCATGGGTAAGTCCACGCTGGCCCTCGACTTCGCACGGGCCTGTTCGATCAAGAGCAATCTGCCCAGCGTGATCTTCTCCCTCGAAATGGGGCGCAACGAGATCGCGATGCGTCTGCTCTCCGCCGAGGCCCGGGTGGCGCTGCACCACATGCGCTCGGGCACCATGACCGACGAGGACTGGACGCGGCTGGCCCGCCGGATGCCCGATGTCTCGGCAGCCCCGCTCTACATCGACGACTCCCCGAACCTCTCCATGATGGAGATCCGGGCGAAGTGCCGTCGTCTCAAGCAGCGCAACGACCTCAAGCTCGTGGTCATCGACTATCTGCAGCTGATGCAGTCCGGCGGCTCCAAGCGCGCCGAGAGCCGCCAGCAGGAAGTCTCGGACATGTCCCGAAACCTCAAGCTGCTGGCCAAGGAACTTCAGCTTCCGGTCATCGCGCTCTCCCAGCTGAACCGTGGCCCCGAACAGCGCACGGACAAGAAGCCGATGGTCTCCGACCTGCGTGAATCCGGATCCATCGAGCAGGACGCCGACATGGTGATCCTGCTGCACCGCGAGGACGCGTACGAGAAGGAGTCCCCCCGCGCCGGCGAGGCCGACCTCATCGTGGCCAAGCACCGTAACGGTCCGACGGCAACGATCACGGTGGCCTTCCAGGGCCACTACTCGCGTTTCGTGGACATGGCGCAGACCTGACCGGCCTCCGCCGCAGAGCGCCGGGCGCGGTCCGGGCGCGGTGAAATGGGCTCGCCTCCGCCCGGTTCTGCGGGTAGTTGTTTGAGCATGACCTACTCAGCCGAACAGTTGCTTCCGGGGACGCGGCGCGCCCTCCTGCACCGCATCGCCACCGCTCAGTCGGAGGGCCGGGCGCCCTCGCTCGTCGCTGCGGTGCGGAGACAGGGGCAGACCGTCTGGAGTGGTGCCCGCAGTTGTGTGGACGGCCATGCCCCGGACGGCGACACGCAGTTCAGGATCGGCTCCCTCACCAAGACCTTCACCGCGGTGCTGGTGCTGCGCCTGCGTGACGAGGGGCTGCTGGACCTGGAGGATCCGCTGGAGAAGCATCTGCCAGGCACCGGAGTCGGCGATGTGACGATCCATCAACTCCTGGGGCACAGTGCGGGACTCGGCGCCGAGTCGCCCGCGCCCTGGTGGGAGCGGACCCCGGGCACGCTGCGACCCGAGTTGGCCGATGTGCTCGGCGAGCAGACGCGGCTGCACAGTCCGGGGCACCGTCACCACTACTCGAACCCCGGCTACACACTGCTGGGCGCACTGGTCGAGAAGGTGCGTGGGACGAGCTGGGCGGAGGTACTGCGCAGCGAGATCCTGGAACCGCTCGCCATGTACCGCACAGGCCCCCAGCCGCAGGCGCCGCACGCGGGTGGCTGGGCCGTGCATCCCTGGGCCGATGTCATGCTGCCCGAACCGGCCGAGGATCTCGGGCTGATGGCTCCGGCCGGTCAGCTCTGGTCCACGACGGATGACCTCCTGCGCTTCGCGGCCTTCCTGGCCGAGGGTGACGACCGGGTGCTCCGTACCTCCTCCGTGGAGCAGATGCGTGAACCGTCCGCGCCGGGCGAGCCCGGTGACTGGCAGTTCAATTATGGTCTGGGCCTCCAGGTGGTGCGGAGCGGGAACCGCACGCTGATCGGCCATACGGGCTCGCTGCCCGGATTCCTGGCCGCCCTGTGGATCAGCGTCGAGGACGATGTGGCGGCCGTCGTGCTCACCAACACGACAGCGGGCCTGATGGTCAGTGGTGTCGCAGCCGACCTCGTGGACATCGTGGCCGAGGCCGAGCCCCGCATCCCGGAGCCCTGGCGCCCGCTGCCGGAGGTGGATGCCGAACTGCTCGCGCTGACCGGTCCCTGGTACTGGGGCACGCGCGCGAACGTAGTGCGGATGGCCCCGGACGGCGGGCTGGAGCTTGCGCCCCTGCAAGGTGTCGGCCGCGGTGCCCGGTTCATCGCTCAGCCGGACGGCAGCTGGACCGGTCTCGACGGCTACTACGCGGGGGAGACGCTGCGCGTGGTCCGTAACAGCGACGGCAGCGTGAACCACCTCGACCTGGGGTCGTTCGTCTTCACGCGGGAGCCGTACGACCCGGCGGCAGCCGTTCCCGGCGGTGTGGACGAGGGCGGCTGGCGCGGCCTGTGAGCACGGGCGTCATGTTTCACGTGAAACGGCGGAGCGTGTGTCGGCTCAGGCCGCCAACTCCCGTTCCAGCGGGGTGCGGAAGCGCGGAGTGACTCGTGCCTGACCCACCCATTTCGAAAGCCGGGATGCCTCCGCCTCGATCGCCGCGGAAGCATCCCGGCCGACGTCGGACAACAGCCGCCAGACAGCCTCACCGTCGGCTCGCTGGGCCCAGCCGCCCACGATCCTGCCGTTCCACCACACAGTCGGGCCGATGTTGCCGGACCGGTCGAAGAGAGCCTCCCGGTGCCCGTCCGGGAGGTGGAACCCGCGATCGGCCCACCCCATGGCGCTGGGATCCAGAGCCGGAAGCAATGCGGCCCAGGGTTCCGGCGCCGCTTCCTGCGCCATGTCCTGGGCCAGTACCCACCCCACGGCTCCGCCGTCGAGCCGGACCTCTTCGGCCCCGACGGCCGTCAGGGCCTTACGTACCTGCCCCAGTCCCCAGCCCGTCCACCACTTGAGGTCGGCCTCGGTCGCCGGGCCGTAGGAGCGGAGCCATCGCCGGGCCAGCTCGGCCTGTGCCTGCGCAGGCTCCTCGGACGGCCAGGGCTCGGATGCCGTCCAGCGGAACTGGCTGGAGATCCAGGAACCGCGTGGCCGGTCCCGGCGGATGCGGCCCTCCGCGGCCAGGATCCGGATGACACGGGAGGCGACGCCCTGCACGGTCTCGGCCCTCTTGCCGGGGAAGAGGGTGATCTTCGTACGCAGAGCGGCCACGGCGGCGGAGAGTTCGGTGCCGGTGGCAGTGCCGAGGTCCGCGAGCGCGGAAAGGGTCTGCCGTTCGGCGTCGGCGAGCCAGCGCTCGTCCAGGCCGCTGCCGTCGTCCGCCAGGTGCTTGAGGAAGGTCCGGCGTTCCTTGGCGGCCACGGCCCGGGCGTTCGACGCGTCCACACAGGGGGCGAGCTCCCGCGATACGACGAAGAGGGTGTTCCGCATGGAGAGCTGCCGGACCAGCGAGACATCCTCGTAGAGAGCATTCTCCACCGGGACGACGTCCGCCTCGGTCATACGGGCACATGCGGAGAGGAAGACGGTGGCCGCGTCGGTGGCGTGCAGCGCGACGACCGCGTCGGCGACGGAGACCGGAGAAGCGGTCCGCATGGACGGGGCCAGGAGATGGCGCCGTCCGAGCCTGATCCTGCGTTGTTCGTCACTGATGCGGTGCACGGACGGCCTCCCGGATTCCGGCTGCGTTCAGAGGGCGAGCTTGAAGCCCACATGGCTGGCGGTGAAACCGAGCCGCTCGTAGAAGCGATGGGCATCGGTCCGGGTCGCATCCGACGTCAGCTGCACCAACTGGCAGTCCTGGCGCCGGGATTCGTCCACGGCCCACTCGATCAGCAGGGTGCCGAGGCCGCTGCCGCGCTCATCGGCGTGGATGCGTACGCCCTCGATGACCGAGCGGGTCGAGCCACGCCTCGACAGCCCGGGAATCACCGTCAGTTGCAGGGTTCCGACGACGCGGCCCTCGCGCACGGCGACCATCAGGTGCTGGTTCGGGTCGTTCGCCAGCCGTTGGAACGCGGTGCGGTACGGGGCGAGGTCGTCCGGCGACTCACGCCGGGCACCCAGCGGATCGTCGGCGAGCATGGCAACGATCACCGGGATGTCGGTGAGGGCGGCAGGGCGTATTTCCAGATCGGTCATGACCGGCAGGGTACGCAGACCGACCGGGCGGCGCACGGGTCCGGCCTGCCCGGTCGGGGCGAAGCCGGGCGGCTCACGCGACCGGTACGGGGACTTTCAGCGCTTCGACGGCCTCGACCAGCGGGGCCAGTTCGGGGTTCTTCGCGGCTTCGTCCAGCGCGGCACGCAGCGCGCTGTCATTGGTCGGCCGGGCCTCGTCCAGCAGGGCCAGGCCGGCCTCGGTGACATCGGTGTAGATGCCGCGGCGATCGGTGTCGCAGAGATACCGCGTCAGCAGTCCGCGGTCCTCAAGGCGGGTGACCAGGCGGGTGGTGGCGCTCTGGCTGAGCACGACCGCGTCCGCGACCTGCTTCATCTGGAGATGTCCACCGGGGCCGTTGTGCTGCCTGCTCAGAACGCCGAGCAGGGAGTACTCCCGCACGCTGAGCCCGTGCCCGGACTGCAGCGCCCGCTCGATACGGGCCTCGATCTTTCCGTGGAGCAAGGAGAGAGCGCACCAGCCCTGGGAGAGGGCGGTGAGTGCGGGGTCTGTCGCTGTCATGGGGTCTCTCCTCCGTGTCGGAGCCGCTTGCCTCCAGGATAGGCGACGACCGCAATAGCCCGCGCTTGCAATTAATCGGCGCCTGCAATTATTGTGGACGCTCGTAAGACGCAGACGCAATCTTCAGGGAAGGTGAAGCCCATGCCGCTGGCGCTTCTGGCCCTCGCCATCGGGGCTTTCGGTATCGGAACCACCGAGTTCGTGATCATGGGGTTGCTCCCCGAGGTTGCCGCGGACTTCCAGGTCTCGATCCCCACTGCGGGATTCCTCGTCACGGGATACGCCCTGGGCGTCGTTCTCGGGGCCCCGCTGATGACGGCCCTCGGCACCCGGGTCACCCGCAAACGCATGCTGGTGCTGCTCATGGGGCTGTTCGTCGTGGGCAACGTCGTCTCCGCGGTCGCCCCGGTCTTCGGCGTGATGGTCGTCGGCCGGGTGATCGCCTCACTCGCCCACGGTGCCTTCTTCGGCATCGGAACGGTCGTCGCGGCGGACCTGGTCGCTCCCCAGAAGAGGGCCGGCGCGATCGCCATGATGTTCACCGGCCTCACCGTGGCCAATGTCGTCGGCGTACCGCTGGGCACCTACATCGGGCAGAGCGTCGGCTGGCGCACCACGTTCTTCGTCGTCGCCGCGATCGGCGTCGTCGGCCTTCTCGGTGTCGCCAGGCTCGTCCCCGAACAGCCGCGGAACGAGGGCGTGCGGCTCCGTGACGAACTGGCCGCGTTCCGCAATGTGCAGGTCCTGCTCGCTATGGGGATGACCGTGCTGGGCTTCGGCGGGGTCTTCGCAGCGATCACCTACATCACTCCGATGATGACCGAGGTCGCCGGATACTCCACGTCGTCCGTCACCTGGCTGCTGGTCCTTCTCGGGCTGGGCATGGTGGGCGGCAACCTGATCGGCGGCAAGTTCGCCGACCGCCGTCTGATGCCCCTGCTGTACGTGTCGCTGAGCGCCCTCGCCGTGGTCCTTGCCCTGTTCACCCTGACCGCGCACAACAAGATCGCCGCAGCCGTCACCATTGTGCTGATCGGTGGCCTGGGCTTCGCGACCGTACCGCCGCTGCAGAAGCGGGTGCTCGACCAGGCGGCCGGTGCCCCGACTCTCGCCTCCGCGGCCAACATCGGCGCCTTCAACCTCGGCAACGCGCTCTCGGCGTGGCTCGGTGGCATCGTCATCGCGGCCGGCCTCGGTTACACCGCGCCCAACTGGGTCGGCGCAGCCCTGGCCGGCTCAGCCCTGGCCCTCGCGATCGTCTCCGGCGCGCTGGAACGCCGCACGGCCACGCCCAGCCGGCTCGTCGCCCGGCACAACCCCGAGCCTGCCCTGACCCCCGCGTCCCGGAGCTGACCCCGCTCACAGAGCGACACACAGCGCTTCACCGCACCACACAGCGCCTCGGCGCACCGGACAGACCATCACCACAGCACACCGCACCATCGCACCAAGGAGTCCCCCATGAGCACCACCACTGTCGCCGTCGCCCCGCTGACGACCCAGGACGCCGAAGCGCTCATCGACGCGGCCCGCGCCGCCGCCGAGGCCGCCGATGTCGCGGTCGCCGTCACCGTCCTCGACGCCGGCGGTCACCTGCTGGCCTTCCGGCGGGACGACCGGGCCGTCCTCATCGCCGGTGAGACGAGCACCCGCAAGGCCTACACGGCCCTTCAGCTCAACGCCCCCACTGCCGAACTGGTCGACGCGGTCCAGCCCGGCGGGCTCTTCCACACCCTGCCCACCGCCCTCGACCGGCCGTTGCTCTTCATCGCCGGTGGCGTTCCGGTACGCCGCGGCGGCCGGCTCATCGGCGCCATCGGCGTCGGCGGAGGCGCCCCCGACCAGGACCACGGCTTCGCGACGGACGCCGTGCGGTCGCTCGCCTGAAACGCTCGCCGGGCCCGCGGCCGGTGATGGCTCCGGGCCGGGCGGGCGTCGGCGGTCAGCCCATTGCCACGGTCAGCGGGGCGTAGCGACGGGTCCAGTCACCGGGCAGGTCCGAGGCCCCGAGTGTCATCACCGCGGTCGTGGAGTCGGACCGCAGGCCGCACTCCTCGAACCAGTCGAGCAGCTCGGTATGGCGCGCGTCGATATCCGCGCGCAGCGGCCGATCCGTCGCCTTTGCGAGCGAGGAGACGAGTGCCTGGGCCGTGGCTGTGTCGCGCGCGACCAAGGGGCCGACCGCGTGCATCCGGTCGCTCGGCCAGACGGCCGCGTAACCGATGAGACGTCCTCCGTCCTGGGCCACCCGGATGTGGTCGGCGTACGCGGGCAGCCGGGCGAGGACATGGGTCCGGTCGGCGCCGAAGACATCCGCATCCAGCCGGACCATGGCCTGCAGGTCCTCCGCCGTGGCCGGGCGGACGGTCACGGCGGAGGACCTGCCGCCGGTCGGCCGGAAGAAGCCGGTGACCCGCCGGGCGTGGCTCACGACCGAGAAGCCGAGCTGTTCGTAGAGCGGCTGCCCCGCGGCTGTCGCGTAGAGGCTGAGCGGCGTGTCTCCGGACTCGGCGAGCACATGGTGCATCAGCTGCCGCGCGACTCCCTGCCGCGCATGGCGTTCCGCGACGAGCACCATGCCGATGGCGGCCAGCCGGGGGCCGTAAGAGGTCACCACACAGCCGGCCATCAGGCCCTTGCCCTCGGGGTCGTCCACGCCGTAGCCGGTTCCGGCGGCTAGGAGCAGGCCCCATCTGTGCTCATCGCGGGGCCAGCCACGGTCTTCGCTGAGATCGGCGCAGGCGATCAGGTCACCCGGGGTGAGGCGCCTGACAGGCAGTTCGGTGATCGGACGGGGCAGTGAGCTGGGCATGAAGGTCAGGCTGTACGACCCGATGTTCGCTCGTCCACCCCTTTACCGATTCCGGACGAGCGGCGCAGCCGACGGCCGCGCCGGGTCGGTCCCCAGGGCTTCAGCACCGATATCGCGGTGACGAAGAGATACGTCGCCGTTGCCACCGACGGCGCGACCACCAGGTCGGCGTCGACGGCACCGTGCGCCGCGGCTTCGTTGATGCCGGGCCGCAGGGAGAAGATGGACAGCGCCACGGTGATCAGCGTGAGCCAGAACTTCGTCCAGACCCACCGGTGCCTGGCCAGCCCCCATGGGGTGCGGAGTGCCAGGACGACACCGCTGAGCAGTGAGAACAGGGCGACCGGCACGATCAGCCAGTCCCCGAAGATCTTCATGGCGCGGGTGGCGGCCTGTGCGGTGGCGGGGTTCCCGGTGGAGAAGGCCGCGATGGCGAGCGTCAGCAGTCCGACGGTCAGCCCCAGCCAGCTCACGGATACCGCGACATGCGCCACCAGGAGGCTGCGTCGGGCGGAGCGGTTGAGTGGTTTCACGTGAAACACGGTGCCGGGAGCGGGGCGATCGGGCGTCTGACGACGGGAGTAATCGCGCGTACTAGCCTCGGCGTACGGCACGCGTTCCTCTGCGGGCTTCCCTGCCGGGCGAGTTGTTGTGCTGCCCGGGGCTGATGCGTTCATGGGCGCCAGTCATCGGTTCACGGCCCGCCCGTGTCCGAGGCAAGGCATGCTGGGCCGGGGGATCGCGGACAGCGGCCGGACGGCGGCCGTCAGCGGGGCCCGACTGCGTTCGCGGGCAGGGGGGCCGCGGGCCGTGCTGGTGCGTAAGGCGACCACGAGACGTACGAGGCGAGGCACAGTATGGATGCTCCGGCCACCGGGTGGACCGAAGGCGGAACCGGCAGATCCGCCGACGCGATCCTGATCCATCGCACCCTGACCGAGATCTCGCCCGTCGCGGACCAGGTGACCTCGTATTTTTACGCGCTGCTCTTCGTGCGCCACCCGGCGCTGAGGGAGCTGTTCCCGGTCGCGATGGATGTCCAGCGCGACCGGCTCCTGCGGGCGATCCTCACCGCGGCCGATCGGCTGGACGATCCGCGCGCACTGACCGAGTACCTCGGCGAACTTGGGCGGGGCCACCGCAAGTACGGCACGCAGGCCGTGCACTATCCCGCGGTGGGGGAGGCGCTCATGGGCGCGCTGAGCCGCTACGCGACCACCACCTGGGACGGGGAGACCGAAGCTGCGTGGGTGCGCGCCTACACCGCGATATCGCAGATCATGATCGACGCTGCCGCCGAGGACGAGCAGCGGTCCCCTGCCTGGTGGCACGCGGAGATCGTGTCCCACGACCTCAGGACCCGTGACATAGCGGTGCTCACGCTCCGTCCCGACCAGGCCTACCCCTTCCTCGCCGGCCAGTACACAGCCGTGGAGACCCCGTGGTGGCCCCGGAACTGGCGGCACTACTCCTTCGCTTCGGCACCCCGCCCCGACGGTCTGCTCACCTTCCACGTCAAGGCGGTCCCGGCCGGCTGGGTCTCCAACGCCCTGGTGCACCGGGCCCGGCCCGGGGACATCCTGCGCCTCGGGCCGCCCACGGGCTCGATGACGGTCGACCACTCCACCCACAACGGTCTGCTCTGCCTGGGCGGAGGCACGGGCATCGCACCCATCAAGGCGCTCGTCGAGGATGTCGCGGAGCACGGCGACCGGCGTCCGGTGGAGGTCTTCTACGGGGCACGCAGCGATTACGACCTGTACGACATCGACACGATGATGCGGCTCCAGAGGACTTATCCCTGGCTCGCGGTCCGGCCGGTGGTCTCCACGGGCCCGGGAACAGGAGTGGGCCTGATGCGGGGACTGCTGCCCGAGGCGGTGCGGGAGTGCGGGCCGTGGCCCGAGTACGAGGCCTTTCTCTCGGGCCCGCCCGGCATGATCCGCAGCGGCGTGGACGCGCTCCGGGGCATCGGCATGCCGGCCGAGCGCATCCGGCACGACTCCTTCGACGAACTGGCCGCGTCCGGCCCCGCCTGACCACGGCGGAGGCAGGCACCACCACGGCAGAGGCGATCACCCGGAGCTGCGGCCGCCACCGTCGCCCCGGGCCACCAGCGGCGGTCAGCCCAGATCGGGCGCGTGCATCGCGCGTACGCCCTCGATGTTGCCGTCCAGGTAGTGCCGCAGCGACAGCGGTACGAGATGGACTGCGGCGATCCCCATCCTGCTGAACGGCACCCGGACGATGTCGTACTCCCCGCAGGGATCGTCGATCTCCGGGCCGTGCCGTCGGGACGGGTCCATCGAATCCAGTCGGCAGACGAAGAAGTGCTGGACCTTCACGCCCTTCACCCCGCCGCCCTCGATGTGTTCCACGGTGTCCACGAAACAGGGCACCACATCGGTGATCTTGGCGCCGAGTTCCTCGTCCACCTCGCGGTGCAGGGCGTCGACGACGGTCGCGTCCTCGGGCTCGACCCCGCCGCCGGGCGTGAGCCAGTAGGGATCCACTCCGGGCTTGGTGCGCTTGATGAGGATCAGGTCGTTGCCGTCGAGCAGGATGGCGCGTGCGGTGCGCTTGACCACGGGACGTTCGGTCATGGCAAGAGAGTGGCCCGCTGAACCGGTTCTGAAACACCGGACCGGTGCTGGGCGGCCCTGCGCTCACCAGTCGGCGGCAGCACGCAGCAGCCACTCGTGCGCCCGCGCGATGTGGGGCAGCGCGAGAGTGCCGGTCCGCACCGCCAGGAAGTAGGTGCGCAGCGGCGGAACCGGGGGATCCAGGAGGGCCACGACCTCGCCCCGCTCCAGCGCCCTCTCGCACAGATAGCGCGGCAGCACGGCAAGTCCGGCGCCGGCCGCGGTGCACTCCAGGACTGCCCGGAGGTCCGGCACGATGACGGCTCCCGCGAGGGCGGGCCGGCTCTCGAAGACGGCGGCCCAGTAGCGGGAGACGAGCGGCAGGCTCTCGTGGACCTCCACGACCGGCAGCTGCTCCAGCACCACGGGCCCCTTGTGCCGCAGCGCCCCGGGGCCGAGGCGCCCGGCCCAGCGCGGCGCGGCGACCAGCACATGCTCTTCGTCGCAGAGCGCGGTCGCGGCGAGCAGCCCACCGCGTGGACGGGCCGTCGCGATGGCCAGGTCATGATGTCCGGCGGCCAGTCCCTCCAGCGCTTCCTCGGCGCCGGTGAAGAAGGAACTGCGCAGGGCCACGCCCTGGGCGACGAGCGGGGTGAGCGAGGGCAGGGCACGCATCGATGTGAATTCGGGAGGCCCGGCCAGATGAAGCGTCCGTACGCCCGACTCCTCGTCGAGCTCCGCCTCGGTGATCTCGATCAGCGCGTCCAGATGGGGCGCCGCCCGGTGCGCGAGCTCGTCGCCGATGGTCGTCGGGGTCACGCCGCGGGCCCTGCGCAGGAAGAGCGGGCGGCCCAGTTGCCGCTCCAGGGTCCGGATCTGGGAGGTGACCGCGGGCTGGGAGAGGCCGAGCAGGGCAGCGGCCCTGGTGAAGGAACCGGCCCGGTGCACCGTGACGAACGTACGCAGCAGGGTCAGGTCCATGCCCTGTCCCTCCCACCCTCGCGACGCTTCGGACCCGTACAACTATAAATATGTCGATAGGTCGCTGTCGCTACTGTGATTGGACACTGACTGAGAGTCAACTAGCCTTGTTCGGGCGGCTCGTCGCAGGAGGAGCCGGGGTGGTCCGAGCCACGAGGGGGGAGGCTCGGACCGCCCGTACCACTGGTCGGTCAGCGCTCGCCCAGTGCCGCGTCGAGCGCCCGTTCCACATCCGTGACCAGGTCGGCGGGGCTTTCCGCGCCGACCGAGAAGCGGATGAAGCCCTCGGGCACCGCGTCCCCGCCCCAGCGCGCCCGGCGCTCGGCGGTGGAGCGCACACCGCCGAAGCTCGTCGCGTCGTCGACCAGCCGCAGCTCGGTCAGGAAGCGCTCGGCCCGTTCGCGGTCGGGCAGTACGAACGACACCACGGAGCCGAAACGCCGCATCTGCCGCACGGCCTTCGGGTACGAAGGGTCGGAGGGCAGCCCGGGATAGCGCAGCCCGGTCACCTCCGGCCGCTTGCCGAGCGCCTCCGCCAGGGTCAGGGCGGTGGCGCACTGCCGGTCGGTGCGCAGCTCCAGCGTGGCCAGCGACCGGTGCGCGAGCCATGCCTCCATGGGGCCCGGGATGGCGCCGATCACCTTCCGCCAGCGTCGTATCCCCGCCGCCAGCTCCTGATCACGGCAGGTCACATGGCCGAGCAGAATGTCCCCGTGTCCGGTCATGCCCTTGGTGTCACTGGCGACCGAGAAGTCGGCCCCCAGCTCCAGCGGACGCTGGCCGAGCGGTGTGGCGAGGGTGTTGTCGACGGCCACCAGCGTGCCGGCCGAGTGCGCCGCCTCGACGAGCCGGCGCACATCGCAGACATCGAGCCCCGGATTGGACGGGGTCTCGATCCACAGCAGCTTGGCGCCTTCGAGGACCGCCAGCTGGGCATCGCCGCCGGTCGGCGCGGTCCGCACCTCGACGCCGTACGCCTCCAACTGCTCGCGCACCAGCGGCAGGGCCTGATAGCCGTCGTCGGGCAGCACGACCACATCGCCGGTGCGTGCCTGGGACAGCAGCACGGCCGAGATCGCCGCCATTCCGGAGGCGAAGACCGTGGTCTCGACGGGCTCCCCCGGTGCCTCCAGCTCACCGATGGCCCGTTCCAGATGGGTCCAGGTCGGATTGGTGTCCCGGCCGTAGGTGTACGGACCGGTCGGCTCACCGGAGAGATGGAAGTGTGCGGCGAAGACCGGTCCGGGCAGGGTGGGCTCGAACTGCTCCGGTTCGGGCAGCCCGGCCCGTACCGCCCGGGTTCCGTCACCCATGGTGCTCATACCGCTTCCTCGCTTCTCTCCCGGTACTTCTCTCTCCGGTGTGCCACCGGCCTGAACTGCACTGTCTCAAGAGGCGTCGGGTCAGTCCTCGTCGGGCAGGATCACGTTCAGTGCCCACGACACGATGGAGATGATCAGGCCGCCGAGCACGGCGGTCCAGAAGCCGTCGACATGGAAACTCAGATCGAACACACCGGCCAGCCAGGAGGTCAGCAGCAGCATGAGCGCGTTGACCACCAGCGTGATCAGCCCGAGCGTGAGGATGAAGAGCGGCAGGGTCAGCAGCTTCACGATCGGCTTGACCACGAAGTTCACCAGGCCGAAGAGCAGGGCAACCACGATCAGAGTGAGCGCCTTGCGGCCGGTGCTGCCACCGGTCAGCGTGATGTCCTGGATCAACCAGATGGCCACGGCCAGCGCACCTGCGTTGGCGATCGTCTTGACTACGAAATTCTTCATGTGTCTGATCGTGGCAGACCTGATCGGTGGCGGACACCGGCAGCGCAGAGGCAAGGGGCGGACAGGCCATGAAGGCATTCAGACTGGACGAACTGGAGGCGGAACGGGCCGCCAACGACGGCGCGTATCTGCAGTTCGTGAAGGAACGGAACATGTCCGTCGGCCTGTACGCGCTGGACGCCGGGGAGCTGGACCCGCAGCAGCCGCACAACCAGGACGAGGTCTACCTCGTCGTCAGCGGCCGCGCCTCCATCACGGTCGGCATGGAAACCACGCAGGTGGGCAGAGGGAGCGTGGTGTACGTACCGGCCGGCGTCGCCCACAAGTTCCACCACATCACCGAGGACCTGCGGGTGATGGTGGTCTTCTCGCCCCCGGAGAGCTGAGCGGATCCTCCGGGAGGACCGGGCGGATGCTGCGGGAGGGCTGGGCCGATCCGCCGGGAGAGCTGGGCCGATCCGCCGGAGGGCGGGGGTCCGGTCTCAGGGATCCCTCAGGGGTCGATCAGGGGACTTCAAGGGCTTCGGGCCCCCCACCGGCCCCCTCCGCGCCCCTAGCATCGAGGCAGGAACTCATGGAGACGAGGTAAGGACGATGGCCGTGCGGGAGATATTCGCGGGGATGCCCTGGTGGGTGAAGTGGATCGCGGTGCCGGTCATCGCGATCGTCGTGTTCGGAGGTCTGATCGCCAGCGTGATCGGGTTCGTGATCGGACTGCTCTTCAAGGTCCTGATCTTCGTGATCCTGGTCGGCGGGCTCATCTTCGTCGTACGCAAGTTCATGTCGTCGTCCTCGTCGCGCGGCGACTGGTAGGACCATCGGAAGCCGACCGGGGCATTAGCCCAGCTGAGCTAAGCGAAAGACGAAACGACGCCCCTCGCGGACCCGGCGGATAGGGTGGCAGTTCGCTGCCACCACCTGGGAATTAACAGTCCGTCACCACACTGACCAGTGGTTCTACGGCGTTCGGCATCCGGACCCCAGCCGTGTGGCAGTTCGTGGGGGCGGCCCCCACAGGCGGGCTGACTACCCGTCACCATGCCTGGGGGTGACTGTTGACCACGGCATCGAGCACTGCTGCCCCGACGCTGATCGGCTCGGTACAGCGAGCGCTGAGGCTGCTGGAAGCCGTGGTGACCCATCGCGACGGGGCGCCCGCGAAACAACTGGCCAGGGAAGCGGGTCTTCCCCTTCCCACGGCGTACCACCTGCTGCGCACCCTGACGCACGAGGGATACCTGCGCCGGGAGAACGGTGTCTTCCTCATCGGGACCGCGGCGGAACGCCTGGTCGGCGAAGGGGCTTTGCAGAATCGTCGCGGCGGAATGGCCGAGTCGCTGGGCCGCTGGCGCGACATCATCGGCGCCCCCGTGTACTGCGCCGTCTACCGCGAGGGCGAGATCGAACTCATCGCGGTCGCCGACACCCCCGCCATCCCCGCCGTCGACGAGTGGGCGTCCTTCCGGGAGACCGGCCATGCCCACGCGATCGGCCAGTGTCTGCTGAGCCAACTCGACGAGAAGGCCCGCGAGGACCACCTCGACCGTCACCCTGTGCGTCCGCTGACCCGCTACTCGGTGAAGGACCGCGCGACGCTTCTTGAGCGGCTGCGGTCGATGGAGCGGACGGAACCTGTCATCGAACGACAGGAGTACGCCCTCGGAACGGTCTGCGCGGCCATCCCGATCACGGCCGGATTCACCGCTGCCGCGATGGCGATTTCGATACCCCTGGAGCAGGAGAGCCGGTTGCTCCCCGCAGTCGAACAACTACGTGGCGAAGTGGCCAACCTCTTGCGTTCGTTCGTGTTCTCTATCAGTATCTGAAAAATCACTCCTTGTGATCTGCTATCGCGTGCACCACGATGGCGTCAATAGGGCCACGGGGGATCATTCCTGGCCAGATTCATCTACTGCGGGGTTGAACGATGCGCGAGTCGGTTCAAGCTGAGGTCATGATGAGCTTCCTCGTCTCCGAGGAGCTCTCTTTCCGGATCCCGGTGGAGCTCCGGTACGAGGTCTGCGATCCGTATGCGATCCGGATGACCTTCCATCTGCCCGGTGACGCCCCCGTCACCTGGGCATTCGGCCGTGAGCTGCTGCTCGACGGCCTCAACAGCCCAAGTGGCGACGGCGATGTGCACATCGGCCCCACTGAGCCCGAGGGGCTGTCCGACGTACATATCCGGCTCCAGGTCGGCGAGGACCGGGCCCTCTTCAGGGCCGGTACGGCACCACTTGTGGCGTTTCTCGACCGGACCGACAAGCTTGTGCCACTTGGGCAGGAGTGCACGCTGGGTGACTTCGAGGGCAATCTGGAAGACGCACTGGGCCGGATTCTCGCCGAGGAACAGAACGCGGGCTGAGCGGAACGGCGCCGTCGACCGGCTCACCGGTCGAACACGGTACCTGCCGAATGGGTGAATTGCTCACCGCGGAGATGCTCAGGGCTTCGTCCTGCGACGACGGCCCCTCCCGGTCCGTACGGGTGCCGAAGCTCCGGCTTCCGCGCCGAGCCCTGTGCGGTCCGCGGAGACGACCAGCGCGGCGAGCACCGTCGTCACCGGCACCGAGGCGACCAGTCCGATCGATCCGACCAGCGTTCGTACGATCTCCTCCGCCACCAGCTCGCTGTTGGCCACCGTCCCCATGCTGCTCTGCGCGATGGAGAACAGCAGCAGCAACGGCAGTGCGGCGCCCGCGTAGGCGAGCACCAGCGTATTGACGACCGAGGCGATGTGGTCGCGCCCGATCCTGATCCCTGCCCGGTAGAGCCCCCGCACACCCAACGCCGGGTTCGCCTGGTGGAGTTCCCAGACCGCCGACGTCTGGGTCACGGTCACATCGTCGAGGACCCCGAGCGAACCGATGATGACACCGGCCAGAAGCAGACCGCTCATGTCGATGTGCGGGTACAGGCCATGGATGAGGCCGGTGTTGTCGTCGGTGTTGCCGGTCAGGCTCGCCCAGCCGATGAAGAGCGATCCGAGCAGTCCGATCAGCAGCAGTGAGATCAGTGTGCCGATCACCGCGACCGAGGTGCGGGCGGTCGGGCCGTGGCACATGTAGAGCGCGATCAGCATGATCGCACTGGCCCCGACCACGGCGACCACCAGCGGGTTCGAGCCCTGGAGAATGGCCGGGAGGATGAACAGGGTGAGCACGGCGAACGAGACCGCGAGCGCGACGAGTGCCATGACTCCGCGCATGCGGCCCACCGCGACCACGACCAGGGCGAAGATCCCGGCCAGCAGGGCCATCGGGAACTTCCGGTTCACATCCGTCACCGAGTACTGCAGATCACGAGGCGCGTCGGGGGCGTACGCCACGACCACGCCCTGACCGTCGCGCAGCTGACGCGGTGCGTCGGGCTGGACGATCTCGGTGAAGGTCCGGCCCTTGTCGTGACCGGTCGACACCTCGATCGTGGCCTTCTTGCACAGCCCCCTCGTGCTTCCCGAGGGCGGTGTGGCTGCCCCGTCCATGGGCGTCTGGACCGCGTTCACCTCCTTGCAGTCCACCATGTCGATGTTCACCACCTTTCCCTGCTGGGTCTGCCGGTCGAATCCGACGCCGGTCCGTTCGTGCGGCGGCGTACCACCCGGCCAGAGCGCCACCAGACCGACGAGGACGGCGGTGGCGAACGGGACCAGTACGGCCGCGATGACCTTGCGCAGATGCTTGGAGACGGGTGCGGCAGGGCCATGGCTGTGCGAGTGACCGTGCTGATGGCCCTGCGGTTCGTGGTCGATCTGGGTGGACGTCACCGGCCGATCATCGCAAGAAGAGACGGGCCCACTGTTCACCGAGCGGGACGGGGCGCTAGCGTGGAGGAACCTTTGCACACGCGGGAGCTCGGAGCACCGGGCTGAGAGGGCGCTGATCTCCGTACGTCCGTACGGGACAGGCTGCGCCGACCGCCGAACCTGTTACCGGGTAATGCCGGCGTAGGGAGTAGGTCTCATGACCACATCGGACGCACGCACGCCTGCCTCGAACCAGAGCGACGAGGCCGGGAAGTCCATCGGCTGGCACAAGGGGTACGTCCGGGGCTCGCGCCCGGACCTCCAGGTGCCGGTCCGTCAGGTGCACCTCACCAACGGCAAGGACGTGACGCTGTACGACACGTCGGGTCCGTACACCGATCCCACCGTAGAGACCGATGTCCGTCGCGGGCTCGCACCGCTGCGGGAGAACTGGATCATCGCCCGCGGCGACACCGAGGAGTACCCGGGCCGCCCCGCCCGCCCCGAGGACGACGGGCTCAAGCACACCTCGCCGCGTGGCGGACTGCGCAACCTCGACGCGGTGTTCCCCGGCCGCCCGCGGCTGCCGCGCCGCAGCCGGGACGGGCAGCCGGTGACCCAACTCGCGTACGCCCGCCGGGGCGAGATCACCCCGGAGATGGAGTACGTGGCCATCCGGGAGAACGTCGGGCCCGAGGTGGTGCGCGAGGAGATCGCGGCCGGCCGGGCCGTGCTGCCTGCCAACGTCAACCACCCGGAGATCGAGCCGATGATCATCGGCAAGCGGTTCCTGGTGAAGGTCAATGCCAACATCGGCAACTCCGCGGTGACGTCCTCCATTGAGGAGGAGGTGGAAAAAATGACGTGGGCGACGCGTTGGGGCGCCGACACCGTCATGGATCTGTCCACCGGCCGCAACATTCACACCACCCGTGAGTGGGTTCTGCGCAATTCCCCCGTGCCGATCGGCACCGTCCCGCTCTACCAGGCCCTGGAGAAGGTCGACGGCCGGGCGGAGGAACTGACCTGGGAGATCTACAAGGACACGGTCATCGAACAGGCCGAGCAGGGCGTCGACTACATGACGGTCCACGCCGGCGTGCGCCTGCCGTACGTACCGCTGACTGCCCGCCGCAAGACCGGAATCGTCTCGCGCGGCGGTTCGATCATGGCGGCTTGGTGCCTCGCGCACCACAAGGAGTCGTTCCTGTACGAGCACTTCGAGGAGCTCTGCGAGATCCTCGCGGCCTACGACGTGACGTACTCACTGGGCGACGGGCTGCGTCCCGGCTCGATCGCCGACGCCAATGACGAGGCGCAGTTCGCCGAACTGCGCACGCTCGGCGAGCTGAACGCGGTCGCCAAGCGGTTCGGCGTGCAGACCATGATCGAGGGCCCGGGCCATGTCCCGATGCACAAGATCAAGGAGAACATCGACCTCCAGCAGGAGATCTGCGAGGAGGCGCCGTTCTACACGCTCGGCCCGCTGACCACCGATGTCGCGCCGGCGTACGACCACATCACCTCGGGCATCGGCGCGGCGATGATCGCATGGTGGGGCACCGCGATGCTCTGCTACGTCACGCCGAAGGAGCACCTCGGCCTGCCCAACCGGGATGATGTGAAGACCGGCGTCATCACCTACAAGATCGCTGCGCACGCGGCGGACCTCGCCAAGGGACACCCGGGGGCGCAGGACTGGGACGACGCGCTCTCCGACGCCCGGTTCGAGTTCCGCTGGGAGGACCAGTTCAACCTGGCCCTCGACCCGGACACCGCGCGGGAGTTCCACGACGAGACACTGCCGGCCGAGCCGGCGAAGACGGCCCACTTCTGCTCGATGTGCGGTCCGAAGTTCTGTTCGATGAAGATCAGTCAAAGCATCACAAAGCAGTTCGGCGGTGACGCGGGCTCGACGCCTGAAGAGATCGAGGCCGGGATGCTGGAGAAGTCGAAGGAGTTCGCGGCAGCGGGCAACCGTGTGTACCTGCCGCTCGCGGAGACGGGCGGTAAGTCGGCCGACTGACCCGGCCGCGTCAGCGGAGGGGGGCCCGCCAGGTCACCAGTCCCGGCCGGTCCGCCTCCGCGAAGCCCACCGCGAACGGCTTGTCGTTGTCGTCCGTCACCATGTGGATGCTGCACTCCGTCACGCTCTCGCCCGGCGAAACCACCCGGGTGACCCAGTCGGACGGACAGCCAGGGATCTTCGTGTCGGCGACGAAGGGGGTCTTCCCCTGGATCTGCCGACCGCCCTCGGTGAGCAGGCTGACGCTGTCGGCCTGGTCGGTGTAGAGGTCATCCGGGCCGGGGTTGGTGTAGGTGACCGATACGTAGTACGGGACGCCGCGCCGCTCGTTCTCGTTGAGGTCGAGGTCCAGGCCCGCGAGGTCGGCCGCACTGCCCCGGCGTACGGATGCCAGCCTGGCGGGCAGTTCGAGGACGTTCTCGCCAGTGAGGACGCCATCCTCGCCGGCGTCCCACCGGACGCGGACGACGTCGCCCGGCTCCTTCAGCCCGGAAGACACGGCCTTGAGGCCGCCCTCGACGGGCCAGGTGGCTACCGCGCCGCCCTCGTCGAGGTAGCCGTCGGCGATGTGGGTCAGCGACAGCACGCCGACACCCTTGGGCAGTACGTAGGTCACGCAGGTGGTGTACGAGTCGCCGGGCGCCAGCGTCTTCGGCGCGGTGTCCGCGCAGGGCAGGTCGACCCCGCCCGGCCTGCCGCCGCTGACGTAGGCCTGCTCACCGCGCTCCCAGTCGGTGCCGTTCAGGGCGAAGTCGCTGTCCACGACGTAGGCATCGGGGATCTTCTTGCGACCGGTGTTGGTGACCTTGAAAGTGAGGTAGTGGGGGACCATGCCCTTCAGCCCTTCGTCCACGCGCCCCGCCCCCTGCATGTCCTCCCCCGAGCCCCGGACCAGGCTCTTGACCGTGACCCTGACCTTGTACGACCGGTCGTCGCCGTCCGTGTGGACGACGTCCCGTGCGCCCGTCCGCACAGGCAGGTCCGTCCAGGAGGCAGGCCGTTCCGCGGCTCGCTGCACGTCCCCGCCCGCACCTTGCTCCCCCGTGCACCCGGCGAGGAGGGATATCGCCGCCGCGCCCAGAGCGGCCTTCTTGACGTGGTTGGACAGGCGCATGGACTTCCCTTGCCGCACGATGATCCGGACTTGCCGGAGGACTGACGCATCGTAGGACGTCACACCGGAGGTGGAGGCGGCGAGTGGAGGGCCGGGTGCGGTTGTGGGGCGGCGCCGACCGGGCACCGGTCAGTCCAGTTCGTGCTCGGGGCCGCCGAAGTCGGGGCTGGTGAAGTCCGGTGAGGTGAACGTCGGCCGGGGGCCGGCGGCCGGGCCGTCGTCCGGGCTGGAGAAGTCCGGCGGGCTGTAGCCGACCTTCGGGATGCGGTTCGCCGAGCGGACCGGGGTGCGCGAGGCCGGGCCGGCGTCGGGATCGGCGAGCGCGTCCCGCAGGAACGGCAGGATGCCGCGCTCCAGCAGGGCGTGACGCCACGCCTCCCTGGCCCGCGCCACGTCCTCCGGCAGCTCCTCCTCGTCGTCCTCGACGGGCTGCGGCTCCGACCCGTTGCGCAGCGCCGTGATGAGCAGCCCGACGGCGGCGACCAGGATCGCGGCGGCCGTGACCGCCGCGAAGAACCAGCCCGCCGAGACCATGGTGGAGGCGAAGGGCGGCGCCGGGTCGAGCAGCCTCAGCAGATAGCCGGCCAGCAGGAATATGAACGCGGCGGTACCGGCGAGCACCGGCGCCAGGACCGTGACGACGGCTCCTATGCCGGCGCCCGGTCGATGCGAACGGCGCGTGCCGGGGCCGGGGTTCGCGTCCTGGTCGGTTTCGTCGACGGGGCTGCGCAGCTCCTCGCGGGCCTGCACATAGTGCTTGTACTCGGTGGCGGCCGTCGCAGTGATCAACTCGGTGGCGTCCAGCGCCATGGTGCGCAGTTGCACGGCGTTGAGCCGTTCACCGACCGCGGCCAGATCCGGCCGTTCATGGGCATGACGCAGTGCGTCGTCGAGGATCCGCTCGTACTCGGGTCGGTCCTCGGCCAGCAGGTGCGGAGCGCTGTTCATGTGCATCCCCCGATGCTCCGTCGGGCCTGAGTGCCCGCTGAGAGCGAGCAGTTGGGCGGAAACGGAGGAGAGCCTGCTACTGATACGCCGATGGTAGAGCGCCCACGGCACGGGGTGACAGGGGGTTTCCGTAAATAGGCCCGGTGGTCGGCGTGGTCAGGTCGTGGGACCGTCTTCCCGAAAGAGCGTCAGTCATGCAGAGGCAGCTGGACGACCAGCAGCTTTCCGGCCATGGTCACTCCGCCGTCCATGGCGATGGCGAGCCCGTCCGCGTACACGTGCGGACCCTCGACCACGGGGCCGGAACCATCCTCTCCGTCTTCCGAGCCGACCTCGCCGAGGAGGTACGGAATGGGGCTGTGACCATGGACGATGCGCTGTCCCCCGTAGGCCGACATCAGCTCCCGGACGGCCTGCGGACCCGACTCGTCGCGGAAGGCGAACCGCTTGGTGAGCTTCCGGAAGAGGTCCCAGCACTCATCGGCGTCGTTACGCGTGAGAATGGCGTGCACGGTGTCGTTGACGTCCTCGATGGTGCTGCCGTATTCGAGGTACGCCGTCGTGTCGGAGTGCATCAGCAGATGCCCGTCCTCCTCGACGACCGCGTCGAGTCGGGACATCCACTGGAGATGGACGTCCTGGAGGCGCTCCATGTCGTTCTTCTGGCCCCCGTTGAGCAGCCAGGCCGCCTGGAAGGTGGCGGTGCCCGCACCGGAGTTGACCGGGGTGTCGCTGAACCGCTTGGCGCCGAGGAGCAGCAGTTCGTGATTGCCCATCAGGGCCTTGCAGTAGCCGCCGGCCGCCGCGGCCTCGGCGGACAGGCGCATCACGAGGTCGATGACCCCGATGCCGTCCGGGCCCCGGTCGGTGAAGTCGCCGAGGAACCAGAGCCGGGCGTTGCCCGCCGCCCACTTGCCGTCGGCGTCGATGAGGCCCTGCTCGGCGAGGGCGGCGTGGAGCTCGTCCAGATAGCCGTGGACGTCGCCGACGACGTACAGCGGTCCGCGGCCCTGCTCCGGGACGGGGCGCGGGTCGGGCACCGTCGGGACCTCCAGGGTGTCACCGCGGTTGATCACCGGAAGGTCGCGCGCGGTGGGCGTGTATCCGTCCGGCGGCACGTCGCCGGGGACGGTGTTGCCCGGGTGCGCCGACGGCGGCGGCACCGGGCTCTGGGCATAGGGCGGTACGCGGAAGTCGCGCAACGTCGCCGTCCGCACCACGGGTTCCTGACCGGCCCCCTGTGTCATCGACCCCTCCACCACCGTCGCGCCGCCGTACACCTGACGGGCCCTGCTGGTCGGGGCGGTCCGCGGTGTCGTGCGCCCATCATAGGAATGCGGATCGTGCTCTGTGACGCACCAGGGGTGGTGAATCCGGACGCACGTCGGGTTCATCGGCCGTTTGGTCCGGAATCTCCTGATCAGTCACCTGCTGGAGAGCGGGGTGCGCTGACCGTGGTGCGGGGCGGACGGCGTTGCGAGGAGGTCCGCACGATGAGTTCGGTCGGTATGACCTGCTCCACCGGTCCGTCCTGGTCCACGCCCTCGATGGCGTCGATCAGGAGCTGGACGACCGCGGTGCCGATCCTGCGCGGCTTGAGCGAGAGGGTGGTGATGGGCGGCTCGGTCGTCGCGTACACGGTGGACTCGCTGCAGCAGACCAGCAGCAGGTCCTCCGGGACGCGCAGGCCGTACCGACGGGCCGCCGCCAGCAGATCGGTGCCGTTGGGGTCGAAGAGCCCGTAGACGGCGTCGGGGCGGTCGGGGCGGGCGAGCAGCCGGTCGGCGGCGACCGCGCCCGCGCAGGGGTCGTGGGCGGGGTACGACTCGTACACCGGGTCCTGGCCCACGCGCTCGCACCAGTGGAGGTACGCGGTGGTGGAGAGGCGGGTGTACGTGTCGGTGGTGGTGCCGGTGAGCAGGCCGATGCGGCGGGCCCCGGCGGCGGCGAGATGGTCGAGCAGGTCGAGTACGGCGGCCCGGTGGTCGTTGTCGACCCAGGCGGTGACCGGGAGCGTTCCGGCCGGGCGTCCGTCCGAGACGACGGGCAGCCCCTGGCGCACCAGCTCCGTGACGACCGGGTCCTGGTCGGACGGGTCGATCACGACGGTGCCGTCGAGTGCGACGTTCGACCAGACGTCGTGGCGCGAGGTGGCGGGCAGGATGACGAGGGCGTAACCGCGGGCGAGCGCGGCGGAGGTGGCGGCTCTGGCCATCTCCGCGAAGTACGCGAATTCGGTGAAGGTGAAAGGTTCGTCCCCGTAGGTCGTCACGGTCAGGCCGATCAGGCCGGACTTGCCGGTACGGAGGGTTCGGGCCGCGGCGGAAGGGCGGTAGCCCAGGCGCTCTGCGACCTCGCGGACATGGCGGCGGGTGGCGTCCGGGAGCCTGCCCTTGCCGTTGAGCGCGTCGGAGACGGTCGTGATGGAGACCCCGGCGGCGGCGGCCACGTCCCGGATTCCCGCTCGTCCCTGCCGGCCGCCGCGCCGGGGTGTGTCCGTCCGGCTCACCTGGTGCTTCCCTGCTGCTGTCATGGCGAGCCGATAGTAGGGCTCGGAGGGGCG
The DNA here is from genome assembly GCF_042677325.1 of Streptomyces sp. NPDC127117. Taxonomy (NCBI): domain Bacteria; kingdom Bacillati; phylum Actinomycetota; class Actinomycetes; order Kitasatosporales; family Streptomycetaceae; genus Streptomyces; species Streptomyces sp. NPDC127117. The sequence continues at coordinate 30,692 of NZ_JBHXTM010000042.1, forward strand.
GTTGGCCTGGTCGCATATTCGCTCGTTGACAGGCACGTTTCTGCATGATCATCAACGGTCAAATTCCTTGCAAACCAAGGGTGTTGAAGGGATTGGCCATAGTGTGTCATGCATGGAACCCGGTGGGCCTGCTAAATGGCCGATGTCTCGAAGAGGTCTCATCTCACCTCTTCGGGGGACGCGCGCCACGGAGTGAGCCACCGGCGCGCGCCGGAGCAAAAAGCGCTCCCCCCATTCCTGGTCGCACCGGACGATTGGGCACTTCGGCCATTCGCAGCGGCGCCCAATCCTCATAAGGTGAGCAGTATTGATGTGTACAGACGATCGAGGAGGACCTGCGGTGAGCGAGACGAGCCCCAAGCTACGTGCCGAGCTGGACGGCGTCCCCGCCTATGTACCGGGCAAGCCGGCTGCCGCCGGTGGACCGGTCGCGTTCAAGCTGTCCTCCAACGAGAATCCGTATCCGCCGCTGCCCGGGGTGATGGAGTCCGCCCTGGCGGCGGCCTCGAACTTCAACCGCTACCCGGACATGGCCTGCACCGGCCTGATGAACGAGCTGGCCGACCGTTTCGGTGTGCCCCTCTCGCACCTCGCCACCGGAACCGGCTCGGTCGGAGTGGCGCAGCAGCTGCTCCAGGCCACGTCGGGCCCGGGCGACGAGGTCATCTACGCCTGGCGCTCCTTCGAGGCGTACCCGATCATCACGCAGATCAGCGGCGCGACCTCGGTGAAGGTGCCGCTGACCGACGGTGAGGCGCACGACCTCGACGCGATGGCGGACGCGATCACGGACCGCACCCGGATGATCTTCGTCTGCAACCCGAACAACCCGACCGGCACCGTGGTGCGCCGGGCCGAGCTGGAGCGGTTCCTGGACCGGGTGCCGGGCGATGTGCTGGTGGTGCTCGACGAGGCGTACCGGGAGTTCATCCGCGATGCCGAGGTGCCGGACGGCATCGAGATCTACCGGGACCGGCCCAATGTGGCGGTGCTGCGGACCTTCTCCAAGGCGTACGGCCTGGCGGGGCTTCGGGTCGGTTTCGCGGTGGCCCACGAGCCGGTGGCAGCCGCGCTGCGCAAGACGGCGGTGCCGTTCGGGGTCAGCCAGCTCGCCCAGGACGCGGCGGTCGCCTCGCTGCGTGCCGAGGACGAACTCCTGGGGCGGGTGGGCTCCTTGGTGTCCGAGCGCGAGCGGGTGCAGCGGGCCCTGGCCGGCCAGGGGTGGACCGTGCCGGAGTCCCAGGCGAACTTCGTCTGGATGCGGCTCGGGGACCGTACCGCCGACTTCGCCGCGGCCTGTGAGCGGGCCGGAGTGGTGGTCAGGCCGTTCGTGGGCGAGGGCGTGCGGGTCTCGATCGGGGAGGACGAGGCGAACGACCTGTTCCTGAAGGTGGCGGAGTCGTACCGCAAGGAGCTGTAGCGCGACGGCGCAGGCCGCCTGCGCGACTCAGGGCCCGGGCCCCGCACCTCGTTCGTCGAGGCGCGGGGCCCTCTCGCTCTTGGGGCCGGGGCGTCTGGTTCGGGCGGATTGATCGGAACGCCCCAAAGGGGTACCCCGCCCGAACGTCCCGAAAGTCTGTGCGCCATAATGCTTGTGAATGTGAACGCGTTCACAAGCGTGTCCTGTTTCCTCCCATGATTAGTCGGATTTAAAGGGCAAACTGCCGGTGTGACTACGGCGACGTAAGGAGAAGACGACGTGGAGCTAGCTCTGGCGCCGGAGACCCTGGCGCGATGGCAGTTCGGTATCACCACCGTCTATCACTTCCTGTTCGTTCCCCTGACGATCTCGCTCGCCGCGCTCACCGCCGGCCTGCAGACCGCCTGGGTCCGGACGAACAACGAGAAGTACCTCAGGGCGACGAAGTTCTGGGGCAAACTCTTCCTGATCAACATCGCCATGGGCGTCGTCACCGGCATCGTCCAGGAGTTCCAGTTCGGCATGAACTGGTCCGACTACTCACGGTTCGTCGGCGACATCTTCGGTGCTCCGCTCGCGTTCGAAGCACTGATCGCGTTCTTCTTCGAGTCCACGTTCATCGGCCTGTGGATCTTCGGCTGGGACAAGCTGCCGAAGAAGATCCACCTCGCCTGCATCTGGATGGTCTCCATCGGGACGATCCTGTCCGCGTACTTCATCCTGGCGGCCAACTCCTGGATGCAGCACCCGGTCGGCTACCGGATCAACGAGGAACGCGGCCGGGCCGAGCTCACCGACTTCTGGCACGTGCTCACCCAGAACACCGCGCTCGCCCAGTTCTTCCACACCATCACCGCGGCCTTCCTGGTCGGCGGCGCGTTCATGGTCGGCATCGCCGCCTTCCACCTGGCGCGCAAGAAGCACATCCCGGTGATGCGGACCTCGCTGCGGCTCGGACTGATCACCGTGGTGATCGCCGGACTTCTCACCGCCATCAGCGGTGACCAGCTCGGCAAGGTCATGTTCAAGCAGCAGCCGATGAAGATGGCCGCCGCCGAAGCGCTCTGGGAGGGGCAGAACTCGGCACCCTTCTCGATCTTCGCGGTCGGCGACGTGGCCAAGGGCCACAACACCGTGGAGATCTCCATCCCGGGGATACTGTCCTTCCTCGCGGACGACAGCTTCACCTCGTACGTCCCCGGCATCAACGACATCAACAAGGCCGAGCAGGAGAAGTTCGGCCCCGGCGACTACCGCCCCAACATCCCGGTCGCGTTCTGGAGCTTCCGCTGGATGATCGGATTCGGGATGGCGTCCTTCGCCCTCGGCATCCTCGGACTGTGGCTGACCCGGAAGAAGTTCATGCTGCCGCCGGGACTGCGGACCGGTGAGGACGAAGTGCCGCACCTGGTCCTCTTCAAGAACAAGGCACTCAGCCCGAAGTTCGCCAGGTGCTACTGGATCGTCGCACTCTGGACCCTGCTCTTCCCGCTGATCGCCAACTCCTGGGGCTGGATCTTCACCGAGATGGGCCGCCAGCCCTGGGTCGTCTACGGAGTCCTCCAGACCCGCGACGCGGTCTCCCCCGGTGTCTCGCAGGGCGAGGTGCTCACCTCGATGATCGGCTTCACCCTGCTCTACGCCGTGCTCGCGGTCGTCGAGGTCAAGCTGCTCGTGAAGTACATCAAGGCCGGTCCGCCGGAGCTGACCGAGGCCGACCTCAACCCGCCCACCAAGATCGGCGGCGACCATGACGACGCCGACCGGCCGATGGCCTTCTCCTACTGAGAGCAGAGGAGCTGAGAGATGGAACTCCACAACGTCTGGTTCGTACTCATCGCCGTCCTCTGGACCGGCTACTTCTTCCTGGAGGGATTCGACTTCGGGATCGGCGTCCTCACCAAGCTGCTGGCCCGCGACCGCAAGGAACGCCGGGTCCTGATCAACACGATCGGGCCCGTCTGGGACGGCAACGAGGTGTGGCTGCTCACCGCGGGCGGTGCGACCTTCGCCGCCTTCCCCGAGTGGTACGCCACCCTGTTCTCCGGCTTCTACCTGCCGCTGCTGATCATCCTGGTCTGCCTGATCGTGCGCGGGGTCGCCTTCGAGTACCGGTCCAAGCGGTCCGGTGAGAAGTGGCAGACCAACTGGGAACACGCCATCTTCTGGACCTCGTTGATCCCGGCCGTGCTCTGGGGTGTGGCCTTCGGGAACATCGTGCGCGGCGTGAAGATCGACGCCGACATGGAGTACGTGGGCAACTTCTGGGACCTGCTCAACCCGTACGCCATTCTCGGCGGACTGGTCACGCTCTTCCTCTTCACGTTCCACGGTGCCGTGTTCGCGGGACTCAAGACGGTCGGGGACATACGGGAGCGGGCCGGAAAGCTGGCACTGAAGCTGGGGATCGTCACCGCGGTGCTCGGGCTCGGCTTCCTGACCTGGACCCAGGCCGACAACGGGGACGGCTGGAGCCTGCTGGCGATGATCATCGCCGTGGTGGCGCTGGTCGCCGCGGTCGCCTTGATCGCGGCGGGACGCGAGGGCTGGTCGTTCGCGTTCTCCGGCGTCACTGTCGCGGCGGTGGTCGCCATGCTCTTCCTGACGCTCTTCCCGAACGTCATGCCGTCCTCGCTGAACGACGCCTGGAGCCTCACGGTCACCAACGCCTCGTCCACCCCGTACACACTGAAGATCATGACGTGGTGCGCGGGGATCGCCACTCCCGTCGTCCTGCTGTACCAGGGCTGGACGTACTGGGTGTTCCGCAAGCGCATCGGTACGCAGCACATCGCCGAGGCGCACTGAACGAAGCCGGAGCCTGACCGGCGGATCATGGTCGGGGCGCGACGCCGACCAGATCCGCCGGGCGGTCCCCGGTCCATCGACCGAGCTCGCTAGGGGCTGTTTCACGTGAAACCGATCGACCCGCGTCTGCTCCGCTACGCCCGCGCCACCCGCCTCTTCCTGGCAGCCGTGGTGGCGCTCGGAGTGGTCGGGGCGGCGCTGGTCATCGCCCAGGCCATGCTCATCGCCGAAGTGGTGGTGGGCGGGTTCGAGGACGGACTGACGGTCTCCGGGCTGCGTACCCCGCTGATCCTGCTCGCCGCGGTCGCGCTCGGCCGGGGCCTGGTCGCCTGGCTGACCGAACTGGCCGCGTACCGGGCCAGCGCGGCGGTCAAGTCCGAACTCCGCGGCCGGCTGCTGGAGCGGGCCGCGTCGCTCGGGCCCGGCTGGCTGAGCGGTCAGCGCACCGGTTCCCTGGTGGCGCTCGCCACCCGTGGTGTCGACGCGCTGGACGACTACTTCGCACGCTATCTGCCGCAGCTCGGACTCGCGGTGGTCGTGCCGGTGGCGGTCCTGGCCAGGATTGTCACCGAGGACTGGGTCTCGGCGGCGATCATCGTCGTCACGCTGCCGCTCATCCCGCTCTTCATGATCCTGATCGGCTGGGCCACCCAGTCGCGGATGGACCGCCAGTGGCGGCTGCTGTCCCGGCTCTCCGGACACTTCCTCGATGTGGTCGCCGGACTGCCGACGCTGAAGGTCTTCGGCCGTGCCAAGGCGCAGGCCGAGTCCATCCGTACGATCACCTCGCAGTACCGCCGGGCCACGCTGCGCACCCTGCGGATCGCGTTCCTGTCGTCCTTCGCCCTGGAGCTGCTGGCGACGCTGTCGGTGGCCCTGGTGGCCGTAACCATCGGCATGCGGCTGGTGCACGGCGAACTCGACCTCTACACCGGCCTGGTGGTGCTGATCCTGGCGCCCGAGGCCTATCTGCCGATCCGCCAGGTCGGAGCGCAGTACCACGCGGCCGCCGAGGGGCTCTCGGCCGCCGAGGAGATCTTCGCGGTCCTGGAGACCGAGCCCCGGCAGGCCGGCACGGCGGACGTACCCGCTTCGCTCCGGCTGGAGCTGGAAGGGGTGACCGTACGGCACGAGGGCCGTACCGAGCCTTCGCTGAACGAGGCCTCATTGGTGGTGGACGAGGGGGAGACCGTGGCCCTGGTCGGCCCCAGCGGCGTCGGGAAGTCCACCCTGCTCGACGTGGTTCTCGGGTTCACGGCACCCGACGAGGGACGGGTACGGATCGGCGGAGCCGACCTGGCGACGCTCGCGCCGGAGCGGTGGCGGGAACGGATCGCCTGGGTGCCGCAGCGCCCGTACCTCTTCGCGGGCACCATCGCGGAGAACGTACGGCTGGCCCGGCCGGACGCCGAAGACAGCGCGGTCACAGCCGCGCTGCGGGACGCCGGGGCCCTCGACTTCGTGGCGGAACTGCCGGACGGGGCACGGACACTCATCGGCGAGGACGGCGCGGGCCTCTCCGCCGGACAGCGCCAGCGGCTCGCACTGGCGCGGGCCTTCCTCGCCGACCGCCCGCTGCTGCTGCTCGACGAGCCGACCGCGAGCCTGGACGGCGAGACGGAGGCGGGGATCGTCGAGGCGGTACGACGGCTGGCCGTGGGCCGGACCGTGCTGCTGGTCGTGCACCGCCCGGCGCTGCTCCCGGTGGCCGACCGGGTGGTGACCCTGGACCCGGACGCGACCGTGCGGCCGGCCGGGTCCGAGTCGTCCGCAGCCCTACCGCGGCCGACGGGCGCGCCCTCCGCCCCTGCCGAAGTGACGCCGGAGCCCGAGGTGTTGCGGGAGACCGCGGCCCGCTCCGGACGGGTCCTGGCACGGGTCAGGGAGGCCGCCGGGGCACAGCGCGGCCGGCTGGCACTCGCGCTGCTGCTGGGCAGCCTCGCCCTGGGTTCGGCCGTAGGTCTGATGGCCGTCTCCGGCTGGCTGATCTCCCGTGCCTCCGAACAGCCCCCGGTGCTCTATCTGATGGTCGCGGTGACCGCGACCCGCGCCTTCGGGCTCGGCCGGGCCGTCTTCCGCTACGCCGAGCGTCTGGTGTCGCACGACGTGGTGCTCAAGATGCTCGCCGAACTGCGCGTCGCGGTCTACCGGGGGCTGGAGCGCGTCGCGCCCGCCGGACTCCGCCGCACCCGGCGAGGAGACCTGCTCTCCCGGCTCGTCGCCGATGTCGACGCCCTGCAGGATTACTGGCTGCGCTGGCTGCTGCCCGCCGCGACCGCCGTGGTCGTCGGCACGGCGGCCGCCGGGTTCGTCGGCTGGCTGCTGCCGGCGGCGGGCGTGGTGCTGGCCGCCGGGCTGCTGCTCGCCGGAGTGGGCGTGCCGCTGGTCAGCAGCGCCTGCTCCCGCCACACGGAACGTCGCCTCGCCCCCGCCCGCGCCGATCTGGCCACCCGGATCACGGACCTGCTCGGCGGGACCGCCGAACTGACCGTCGCAGGTGCCCTGCCCGTCCGTACGGAACGCACCCGGGACGCCGACGGCGTCCTGACCCGGATCGCCGCCCGTGCGGCGACCGCCACCGCGCTCGGCGGCGGCCTCATCGCCCTGGTCGCCGGCCTCACCGTCGTCGCCACCGCACTCGTCGCCCTTCCCGCCGTGTACGACGGCCGGCTCGCGGGCGTGGAACTCGCGGTGGTGGTGCTCACCCCGCTGGCCGCCTTCGAGGCCGTGACGGGGCTGCCGCTCGCCGTGCAGTACCGCCGGCGGGTCGAGCGGAGCGCGGAGCGGGTGTACGAGGTGCTGGACGCCCCGCTGCCCGTGCACGAGCCCGAGAGCCCGGCCGAGGCACCCGCGTCGCCCTTCCCGCTGGAGGTACGGAGGCTGTCCGCGCGGTACGCCGGAGCGGCGCGGGACGCACTCGACGGCGTCGACCTGACGTTGACGGCGGGCCGGCGGATCGCCGTCGTCGGGCCCTCCGGCTCCGGCAAGACGACCCTCGCTCAGGTCCTGGTCCGCTTCCTGGACGCGCGGGCCGGGACGTACCGGATCGGCGGCGTCGAGGCCGGTGCGCTGGAGGGGGACACGGTCCGGCGGTTCGTCGGGCTGTGCGCCCAGGACGCCCATGTCTTCGACAGCTCCATCCGGGAGAACCTGCGGCTGGCCCGGACCGGCGCCACGGACGAGGAGCTGCGGGACGCCCTCGGCCGGGCACGGCTGCTCGACTGGGCCGACGCCCTGCCGGACGGGCTCGACACCCTCGTCGGCGAACACGGCGCACGCCTCTCAGGTGGCCAGCGCCAACGCCTCGCCCTGGCCAGGGCGATCCTCGCCGACTTCCCCGTACTCGTCCTGGACGAACCCGCCGAGCACCTCGACCTTGCGACCGCGGACGCCCTGACCGCGGACCTGCTGGCCGCCACCGAGGGACGTACGACCGTCCTGATCACCCATCGTCTGCAAGGTCTCGAAGCCGTCGACGAGGTGCTGGTGCTCGACGGGGGCCGGGTCGTGCAGCGCGGCCCGTACGCCGATCTCGCCGCCGGGGAAGGCCCCCTGCGCCGGATGCTGGAGCGCGAACGCGAGACCACGACGCGGGCAGCCGAGCGGGCGGCCGGAGAAGCCGTGGGGGCGCCCGCGTGATCCGGGCGGGCCGACAGCCGACTTTCCTCCCCAATCGGGACTAACTACTCTCGGGGTATGCCGGAGCAGGACCCGAAGGACTCACTCGAAGCGGCTACCCAGGCGACCCGCAGCCTGCAGGGCCTGTCCACCGAAATCACCGCCCGCATTCCGCAACTGCTGGAGGCCATGCGCTCCGTCGGCGCGGGCCTGGAACTCCACTCCACCCTCGACCGGATCTGCGAGACGGCCGCCGAACTCGCCCACTCCCGCTACGCCGCCATCGGCGTCGTCGACGAGGAGGGCAAGGGGCTCTCCGACTTCGTCACCTACGGCGTGCCGGACGAGGTGGCGGACGAGATCGGTCGCCGCCCCGACGGGCACCGGGGGCTGCTGGGCGCGCTGATCCACGACCCGGCTCCGGTGCGGCTCGCCGATCTGACGGCCGATCCGAGGTTCGCCGGCTTCCCGCCCGGCCACCCCCCGATGCGGACCTTTCTCGGCGTCCCGATCCGGGTGCAGGGGGAGATCTTCGGGAACCTCTATCTGGCCGAGAAGGACGACGACGGCGAGTTCAACGACTACGACCTGCACATGGTGCGGGTGCTCGCCACCGAGGCCGGGATCGCCATCGGCAACGCCCGGCTGTACGAGGCGGCACGCCAGCGCGAGCGGTGGATCGACGGATCGGTGGCCGTGACCACCGCGCTGCTCTCCGGCGGGGACGCCGACGACGCGCTCTCCGTCGTCGCCGAACAGGCCCGCCGCCTCGCCGACTCCGCAGCCGGGATCGTGCTGCTGCCCACCGAGGACGGCGGGCTGGAGATCGTCGCCGTCTCCGCGGACGACCCCACCTCCTCGCTCGGGGTGATCATCGGGCCCGAGAGCTCGGTGGCGGCGAAACTGCTGGGCGGCGAGGCGGTCTTCGTGGACGATTCGGCCACCGACGCCCGCATGGTCACCAGGCTGGCCCATCGGTACGGCCCGAGCATGCTGCTGCCCCTGCACAGCGGCGGGCGGGTGCTCGGCGCGCTCGCGACTCCCCGTGCCCGGGGCGACCGGCCGTTCACGGAGACCGAGCGGACCCTCGCCACCCAGTTCGCCTCGCAGGCGGCGCTCGCGCTGATGATGGCCGAGGCGCAGCGGGACCGGGAGCGGCTGGCGGTCTACGAGGACCGGGACCGGATCGCCCGCGATCTGCACGATCTGGTCATCCAGCGGCTGTTCGCCACCGGGATGATGCTGGAGAGCGCCCAGCGCCGGTCGGTCGTGCCCGAGGTGCAGACCGGGATCGGCCGGGCGGTCGATGAACTGGACGTGACCATCCAGGAGATCCGTACCGCGATCTTCGCGCTCCAGCAGGAACCCGCCGAGGCGCCGTCCGGGCTGCGCACCCGGGTCCTGCGTGAGATCAACATGGCGGCGGTCCCGCTGGGCTTCAAGCCCTCGCACCGTTTCCTCGGCCCGGTCGACGCGCTGGTCGGCGAGCTCACCGGCAAGAACCTGATCGCGGCGCTGCGGGAGGCGCTGTCCAATGCCTTCCGGCACGCCGAGGCGTCGTCGATCGACGTGGTCGTCGACGCGACCGCCACGCTGCCCGACGGGAGTGACGCGGTGCGGCTCTCGGTCGCCGACGACGGGGTGGGCATACCCGAGGGCGGCCGGCGCAGCGGACTGCGGAACCTGGCCCGCCGGGCGGAGTCGCTCGGCGGTGCGAGCTGGTTCGGCCCCGGGATCGGGGAGGACGGGGGCGGTACGACCGTGGTGTGGGAGGCGCCCCTCTGAGGCGCTTGCCGGGGCAGCCGGGGGCGCTTCCCGGGGCAGCCGTCCGAGGCGCTTCTCCGGGCGGCTGACCTGGAAGACCCTCGGGGCTCAGTGCCCGGCGGCGGAGGTCCGGCGCTCGGCGATCAGCTGCTCGATGACGACCGCGACACCGTCCTCGCCGTTGGTGGTGGTCCGGCCGGAGGCGGCGGCGAGTGCGGCCGGGTGGGCGTTGCCCATCGCGTAGGAGGTGCCCGCCCAGCTCAGCATCTCCACGTCGTTGGGCATGTCTCCGAAGGCGACGACCTCGGCGGGCGAGATGCCGCGCTCGGCGCAGCAGAGTTCCAGCGTGCTGGCCTTGGAGACCCCCGGGCCGCTGATCTCCAGCAGGGCCGTGGGGCTGGACCGGGTGAAGGAGGCCCGGTTGCCGGCCGTCGTACGGGCCAGGGCGAGGAAGTCGTCCGGGGTCAGCTCGGCGTGGTGCGCGAGGAGCTTCAGCACGGGGACACCGGTGCCGGGCGACTCCTCGTGCAGCAGCTTCTCGGCGACGGCGACCGTGGCGCCCGAGTCCAGGTGGAACGGCGGGTAGTCCGGTTCGTAGTGGATGCCGGTGGCCAGCTCGACGGCGAAGGTGGTGCCGGGGGCGGCGGCGCGCACGGAGTGGACGACATCGAGAGCGATGGCGCGCTCCAGCGGCCGGACCTTGACCAGCTCGCCGCCGGCGTGCAGATCGGCGACCGCCGCGCCGTTGGCGCAGATCGCCAGGCCGTGGCCGTGCACATGGTCGCTGACGACATCCATCCAGCGGGCCGGGCGTCCGGTGACGAAGAAGACCTCGATACCGGCCTCCTCGGCGGCGGCCAGTGCGGCGACGGTGCGGTCGGAGACCGTCTTGTCGTCGCGGAGCAGGGTGCCGTCCAGGTCGGTGGCGATCAGCCGGACAGCGGCAGGCGGAGGCGAGTCGGTAGCTGAGGTCACCCGTCCATTCTCGCGTACGAGGGTGCACGGTCGTGCGGAGGGGCGCACATCTGAGGATGCGCGCCCCTGACCAGGTGAACATGCCCGGTGCATATGCCACCGGTTCCGGTGGTGATGGATCAGCGGCCGAGCTGGTCCAGGGCCTCGGTGGCGATGCGCTCGAAGACCTTCTCGTCCGCCGCGAAGTCGGAATCGGGGATCGGATCGTGGATGACGATCTCGGTGATGCCGAGCTCGAAGTGGGTGCCCGCGAAGTCCACGAAGGCGTCGAGGGACTGGAGCGGGTCGCCCGGCGTGAACCCGGTCAGAAGGACCTTGTCCAGCTCGGCGGCATCCCGGCCGATGGCCTCGCAGGCGGCGCTCACCTTGGTGAGCTGCCCGCGGATGGCCTCCACGGACTGCTCCGGGGTGCCCGTCCCGTACAGCTTCGGGTCGCCCGTGGTGACCCAGGCCTGCCCGTACCGGGCGGCGAGCCTCATCCCGCGCGGGCCGGTGGCGGCAACCGCGAACGGCAGCCGGGGCCGCTGCACACAGCCGGGGATGTTCCGCGCCTCGTTCGCCGAGTAGAACGTGCCCTCGTATGTCACCGAGGGCTCACGCAGCAGCTGGTCGAGCAGCGGTACGAACTCCTCGAAGTGGTCGGCCCGTTCGCGCGGCGTCCACGGCTCCTCGTCGCTCCGGCGCAGTGTCGTGGCGTCGAAGCCGTCGCCGCCGGCGCCGATGCCGAGGGTGATGCGCCCGCCGGAGACGTCGTCGAGGGTGATGAGGTCCTTGGCGAGGGTGACGGGGTGCCGGAAGTTGGGGGAGGTGACGAGGGTGCCCAGGCGGAGGCGGTCGGTGGCGGTGGCCGCGGCGGTCAGGGTCGGGACCGCGCCGAACCAGGGGCCGTCGCGGAAGCTCCGCCAGGCCAGGTGGTCGTAGGTGTAGGCGGCCTGGAAGCCGAGCTCCTCGGCGCGCTGCCAGACCTTCCGCCCCTCGCTCCAGCGGTGGATCGGCAGAATCACAGTGCTCAGACGCATGGCTACGACCATACGGGGCCAGGAGCGGACGATCCCGTTCCGTGCGGACGGTCCCATGGTGCTGCCGGGCGGCCGAGTCGCCGGTCAGCCGCGGAAGCGCAGGAACTCGGGCGGTACGGAAGCGGTGAGCCAGACGCCGTTGGCGCTGACGTGGAAGGTGTGGCCCGCGCGGTGCATCGCGCCCGCGTCCACGGACAGGACGACGGGCCGGCCCCGCCGGGCACCGACTCCGGTCGCCGTCTCGCGGTCGGGCGAGAGATGGACGTGCGTGCGGTTCATGGGCCGCAGACCCTCGCTCCGGATCGAGTCCAGCGCGTGGCCCACCGTGCCGTGGTAGAGGTACGCGGGCGGTTCGGCCGGCGGCAGGTCGAGATCCACCGGGACGGTATGGCCCTGGCTCGCGCGGATCCGGTCGTTCTCGACGGCGAAGCGCTGCTTGTCGTTGACGGCGACGACATGGTCCAGCTCGGCCCGGGTGAGGGGGACGTTGTTGCGGGCCATGGCGCGCAACAACGTGTCGATCGGCACCCAGCCGTTCGCGTCGAGCGTGATGCCGATCCGTTCCGGCTGGTGGCGCAGGTGTTTCGAGAGGTACTTGGACACCTTTACGGTGCGTCTTTCATCCATACCACCAGGGTGCCGCCGATGGTCTCGTCAGTGCATCCCGGTTTCGCCCACGATGTGCTGAAGCAATTCTCGGACGTGCTGAAGAATTTTTCGTCCACAGGTTTGATCCACAGTCAACTTGAGTTATCCACAGGCTATTTGGCGATTCTGTGGACAAGTCAAAGAGAAATCAACCGCTTTGGTCAATTTGCTCTGCTTTGAGGGTAGGTGGAGCAAGTGCGTCCAATGTTCTTGATTGCACCTCGCGTTCTGTGGATGCCGTGACGAAGGCGGAGACGTTCTCCTGTCCAACCAGCTGCTGCACCGCCCGGATTGTGCCGGCCGGGAGGTCCACCCGGCCGGTCGCGAGGGCGAGGGAATCCGACCCGAGCGGCGTGTCCGCGCCGAGGTGATGATGCAGATGACGGGTCGCGAACGTCCGCATCGCACGGGCGAGTTCGGCATCGACCGTCTGCTGGGCGAGCGGGCGAAGCCTGCGCACCATCGCGGCCGCCTCGGCGGCGTCCGCGTCGGTCGGCGGCCGGTGGCCGAGATAGCGGGCGAAGACGTGCTCTGTGGTGAACTCCAGGAAGCGCGAGGCGATCTGCTCGACCCGGCCGCGAAGTTCCCTCAGATGGTGGGAGATCGCGCCGAGCGGCACACCGGCCGCGTACAACTCCACTGCCACGGCCAGCTCTTGTGGGCTCGGCACCAGGAACTCGTCGTCCCTGCCCGGGATCGGTTCGAGCACGCCGAGATCCACCGCTTCGGCGACCGCCTCGTCGTGCGGGGTGCCGCCGAACTTGCGGTTCAGCTCGTCCCGGGTGATCCGGTCGGCCCGTTCGTCCGTCCAGGGACCGTGCACCTCGGCCACGAGCCCGAGCACCCCGCCCAGACCGCGGCCGGTGTCCCAGGCGTCCAGGAGCTCCTTGATGCTGGCCAGCGTGTAACCGCGGTCCAGCAGATCGGCGATCTGCCGGAGCCGGGCGAGATGGGTGTCCCGGTACACATTGGCCCGGCCGCGCCGCTCCGGTGTCGGCAGCAGACCGCGGTCCTGGTAGGCGCGGATCGTGCGGACCGTGGCCCCGCTCGCGTGCGCCAGGTCCTCGATCCGGTACTCGGCGGCGGGCTTCCGGTCCGCCGCCGGCGACTGCCCGGGGCCGCTCACAGCGGCGGCTTCAGCCGGGCGATCCCGCGCAGCGCGCCGGGGCTGAACCGGGACAGGATGCGGGCGCCGCGGGCCTCCGGGGTCACCGGCACGACGGCCTGGTTGCGCGCCACCGCCTTGAGGATCGCGTCGGCCACCCGCTCCGGCGGGTAGTTGCGGAGCCCGTACAGCCGGCTGGTCCGCTTCCGCAGGCGCTTCTCCTCCGTGGCGTCGGCACCGGCGAAGTGCGTCGTCGCGGTGATGTTGGTGTTGACGATGCCGGGACAGATGGCGCTGACCCCGATCGACCGATCGGCGAACTCGGCCCGCAGGCATTCGCTGAGCATCAGCACGGCCGCCTTGGAGGTGCTGTACGCGGGCAGCGCCCGGGACGGCTGATAGGCGGCGGCGGAGGCCGTGTTGACGATGTGGCCGCCCTGGCCGCGCTCGGCCATCTGCCTGCCGAAGATCCGGCAGCCGTGGATGACGCCCCACAGATTGACGTCGAGGACGTTCTTCCAGTCCTCGCTCGTGGTGTCCAGGAAGGAGCCGGACAGGCCGATCCCGGCGTTGTTGACCAGGACGTCGACGATTCCGTACTCGGCGGCGACCTTCTCGGCGAGCTTCTCCATCGCCTGCTCGTCGCTGACGTCGACCGCCTCGCCCCAGGCGGCCGGAGCGCCTATGAGCCGGGCCATCTCGGCCGTCCTGGCCGCGCCCTCCGCGTCCCGGTCCACGGCCACCACCCGGGCGCCCGCCTCGGCGAACGCGAAGGCGGTGGCCCGACCGATGCCGCCGGCCGCGCCCGTCACGAGTACCAGCCGGCCACCGAACCTGTCCGCGTAGACCCCGGTCGGCGCGGTGTCCTGCACCGGACGGCCATCCTCCTTGGCGGCCTCGTTGGCGGCGACGAACTCACTGATCCAGGAGGCGAGCTGGTCCGGCCTGGTGCGCGGCACCCAGTGTTTGCCGTCGAGAGTGCGGCGTACCAACTGGGGTGCCCAAAGCTCCAGTTGGTCGTACAGCTTCTCCGACAGGAAGATGTCGCCGGTCGGGGTGATCAGCTGGACCGGCACATGTGCGTAGGCGTCGGTGCGCGGCCGGCTCAGCCGGGCGCGGACGTTGTCGCGGTAGAGCCAGGCGCCGTGCGCCGCGTCGTCGGGCAGCGAGGACGTCGGGTAGTCGCCCGCCGGGACCTTCTCCAGCCGTTCGAGCATCCGCGGCCACCGCTTGCCGAGCGGGCCGCGCCAGGCGAGCTCCGGCAGGACCGGCGTATGCAGCATGTAGACGTACCAGGACTTGGCGCCCTGGCCGAGCAGCTGGCCGACCCGGCGCGGGGTGGGCCGGGCCATCCGCTGCTTGATCCAGTGCCCGAAGTGGTCCAGGGAGGGGCCGGACATCGAGGTGAACGAGGCGATCCGGCCCTCGGTCCGCTTGACCGTGGCGAACTCCCAGGCCTGGACGGACCCCCAGTCGTGCCCGACCAGATGCACCGGCCGGTCGGGGCTCACCGCATCGGCGACGGCCAGGAAGTCGTCGGTGAGCTTCTCCAGGGTGAAGCCGCCGCGCAGCGGCTTCGGGGCTGTGGACCGGCCGTGACCGCGCACGTCGTACAGGACGACATGCCACCGGTCGGCGAGCTGCTTCGCCACCTCCGTCCAGACTTCCTTGCTGTCCGGGTAGCCGTGCACCAGGACGACCGTGGGCTGTTCCGCGTCGCCCAACTCGGCGACGCACAGCTCGATTCCGCCCGTACGCACCCGGCGCTCGCGCACTCCCGGCAGGTCTCGCAGACTCATGCCGCCACCCTTTCCTCGGCCCAGCGCCGCACGTGCGGCAGATCGTCGTCCAGCCAGAAGGCGCTCTGCTCGGGGTCCTTGGAGTCGGTGACCACCAGGATCTCCTCGAACTTGGCGCCCGTGCCGCGGAATCCGAGATGCGGCTCCACCGCCCACAGACCCGGCTGCGGCGAGTGGTCGGAGAAGCGGTAAGGGCTCCACAGCGGCGACCAGCCGTCCCGGTGCCCGTGCAGCGCGTCGCTCATCAGCCCCTTGAGGGACTGGGTGCCGAAGCCGAACACATGCGGGGACCAGCGGCGCTCGGCGACGCGGTCGACCTTGTGGGCTATGACGCCGAAGGGGTAGGCCCGATGCCGGTTGGCGTACCCCTGCTTGATCATCAGGCGTTCGACGTTCTCGTATATCTCCCGCAGTGAGCGACGCTCGCGCACCTCGCGCAGTATCAGCTCGCGGTGGGCCTCCAGATCGGCCAGCAGCTTGTCGTGCAGGGGGTTGAGCCCGAGACAGCCGGAGTAGCCGATGTCGGCCGTGAAGCCCTTGTACACCGGGGCCATGTCCAGGATGAACGGCATCCCCGGCTCCAGCTTCCGGTTGGTCGGGAAGAACTGCAGGGGCACCTTGAAGCCGGCGAACGCCGTGCGGTCCCCGAACCAGGCGAAGGGGAGGTGGAACCAGTCCCGCACCCCGCGCTCACGCAGCCAGTCGCGCTGCATGCGGGCCGCCTCTCGCTCGGTCACTCCCGGCTTGAGCCGGCCCGCGACCGCCTCCGCGCAGGCGTACGCGAGGCTCTGGACTTCTCTGAACCCCTGCAGCTCCGGGGCCTTTTCGTCCTTCACTGCCGAGGTCATGCCACCGTCCGTTCCCTGCCGTGTGCGGTACGTGCCCGTAACGTGACACTGATGAATGTGACAATGTCCGGCGACTACGTCAAGGGGTGTGCGGAGACCTGTGGACAACCAGGGCCTTTCGTTTGGATCAGGCCGGGCTGGCGTGCCCCGGCGCCGCGTTTCGCGGCGTTGTCGTCGGTCGCCAGGGCTCCTTCCCCGAGCTCTCGGCCCCGCTCGACCGGGGGAGACCTCATCCGACTCCCTCCTCCGCCTTGCGATTCACGGCACCGGATCCCGCTCCCTGATCCGGCCCGATCCGAACGGAAGGCCCTGGGCCGGGCCGCCCTCCGGCAGGCCACTCATCCTTCGCGGTGGCCCCCTACGGGTCCGTACATCTGGAGTCGGAGGCCGATCCAGCCGCCAGGGCTGACGACTGATGTGGCCCGCGCCACTACCTTCGGACTGTGACTGTGATCGCGACCGAAAGCCTGAGCAAGCGGTTCCCCCGGGTGACCGCGCTTGACCGGCTCTCCTTGGACATCGGCCCCGGTGTGACCGGCCTGGTGGGTTCCAACGGAGCCGGCAAGTCCACATTGATCAAGATCCTGCTGGGTCTGTCCCCCGCCACCGAAGGCCGGGCCGCGGTGCTCGGGCTCGACGTCGCCACCAGTGGCGCCGCCATCCGGGAACGGGTCGGCTACATGCCCGAGCACGACTGCCTGCCACCGGACGTCTCGGCCACCGAGTTCGTCGTCCACATGGCACGTATGTCCGGACTGCCGCCGACGGCAGCGCGTGAGCGCACCGCCGACACGCTCCGGCACGTGGGCCTGTACGAGGAGCGCTACCGCCCCATCGGCGGCTACTCGACCGGCATGAAGCAGCGGGTGAAGCTGGCGCAGGCGCTGGTCCACGACCCGCAGCTGGTCCTGCTCGACGAGCCGACCAACGGCCTCGACCCGGTCGGCCGCGACGAGATGCTCGGACTGATCCGCCGCGTCCACACCGACTTCGGCATCTCGGTCCTGGTCACTTCGCACCTCCTGGGCGAGCTGGAACGCACCTGCGACCACGTCGTCGTCATCGACGGCGGCACGCTGCTGCGCTCCAGCTCCACCAGCGACTTCACCCAGACCACCGCGACCCTCGCGGTCGAGGTCACCGACAGCGACACCCACCCGGACGGCACCGACGCGCTCCGCCAGGTCCTCACCCGGGCCGGCGTGAAGTTCATCGGCCAGGACGGCCTCGACGCGCAGGGGCTGCCCGGCGCGGGCCACATCCTGCTGGTCGAGGCGGTCGGCGAGGAGACGTACGACATCGTGCGCGACAGCGTCGCCGGGCTCGGACTCGGCCTCGTACGGATGGAGCAGCGGCGCCACCACATCGCCGAGGTCTTCCGTACCGAGGGGGCGTCCGAGGCCACGGGGCCCGCACCGCACGCCGCGGAGCGGAACGCCGTACAGCAGCCCGCCGCACAGCAGAAGGGGAGCGGTCGCGATGAGCACTGAGACCGGGACCGTGGCCGGGAGCGACACCTCCCGCATCCACAACATCGGATACCGCTCCTACGACGGCCCGCGGCTGGGCCGTGGCTATGCGCGGCGATCCCTCTACTCGCAGTCCCTGCGAGGGGCTTTCGGACTCGGCCGTTCCGCCAAGTCCAAGGTGCTGCCGATGCTGCTCTTCGGCGTGATGTGCCTGATCGCGGCGATCATCGTCGCCGTCGCCATCGCCAACCCCGCGGCGACGGCCCTGCCGATCAAGTACACCGCGTTCGCGATCTATCTCCAGGCCGTGATCGGCCTCTTCCTCGCCGCACAGGCACCGCAGTCGGTCTCCAGGGACCTGCGCTTCAAGAGCGTGCCGCTGTACTTCTCGCGGCCGATCGAACGGGTCGACTACGTCGTGGCCAAGCTGGCCGCCATGGCCTCCGCGCTCCTCATCCTCACCGGCACGCCGCTGCTCATCCTCTATGTGGGCGCGCTCCTCGGGAAGTTCGACTTCGCCGACCAGACCAAGGGATTCGGACAGGGGCTGGTCTCGGTGGCACTGCTCTCCGTGCTCTTCTCCGCGCTGGGCCTGGTGATGGCCGCGCTGACACCGCGCCGCGGCTTCGGCGTCGCCGCGGTGATCGCCGTGCTGACCATCACCTACGGCGCGGTCTCCACGGTCCAGGCCATCGCCTGGCAGACGGGCTCCGAAGGGGCCGTCGAGTGGCTGGGGCTGTTCTCCCCCATCACGCTGATCGGCGGCGTGCAGAGCGCGTTCCTCGGGGCCAGCTCGGCCTTCCCCGGCGGGTCGGCCCCGGGAACCGGGGCCGGCGTGGTCTATCTGATCGTTGTTCTCGCGCTCGTCGCCGGCTCGTACGCCGTACTGATGCGCCGCTACCGGAGGGTCGGGCTGTGACCACCATCGAGATCGAACACACCTCGCGCTGGTTCGGCAATGTGGTCGCCGTCAACGACGTGAGCATGACGGTGGGACCGGGCGTCACCGGGCTGCTCGGGCCCAATGGCGCGGGGAAGTCCACGCTGATCAACATGATGGCCGGTTTTCTCGCCCCGTCGACGGGCACGGTCACGCTGGACGGCAGGCCGATCTGGCGGAACGAGGCCGTGTACCGGGAGATCGGGATCGTGCCGGAGCGGGAAGCCATGTACGACTTCCTGACCGGCCGAGAGTTCGTCGTCGCCAACGCGGAACTCCAGGGACTCGGCGACGCGGAGGCGCAGCGGGCGCTGGCCACGGTCGAGATGGAGTACGCGCAGGACCGCAAGATCTCGACGTACAGCAAGGGCATGCGCCAGCGCGTGAAGATGGCGTCCGCCCTGGTCCACGAGCCCTCGGCGCTGCTGCTCGACGAGCCGTTCAACGGCATGGACCCGCGCCAGCGGATGCAGCTGATGGAACTGCTGCGGCAGATGGGGGCACAGGGCCGTACGGTGCTCTTCTCCTCCCACATCCTCGAAGAGGTCGAGCAGCTCGCCTCCCACATCGAGGTGATCGTGGCCGGACGGCACGCGGCCTCCGGCGACTTCCGCAAGATCCGTCGGCTGATGACGGACCGCCCGCACCGCTATCTCGTACGTTCCAGCGACGACCGCGCCCTCGCCGCCGCGCTGATCGCCGACCCGTCGACGGCCGGCATCGAGGTGGACCGGGGGGAGCAGGCGCTGCTCATCCAGGCGGTCGACTTCGGACGCTTCACCGAGCTGCTGCCCAGGGTCGCGCGTGAGCACGGAATTCGTCTGCTGACCGTTTCGCCGTCCGACGAGTCCCTCGAATCGGTCTTTTCCTATCTCGTAGCGGCCTGAGTAGTGGCCTGAAAGGAGCTGTGAATCGTCATGTACGACCCCACAGTCGCCCGGCTCACCTACCGGGCCCTGCTCGGCCGGCGCCGGGCCGCCATCCTGTTCGTCCTGCCGGTACTGCTGGTGGTCATCGCCGTCGCGGTACGGATGTTCGCCGGGTCCGATGACCAGGTGGCCTCGGACGTGCTGAGCGGCTTCGCCATCGCCACGATGGTGCCGCTGATCGGTGTGATCGCCGGAACCGGGGCCATCGGTCCCGAGATCGACGACGGATCCATCGTCTACCTGCTGTCCAAGCCGGTGAAGCGACCGACGATCATCTTCACCAAGCTGATCGTGGCCATCGCCGTGACGATGGTCTTCTCCGCGCTGCCCACGCTGATCGCGGGCCTGGTCCTCAACGGCAACGGCCAGCAGATCGCGGTGGCCTACACCATCGCGGCACTGGTCGCCTCGATCGCGTACAGCGCGCTGTTCCTGCTGCTGGGCACCGTCAGTCGGCACGCGGTCGTCTTCGGCCTCGTCTACGCGCTGGTGTGGGAGGCCCTGTTCGGCTCGCTGGTGCCGGGAGCGCGCACGCTCAGCGTCCAGCAGTGGTCCCTCGCGGTCGCCGAGAAGGTCGGCGGCTCGGGCGCGATCACCTCCGACGTCGGACTGACGACCGCGACGGTCCTGCTGGCGGCGGTCACGGTGGTGGCCACCTGGTACGCGGGCCAGAAACTGCGCACGCTGAAGCTGGCCGGCGAGGAGTGACTCGCCCTGCCCGCCCCGTCAACCCTCGCCTTCCGGGCGGGGGTTGACGCATTTCGGACAGTCATACGGGTAACTGTACGGTTATCGGTTCGTTGGGCAGGCTGCGTGGAGGCAACTGGAATCCGTGGCGTCGTGGCTTTCGTGAAAGAAGGGAATGCCGGTGCCGGCGAGGCAGAGCCCGCCGGGTCGGTCATTGAGTGAGTGGCAACCGTGAGCGTCCTCCGCCCCTCAGGCCCGGGACAGGGCTGCCCGCCGACGGTGCACGAACCGTCGTCCCATGACCGGAAGGCATGCCCATGCCCACAGAAGTCGCCCTGCTCGAATCGCGTGCGCTGCGCGTGGAGCAGATGGAGCGCGTCGATGTCCTCGACAAGGTAAGAGCCTTGTCATGCTCCCGGACGGAATTCACCTTCGCACAGAGGATGTGGCTCGGTACTTCGAAGTATCCACAACCGCCGTCAGAAGGCTCACCGACCGCCATCAGGACGAGCTGATGGAGAACGGGATGCGCGTGCTGCGCGGCGCTGAACTGCGCTCCTTCCATTGCGACATGTTGTCGCTATGGGCGGGGGAGGCACCGGAAAGTTTTCCACAGGCAGCGGCCCGGCTCAGGGTCCACACCCGCAGGACCGGACCGTCCTCGACGTCGCGATGCTTCTTCGCGACAGCGACATCGCCCGCTGCGTACGTACCTACCTTCTCGACGCCGAGCAGGACCTGCGCGCGGGCTACGCCTCGCTCGAACACCGCGTCACCCGGGTGGAGAGCTGCCTGGCCGGAGTCGGCAGCGCGCTACAGGAGCTCGGGCCCGTCCTCAACCGGATGTCGCACCGGCTCGGCAGTCCCGACCGGAGGCTGGACGTCACCCGTCAGGTCGTCGGCTCCATGAGCGTGCGGCTGGGCCACATGTCCTAGGACATCGTTCGTATCGACGGCAGGATGGATGAACTCGCCCGCGACCTGAAGGATCTGAGCCGCCGCAACAACAAGCAGCGCTGATCCGGCAGGAGTTCGCGGCCCTTCGGCCCCGCCCGGATAACGTGTGGCGTCGAAGGGCCGTCCCCGGCACAGTGGTTGACACGGCACGCGCCGAAACAAACGGCACAGGCCAAAACGCACGGCACACGCCGACACGTAACCACAGGCCGGGATAGGAGCGCGACGATGACCGGGAGTCCGAGTCCGTCGAGTTCCCCGCAGGGCGGACCCCAGCCGGCACCGGAGCAGTCACTCACCGACGACTGAGCACGGTGAGGCTCGGGACGAACGCCCGGGGCGGCACCGTGCGCGCATCGCGCCGGCCGCCCTCCCGGAGGATTGGCCGAGTGGTAAGGCAGCGGCTTGCTAAGCCGTCGTCGGGGCCGTGAACCCCGCGCGCGTTCGATCCGCGCATCCTCCGCCGCAGCAGAGCCACGCACCCGTACGTGACCCTGCGCCCGCGCCCCTACGACCGGAGCAGCCGCTCCAGGACCACGGCGATGCCGTCGTCCTCGTTGGACGTGGTGATCTCCTGCGCCACGGCCTTCAGGTCCGCGTGCGCGTTGGCCATCGCCACGCCCCGCCGGGCCCAGGCGAACATCGGTATGTCGTTGGGCATGTCGCCGAAGGCCAGGGTGTCCGCGGCCTTCACGCCCAGCCGGCGCGCGGCCAGCGAGAGGCCGGTCGCCTTGCTCAGCCCCAGCGGCAGGATCTCCACCACTCCGGGACCGGCCATGACCACGTCCACGAGATTGCCGACGGCCGCGCGCGCGGCCGTCGCCAGGGCGTCGTCGGCCAGGTCCGGATGCTGTATGTAGACCTTGTTCAGGGGCGCGGACCACAGCTCGGCCGGGTCCTTCACGAAGACCGCCGGAAGCGGACCTTCCTGTACCCGGTAACCGGGGCCGACCATCACCTCGCCGTCGAGCCCGTCACGGCTCGCCGCCAGGGCCAGCGGACCGACCTCGGCCTCGACCTTGGACAGCGCGAGTCCGGCGAGCTGCCGGTCCAGCGTCAGCGAGGTCAGCAGTTTGTGCTCGCCCGCGTGGTAGACCTGCGCGCCCTGGCCGCAGACGGCGAGCCCTTCGTAACCCAGGTCGTCCAGGATGTGGCGGGTCCAGGGGACCGCGCGGCCGGTGACGATGATGTGCGCGGCACCGGCCGCGGTGACCGCGGCCAGTGCCTCACGGGTGCGCCCGGAGACCGTGTCGTCGTCACGCAGCAGCGTGCCGTCGAGATCGGTCGCGACGAGCTTGTACGGAAAGGTCACTTGGCGACCGGCTCCAGAACCTCGCGCCCGCCCAGATACGGCCGGAGCACCTCGGGCACCCGCACCGAACCGTCGGGCAGCTGGTGGTTCTCCAGGATCGCCACGATCGTGCGCGGTACGGCGCAGAGCGTGCCGTTCAGCGTGGACAGCGGCTGGAGGACCTTCTTGCCGTCACGGGTGTCGCGCATCCGGACGGACAGGCGGCGGGCCTGGAAGCCGTTGCAGTTCGACGCGGACGTCAGCTCGCGGTACTTGCCCTGCGTCGGGATCCACGCCTCGCAGTCGAACTTCCGGGAGGCCGAGGCGCCCAGGTCGCCGGTGGCGACGTCGATCACCTGGAAGGGCAGCTCAAGAGCGGTGAGCCACTGCTTCTCCCAGTCGAGGAGCCTGCGGTGCTCCGCCTCGGCGTCCGCCGGGTCGACGTACGAGAACATCTCGACCTTGTCGAACTGGTGCACCCGGAAGATGCCCCGGGTGTCCTTGCCGTACGTACCGGCCTCGCGGCGGTAGCACGGCGAGAAGCCCGCGTAGCGCAGCGGCAGCTTCTCGGCGTCGATGATCTCGTCCATGTGGTACGCGGCGAGCGGGACCTCGGAGGTGCCGACCAGGTAGTAGTCGTCCTTCTCCAGGTGGTACACGTTCTCCGCGGCCTGACCGAGGAATCCGGTGCCTTCCATGGCGCGCGGACGGACCAGCGCCGGCGTCAGCATCGGGATGAAGCCGGCCTCGGTGGCCTGCGCGATCGCCGCGTTGACGAGGGCGAGCTCCAGCAGTGCGCCGACACCCGTCAGGTAGTAGAAGCGCGAACCCGAGACCTTGGCGCCGCGCTCCATGTCGATGGCGCCGAGCTTCTCGCCGAGCTCCAGGTGGTCCTTGGGCTCGAAGCCCTCGGCGCCGAAGTCACGGATCGTGCCGTGCGTCTCCAGTACGACGAAGTCTTCCTCGCCGCCGACCGGTACGTCCTCGTGGACGATGTTGCCGATCTGGAGCATGAGGCTCTTGGCCTCGGCGTCGGCCTCGTCCTGCGCCGCGTCGGCGGCCTTGACGTCGGCCTTCAGCTGCTCGGCCTTCTTGAGCAGCTCGGCGCGCTCGTCGGGCGAGGCCTTGGGGATGAGTTTGCCGAGCGCTTTCTGCTCGGAGCGGAGTTCGTCGAAGCGGACACCGGACGACCTGCGCCGCTCGTCGGCGGAGAGAAGAGCGTCGACGAGTTCGACGTCCTCTCCACGGGCGCGCTGGGAGGCGCGAACACGGTCGGGGTCCTCACGGAGCAGGCGAAGGTCAATCACCCCTCCAGGCTACCGGCCTGTACTTGCACAGCTCGAACCGATATTGCCGAGCGTGTCACTTTGCCCTAATTGCCTGAATTGGTAATGCTGGGGGAGATTGTGCGGCCGAAGTCGATCCCGACCGTCAATAAAAAGAGCCTACTCCCCTAAATGGGGCAGAAGGCTTCACTCGTCTTGACGTATCACCCTTGCCTGGAAGGGCAGTTGGTCGTTGCTTGTCCACAGGTTCCCAGGCTTCTCAAAGTTATCCACAGGCTGTGAAGAAGATCTGTGGACGCCGGAGGAGGTCATTCCGAAAGCTGCGCCATGGCTCGCGGATTTCCCGTTCAAACCCACTTCAGACGCTCGTTCGGGTGGGAATTCCCCCTTTTGAAGAGTTGATCAACGGAATTGAGGCAACACGGGACGGCTCGGGTGATCTTCCGGCCTGTGGATGCATCTGGGGCAACTGGAGCGATATGTCGACCATGTCGCATTGGAGTGTCGACTTGTCCCCAGGTCGAGAACCGCCCCTGTGGATAACTCTGTGGATGCAGAAAATCGGTGGATAGCACCGACGGTCGTGGCGTGCCGAGCCCCGGGCACTGACGCCCTCCCGTCCCGCAGGACGAAACCCGTCACCCCCGGCCGACACCGAATTCCGCCCCTGTCAGCCCTGCCGGTCCCGTCAGCCCCGGCCGTCCAGGTTTCGGGCCAGCCAGTCGGAGGCCTCGGTGAACTCCGCGTCCGACGTACCCGCCCGCAGCGGCCGTACGTCCTGCACCGCCACACCGGCCCTCGGATAGGAACCCAGGAAACGCACCTTCGGGCAGATCCGCTTCAGCCCCATCAACGCCTCACCGACCCGGCGGTCCGCGATGTGCCCCTCGGCATCCACCGCGAAGCAGTAGTTCCCGATGCCCGCTCCCGTCGGCCGCGACTGGATCAGCATCAGGTTCACCCCGCGCACCGCGAACTCCTGGAGCAGTTCGAGCAGCGCACCGGGATGGTCCTCGCCCAGCCAGATGACCACCGACGTCTTGTCCGCGCCCGTCGGCGCCGCCGGCCGGGCCGGGCGGCCCACCAGCACGAAGCGGGTCTGCGCGTTCTCCGCGTCATGGATCTCGGTCACCAGCGGCTCCAGGCCGTAGGTCGCCGCCGCGAACTCACCGGCGAAGGCCGCGTCGTACCGGCCCTCCTGCACCAGCCGGGCGCCGTCCGCGTTGGACGCCGCCGACTCCCACACGGCGTCCGGGAGGTGGGCGGCCATCCAGTTGCGCACCTGCGGCTGGGCGGCCGGGTGCGCGGTGACCGACTTGATGTCGGACAGCTCCGTGCCCGGCCGCACCAGGAGCGCGAAGGTGATGGAGAGCAGCACCTCGCGGTAGATCATCAGCGGTTCGCCGGTGGTGAGTTCGTCGAGCGTCGCGGTGATGCCGCCCTCGACGGAGTTCTCGATCGGTACGAGAGCCGCCGCGGCGGCCCCGCTGCGTACCGCGTCCAGAGCCGCCGGTACGGAGACCATCGGGACGAGTTCTCGGGTGGCGGCTTCCGGGAGCGTACGGAGGGCGACCTCGGTGAAGGTGCCTTCGGGGCCGAGATATGCGTAGCGCGTGGCGGACATACCGTCACCCTAATGCGCCCCGGTGGCTCAGGACTCCAGCAGCCGCTGCCCCACGTATTCGCCGTCCGCGGCACCGCCCGGCACCGCGAACAGGCCGCTCGCCTCGTGCCTGATGAACGGCGACAGGGCATCGCCCCGGTCCAGCTTCCGCTGCACCGGAACGAACCCGCGCAGCGGATCCGCCTGCCAGCAGATGAACAGCAGACCGGCGTCCGGAGTGCCGTCCGCCGATATGCCGTCGTGGTACGAGAAGGGGCGCCGCAGCATGGCCGCGCCGCTGTTCTTCTCCGGGGCGGAGATCCGGGCGTGGGCGTTGTCCGGGATCAGGAGCTTGCCGTCGGAGCCCGCCTTGTCGAGGTCCATCGCGGTGGTCTCGGTGCCGCCGCTCAGCGGAGCGCCATCCTTCTTCCGGCGCCCTATGACCTGCTCCTGGCGTTCCTCCGGGAGCTTCTCCCAGTCGTCGAGCAGCATCCTGATCCGGCGCACGACCGCGTACGAGCCGCCCGCGAGCCAGTCGTACTTCGCATCCGCTCCGCCCGGGGCGTCCGGGACGAAGATGCGGCGGTCGAAGTCGCTCTCGGCCGGTTTCGGGTTGTTGGTGCCGTCGACCTGGCCCATCAGATTGCGGGCGGTCATCGGCTCGGCCGTGGCTCCGGGAGAGCGGTTGAAGCCGTTCATCTGCCAGCGGACCCTGGCGGCCGGGGCTGCTTCCTTCTGTACGGCCCGCAGCGCGTGGAAGGCGACCAGCGCGTCATCCGCGCCGATCTGGACCCAGAGGTCACCGTTGGAGCGCGCGGTGTCGAGACGGTCGGAGGAGAAGGGCGGCAGTGGGTCGAGCCCCGGCGGGCGGCGGTCGGTCAGGCCGGTGCGTTCGAAGAAGGTCCGGCCGAAGCCGAAGGTGACGGTCAGCGAGGACGGTCCGGCGTCCAGCGCGATCCCGGTGTCGTGGTCCGGCCCGTCCGCCGCGCCGCTCCCGGCGGGCTCGCCCGCCATCAGCCGCTCGGCCGCCGTCGACCACCGGCGCATCAGCGCGGCGGCTTCCTTCCGGCCTGCACCGGGCACCAGGTCGAAGGCGACGAGATGGCCGCGCGCCTGAAGCGGAGTGGTGATCCCCGGTTGATGTTTCCCGTGAAACATCACCTTGGTGGCGCCGACCGCCGTCAGCGCGGTGGGGTCGTCGGGCCGGGTCGCGGCATAGCCGGTGGCGCCGCCCGCCGCCCCGAGCACCAGCCCGGTCGCGCCGGCCGCGCCCGCGCTGCCGATCAGCCGACGCCGGGTGATGCCGCCGACGGCGTCCCCGGTCTCGTTGCCGCGAGGGGCAGCGGCCCCGCCGCCCGTCGAGGTCTTCCTGCTGTTGTTCGCGCTCACGATCCCGCTCAACCGATCTTCATGTTCTTGTCGATGGTCGTCTGATCGATGTCCGACGTACGCACGGTCACGGCGACCTTCCAGTTGCCCGCCATCGGGATCTGGACGCCGTCGGCGGTCCAGTGGCCCTCGGTCAGCCGGGCGGGGACGACGGGGAGCGGGCCGATGTCCTTGGACTCCAGAGTGAAGGCGACCTTCACCTCGGGTACGTCCATGGGCTTTCCGTCGCTGCCGTCGACCCAGAGGTGGAGCTCATTGGCGCCGGTACTGGCGGGTGTGATCTCCATTCGCACCGTTCCCCTGCCGTTCTCGCCGCCCGTGTCGAAGGGCAGCTTCATCTCGACCGGGCCCGCGGCTGCCGGGGCGCTCGCCGCGGTCGACGCACGGGCCGCCTCTTCCTCGGTGCGCGCCGGCTCGGTGGAGGTCAGTACGGTCGTCACCGCCAGCAGTGCCACAGCGACCCCCACTTCCGCCAGCACCGATCGGCGCAGCCCGGACCGGTCGGGGTCGGCGTCGAGGATCCGCTTCTTCTCGGCGGTGGCCACGGCGGCCTGCTGCCGGGCGAGCTGAGCCGCCCGCGCGGGGTCTTCGGCCGTTGCCCCGGAGGTGTCCGGAACCTCGGCGCTTCCGGACGCCTCCGTCGAAGAGGTCTCTGCCGGAGAGGTCTCTTCGTCCCGGGTTTCCGTCGCCGCGCCGCCCCCGCCCGTGACCAGGCGTGCCGTCCACCGCCGCGAGAACCACGCGACCCCGATCAGGACGGCGACGAGCCCCACCTTCACGAGCAGCAGCTGCCCGTATCCGGTTCCGGTGAGCGCGGACCAGGTGCCGACCTGGCGCCAGGACTGGT
Organism: Streptomyces sp. NPDC127117; assembly: GCF_042677325.1. Taxonomy (NCBI): domain Bacteria; kingdom Bacillati; phylum Actinomycetota; class Actinomycetes; order Kitasatosporales; family Streptomycetaceae; genus Streptomyces; species Streptomyces sp. NPDC127117. The sequence continues at coordinate 58,094 of NZ_JBHXTM010000042.1, forward strand.
AGATCCCGGTCGCGGCGAGCACGATGACGCTGCCGAACGCGATGCCGGAGAAGCGCCGTACCGCCGTCGCGCCGATGTCGGGGGTCCGGTACAGCGCGACCAGCAGTGCGGTGAGACCGCCGAGCCAGGCGGCCACGGCCAGCAGGTGCAGCACGTCGACGGGCATGGCGATGCCGGGCTGGATCCCGGTCGAGGCGTGCTCGGCGAGCGCCCACGTACCGGCGATCCCGGCGGCGATCACCGTGCCGCCGATGGCCAGCCCGAAGGTGAGGTCCTTCTTCTCGCGCTCGTCCTCGCGCTTGGCGTAGGCGCCGAAGAGCACGGCGATGAAGAGCGCGGAGGCGCCGAGCAGCAGCAGCCGGGAGACGAGCGCGGCGCCGGGTTTGGTGTCGAGCACGGCCTTCAGCCCGTCGAGGTCGAAGGCGTCCGCGAGCTTCCCGGACCCGGTGTACGGGTTGCGCAGCAGCAGCATCGCCAGGGTGGCGACGGTGAGGGTCATCCAGCCGCGTACGACCAGGCGTTGCAGCGGACGGGCGCCCGCGCCGCGCTGCCAGCAGGCCAGCACGAAGGCGGAGCCGCCGGCCAGCAGGATGAAACCGGCGTACGCGGCGTAGCGCGCGATGCCGTAGAGGGCGCCGACGAGGCCGCCCCCGGCCTGGTCCGTCGGGAGCGCCACGGCAGTCTTCGAGGGGGCTCCGACGGAGAAGGTGAAGGCGCCGGACACGGGGTGGCTGTCCGCGGACACGGCCTGCCAGGCGACGGTGTACGTACCGTCGGGCAGCCCGGTGTGCAGCGAGACTCCGTACTTCACGGTGGAGCCGCTCTGCAGATCACGCGGTGCGGCGCCGGTGTCGGCGCGCTTGCCGTCGGGGTCGAGGATCCGGATGGAGTCGTCGCCGAGGGCGACCTGCTCGGAGAAGGTGAGTGTGACCTCCTTGGGGGCGGTGGCGACCACCGCCCCGTCCTGCGGATCGCTCCCGGTCAGTGCGGCATGCGCGGACGCCGGGCCCGCGCCTCCCAGCAACAGGCCGAACACCATGCCGACGAGGGCGGCGAGGAGTGCGGCCGCGGCGAGTGGACGGCGGATCGCGGGAGCCGACGGGGGCGGTCCGAAGTGCGGGGCGGTGGCTGTCATGACGAGTCAGTCCCTCACTGCTTCTTCGGGTTGTGGGTGGTCTCCATCACGGGCAGGTCGACCTTGATCGGGTCGGCCTTCTCGAAGTGCAGCTCCACGGACACCTTCTCGCCCTGCTTGGGCTGCTGCTTGAGCTTCATGAACATGATGTGGTTGCCGCCGCGTTCCAGATCCAGCTCGCCGCCCGCGGGCACGTCGAAGGACGTCACCATGCGCATCGTCTGGTTCTTCGTCTCGTGGATCGTGACGTTGTCGGAGATGGAGCTGGTGACGGAGGTGAGCCGGTCGGAAGCGTCGCCGCTGTTCTTCACGACGAGGAAGCCGGCCGCCATGTCGCTGACGGGCTGCGGCATGAACGCGCCGGTCACCTTCAGCTCGGGCTTGCTGTCCGAGGACGAGCAACCCGCCAGCGTCAGCCCCGCGGTGAGGGCGACGACGCCGGCGAGGGCGATGCGGCGGTTCACGGGGTCTTCCCCTCGACGATCTTGGGGAGGTCCTTGGTGTAGTCGTCGGGCGAGGTGTCCTCGCTGTAGACGAGGTAGCCCTTGTCGGTCTTCGGGGAGAACGCGATGACCTGCGACCCGTGCATCGAGACGACCGTGCCGTCCTTCTCCTTCTTCGGCGCGTCGATGCCGATGCCGATCTGGCGCGCGCCCGCCTGGATGGTCGGGAAGTCGCCGGTGAGGCCGATGAAGGACGGGTCCTGAGACTTGAGCCAGCTGCCCAGCGAGGACGGGGTGTCCCGCTCGGGGTCGGTGGTCACGAAGATGACCTGGAGCTTCTCCTGGTCGGCCTTGGGGAGCGCCTTCTTGGCGATGGCGATGTTGCTCATGATGAGCGGGCAGACGTCGGGGCAGTTGGTGTAGCCGAAGTAGATCAGCGTCGGCTTGCCCTTGGTCCGCTCGCGCAGGTCGTACTTCTTGCCGTGGGTGTCGGTGAGCACCAGATTCGGCTTGGTGAACGGCTGGTCCAGGGCGGTCGCGGCCTTGGTCTTCGGCTGGACCGACACATCGGCTATGGGCTTCTTGGCGCTGTCTTCGCTGCTGCCGCAGGCGGACAGGGTGAGCGCGGCCGCGGCGACGAACGCCGCGGCCAGCACCGTTTTCTTGGACATGGAGCTCTGATTCCTGGTGGTCGGTGGGACGGGTGGCGCTGTGGATCAGGCGGTGCGGCGGCGTCCGGCGAGGATGCCGAAGGCCACTCCGGCAATGCCGATGACGATGCCGACGATGCCGAGGACACGGGCCGTGGTGTCGCTGGTGGACGAGTCCGGAGCGGCCGTCGTCCGCTTGTCCGACGCCTCGGCACCGGAGCCGGTGGACTTGGCGTCGGCGGCGGCACCGTGCTCGCCGGCGGCCGGTGCGGTCAGTGCGAGGACCGGCGCGGGGCTCTCGGGCTCCTCGGCACCCTCCTTCTGCTCCTCGATCCAGCGGACGACTTCCTTGTTGTCGTACGTCTGGATGGCCTTGAACACCAGCTGGTCCGCGTCCTCGGGGAGCTGGCCGATGGAGAGCGGGAACTGCTGGAAGTCGCCGGGGCGGATGCCGCGCTCGTCCTTGTCACCCGTGGCGGTCCAGGTGACCTTGGAGACGGCCTCGTTGATCTTCTGGCCGTGCATCTCCAGCGGCTTGGCCAGCTTGCTCTTGGTGACCTCGACGTCCCAGCCCGGCACGGCCTGAGGCATGACGGAGGCCAGTGGGTGGTCGGTCGGGAAGTTGACCTCGACCTTGGTCGTCGAGGCGTCGTCGCGCTCGTTGGGGACCTTGAAGTTGACGGTGGCGTAACCGCCCTTGGCGGCCTCGCCCTGCGGCTGCACGCTGACGTGCGCGGAGGCCGTACCGGCGAGGATCAGGACGGTGGACGCGGCGACGCCGCCGGCGAGGGCGATGCGGGAAACGTTCATGGCAGATATCACTCCACGGAGCACGAAGGAAGGTGGTCCGGCGCGCGGGTGCGTGCCGGCATCACGACACCTCTCCCATCCGAACGGCGTGCATGCGCCGACCGGGTACGGAACAGAGCGGTCCGTGCGCCGGGTGGAGGTGTCGCGTCAGGCTGCGAGTGCGTACGCGAGTGGCGGACCGCGCCTGATCACCAGGTGCTGCAAGGGGTCTCCGGTGGCGGGCGCCGGGGCGTCGACCGCCGTACGGAGGGTGCGCGGCCCGGTCGTCGGGCCGCTGGGGAGTCCGGCGCGCAGGGCGCCGACCAGGGCGAGCGCGGCCCGCAGCGCGCGCAACCGGGCCCCGGCGGCGATCTGCTGGGCGCCGTGCGCGGACAGCCGGACCAGCCGGAACAGGGCGATCTCGCCCCGCCGCAGCAGCCAGCCGGTGGCCACCGCGGCCAGCAGGTGGCCGAGCACCATGGGCAGGTCGGGCAGGAGCGCGGCGAGCGCGGCCGGATCCGTGCCGGACGCGGAGGCCAAGTGCTGGTGGGCGCCCCCCGACACCGAAGCCGGGTCGATGCCCGCGGTGGTGACTATGCGGTGCGCCTCGGCGGCGCTCAGCTGCGCCGGACCGGCCCCGCACACCAGGCTCGCCGCGAACCGGATCAGCGAGTCGTCGCCCGTCGCGGTGTTCGCCGGGGTGCCGTGCGTGCCCATGCCGAACAGGGCGTGCAGGGCGATCTGTCCGCCCGCCAGCGCGGCGGCGATGGACGGCAGCGAACGCTCGCGTCCGGCGAGCGGGGCCACCACCGCGGTGATCCCCAGGAATCCGGCGAGCAGGGTCCACCAGGGGACCGGCGCACAGGAGGCCAGGGCGTGACCCGCCGCGGACAGCGCGACGCAGACCGCGGCGAACACCGCGGTCCTCAGGAGCCGCAGACCGGCTCCGGCGCGTGCGACCGGCATAGACATGGCCGGGTCATCATCGCACCGACCCCCCGGCTTCGGTACGGCAGGTCCGGAAGGTCGCCTTCCGTCCGATTGGAACGAGCCGGTCACCACGAGCCGCTCATCACGAGCCGCTCATCACGAGCCGGTTGGTATGAGTCGGTCGCCACGAGCCGTTCGCTACGAGCTGGGGGCTTGCGCGGGTGTACGTCGGGCATACACGGGTGTACGGAGAGCTGGTATCCGCCGAATGAGCGGTCTCACATCCGGTCCGCGCTTACGAACGGCGCTGCGCGGCAATAGGTATCGGTATGTCGAGCCGCAGCCAGGAGGCTGGAGCATGAGCATCTGGTGGTCCCTCCATTTGCGGCGCGAGGCTGCGAGCGTTCCACTCGCCCGCCGCTTCCTGCTGGGCACCATGGAGACCGCGGGCGTGGACCCGGACATCTCCTTCGATCTGTCGCTCGCGCTCAGCGAGGCCTGTGCGAACGCCGTCGAGCACGGCGGTGACCACGGGATCCAGGACGAGCGGGAAGACCGGGGCGACCGGTTCGGCACCCGTGATCCGTGGGACGTGTGGGACGAGCTGCCCGGTGCCGCCTCGGCGCAGTACCAGGTCACCGCCTATCTGGACGGCGAGAAGTGCCGTATCGAGGTCGCCGATTCGGGCCCCGGCTTCCCGGCCCGGCGCACCCTCCACGACTCCGCGGAGCGGTACGAGGACCAGCAGCAGTACGAGCCCCGGCAGTACCCGCCGCTCAACGCGGAGGACGGGCGGGGGCTCTGTCTGATCGAGCAGCTCGCCGATCATGTGCACTTCGGCAACCGCCCCGGCCGCGGTGCCGTCGTCAGCTTCGACAAGGTCCTGAAATGGCGGAAGGACGCCCTGCTCATGGTGTCCTGAGCAGAGCGTCCTTCGACACGTGGGGATCAGCCCTTGAGCCGGGCCATCCACGCCTCGACCTCGTCGGACCGGCGCGGCAGCTTGTCGGAGAGGTTCCGGTTGCCGTCCTCGGTGACGAGGATGTCGTCCTCGATGCGGACGCCGATGCCCCGGTACTCCTCCGGCACGGTCAGGTCGTCGGTCTGGAAGTACAGACCGGGCTCGACCGTGAGGCAGACGCCGGGCTCCAGCGTGCCGTTGACGTACGCCTCGGTGCGCGCGGCGGCGCAGTCGTGGACGTCCATGCCGAGCATGTGACCGGTACCGTGCAGCGTCCAGCGGCGCTGGAGCCCCAGCTCCAGGACCTCGTCCACGGTCAGGTCGCCCAGCAGGCCCCACTCGACGAGCTTCTCGGTGAGCACCCGCTGCGCGGCGTCGTGGAAGTCGCGGAAGCCGGCGCCGGGCTTGACGGCGGCGATGCCCGCCTCCTGCGCCTCGTACACCGCGTCGTAGATCTTCCGCTGCAACGGCGTGAACGTGCCGTTGATCGGAAGGGTGCGGGTCACGTCGGCGGTGTAGAGGTCGTCGGTCTCCACGCCGGCGTCGAGGAGCAGCAGCTCGCCGGAGCGCACGGGTCCGTCGTTGCGCACCCAGTGCAGGGTGGTGGCGTGCGGGCCGGCCGCGCAGATCGAGCCGTAGCCGATGTCGTTGCCCTCGATGCGGGCGCGCAGGAAGAAGGTGCCCTCGATGTAGCGCTCGCTGGTCGCCTCGGCCCGGTCGAGGACCTTGACGACGTCCTCGAAGCCGCGCGCGGTCGCGTCGCAGGCCTTCTCCAGCTCGGAGATCTCGAAGGCGTCCTTGACCAGCCGGGCCTCGGACAGGAAGACGCGCAGTTCCTCGTCGCGCTCCGCGGTGACCTTGTCGGTCAGCGCGGCCTCGATGCCGGCGTCATGGCCGCGGACGTTGCGGACCGGGCCGGTGGCCTCGGTCAGCGCGGCGGGAAGCTCGCGCACGTCCTTCGCGGGGATGCCCAGCAGCTGCTCGGCCTCGGCGAGGGAGTGGCGGCGGCCGACCCACAGCTCGCCCTGGCCGTCGAGCCAGAACTCGCCGTTCTCGCGGTTCGAGCGCGGCAGCAGGTGGATGGTCGCCTCGTGACCGTCCTCGGTCGGCTCCAGGACGAGAACGCCGTCCTGGGTCTGGTCACCGGTGAGGTACGCGTACTCGGTGGAGGCGCGGAAGGCGTACTCGGTGTCGTTGGAGCGGGTCTTCAGGTTGCCCGCGGGGATGACCAGTCGCTCACCGGGGAAACGCGCGGAGAGCGCGGCGCGGCGGGCAGCCGTGTATGCGGCCTGGGCGATCGGTTCGAGGCCGTGCAGTTCGGTATCGGCCCAACCGGACTTCATGTTCGCGGCGAGTTCATCGGAGACGCCCGGGTAGAGGCCGTTCTTCCGCTGCTTGACCGTCTCTTCTTCCTCGGTCTCCGGGTTCTCCGGGGTGAGCTCCTCAGCCACGATTTGTCTCTCCTTGATACGACACTGGACCCCGACCATCGTACGGGCGTACGGAAGGGGGCACAGGGCCGGAAGACCTGTTACACGGCCGGAGCGGGTGTGGAGCGGGACTCGGCGGCGCTCAGTCGAAACGCGCGGCCAGTACGACCACGTCCTCGGCGCTGTCGCTCCGGTCGCGATCGTTGCCGTTCCGGTCGGGCCCGTCCGGCAGCACGGTGTGCAGCACATGGTCGGCGACGGCTCCGGCGTCGTGGCGCATCGCCTTGGGTACGGACGCGGCAGCCGAGTGGAGCCGCGCGAACGCCCGGTCCGTCGAGACGCCGGTGCGACGGAGCAGCCCGTCGGTGTAGAGCAGTACGGTCTCGCCGGGCGCCGGGGTGATCTGCACGCTGGGCGCCTCCCAGCAGGCGAGCATGCCCAGCGGCGCGGAGACCGAGGTCTCGACGAATTCGGTGCACCGGTCGCCGATCACGATCGGCGGGGTGTGGCCCGCGCCGGCCAGCAGGATCTTGCGCTCGGCCGGTTCGCAGTAGGCGAACAGCGCGGTCGCCGTACGGGCCGGTTCGGTGAGCCGCAGCAGCAGCTCCAGGTCGGAGAGCACGGCGACCGGATCCTCGCCCTCCATCACCGCGTACGCCCGCAGACCGGCCCGCAGCCGTCCCGTGGCGGCCAGCGCGCTCGGCCCGGAGCCGTTCACCGAGCCCACGGCGAGGCCGAGCGCACCCTCCGGCAGGGCGAGCGCGTCGTACCAGTCGCCGCCGCCCTGCGCCGCCCTTCGGTGGCGGGCGGCCAGCTGTACGCCGGGAATCCGGGGCAGCCGGCTGGGCAGCAGCTCCTCCCTGACGGTGGCGACATCGGCTCTGGCCCGCTCCAGCTCCAGCAGCCTGGCCAGGTGCTCACCGGCGTATCCGGCGTAGAGGCCGACGAGATGGCGCTGGCGCTCCAGGGGTTCGGCGGGTTCGTCGTACAGCCAGACGGCGGCACCGAGCCTGCCGGTCGCTCCGGCGGTGATCGGGACGGCGTAGCTGGCGGCGTATCCGAGCCGGGCGGCGACCTCGCGGCGGCGGGGGTCCAGGCCGGGGTCGCCCAGCAGGTCGGGGGTGGTCAGCGCGTTTTCGGTGTCCGGGAGCCCTTCCAGGATCCGGCCGTAGGAGGTGGCGGTGCGCGGAACGGTCTCGATCTGTCCGAGCTCGGCGTGGGCGAGCCCGAGGCCGATGGTGCTCACGGGGCCGCGGCGGTCGGACGGTTCGAGGACGACCAGGCCGCGGCGGGCGCCGACCAGGGCGGCCCCGGCGTCCAGCAGTTCGTGGAGGGCATCGTCGAGCGTGCCGGTTCTGGCCAGCCGCTCGGTGAGTTCGTGCAACGTGGTGAGGTCGGAGATCCAGCCGGCGAGCCGGTCCTGGATGAAGGCTCCGGGAGCGGAGGGCACTTCGGACAGAGACCCGGCAGTGTGAGCTGAAACCGGAACTGTGGGATCGATTCCAGCCACTTTTGGCAGGTGTGGGGCGCTCATGGCTTCCGGCTTTCCGACCAGTGCTTTCTGTCGAATAGCATCGCAAACCCCCATGTCATTCTGCGCCGCTATCAGTGCATCCGCATGTACACGTAGCACCACATGTACACGCACAAGTGAGGCGATGTCCAGCATTGTCCCCACGGGATTTATGGTGTCCGGACGGCCATCAAGTTGGCCAAAAACTGCACCCGTAGGTAACTATTTGCGGTCGACTGGGCGTGCTCGAACAGGGGGTGTTCTCGGGGTGAAGTCCCGGAGGGAGCGTCATTTCGGGCATGCTGGGTACGTAATCGAAGAAGGCCAGGGGCAGTTCTGATCGCCCCGGAACCCGGCAGCGGGCCCGGACGTCCTCTCCAGTGACGGCCACGCCCCCACCCCCGAGTGGCGGGGTTTGCACCTCGGTACGGCAGGCGCGATGTGCGCCGCTCCTCGCCGCGCTTGTCCGGACCGGTCCGTCCGGACCCGTCTCGCACCTGCTCGACTCGGCTCGGCCCATGCTCGGTACCGACGACCCACCCGTACCGCAGATTTGAAGAGCATGTACGCACAGTGAAGTGATGCACACGCACAGCAACTCACACGCGGTGTGATGTGGCCCCTCGGCGTTCAACGGAAAGGAACGAGCGCTCATGCGCGAGATCCTCGGAAGGCGACGCAGGCTCCGGCTCCGGCGCAGGGCAAGGCCGGCCCAGCTCGACGCGGCCCTGACCTGTGCCACGGCATGGCGGTGGCCCGTGCTCCCCGGAGTCGGGCTGGAGGCGGCCGGTGGTCGCGGTGGCCGTGGCCGCGGCTGCGCCTGTCCCGATCCCGAGTGCGCCGTGCCCGGCGCGCACCCCTTCGACCCCGGTCTCCTCGCGGCGACCACCGACGAGCGCATGGTGCGCTGGTGGTGGGCCAACCGGCCCGCCGCCCCGATCCTCCTGGCCACCGGCGGGCACGCCCCCTGCGCGCTGAGCCTGCCGGCCGTGGCCGCCGCCCGGGCGCTGGTCGAGCTGGACCGGATGGGCGTGCGGCTCGGCCCCGTGGTGGCGACGCCGACGCGGTGGTCGCTGATGGTCGCCCCGTACAGCCTCGAACGGCTCGGTGAGCTGCTGCACGCCCAGGACTGGGTGCCCAGCTCGCTGCGTTTCCACGGCGAGGGTGGCTATCTCGTCCTCCCGCCGTCCGAGGCGGGAGCGGGGCAGGTGCGCTGGGAGCGCGCCCCGGCGTCGGATGCGCCGTGGCTGCCGGATGTGGGGACGGTGCTGGACGCACTGGTCGAGGCGAGCAGCGGCGCACCGGACGGCGGCAGCCGGCTCGCGTACTGACGGGGGCAGGGGCGCAGGGGCCGGGCCGAGTCGCGTCGGCTCCGGGTTTCCGTCGGGATATCCGGCGGACTGTCAGATGCTCATGCGAAGCCGACAGATGGGGCTCGGGATATCCGGGTGATCGGATTCCCGATGACGGATACGGCCCCGGATACGGCCCCGGATATGGCTTCGATGCGACCCGGGTTCGTTCCCGGTCCATGCCACGCAATTGCAAAGCCCGCCGTGTCCGCCGTTGCAAAGTCCGGCGGCGGAAGGCTTTCTGATGACCTTTCCGGAACGCCTCGGACCGGATTACTCGAATATCTATTCGACTGATTCCGGTGGCGGTCGGTGGCGGCAGCGGTATTCGCGGAGATCGTCCGGCCCGCAGGCATCCGCCCCCGGCGCCCGGTGCCCGGTGCCGGGCATCTGTCCGAGACCGATCGGTCCCGCAGGGGCTCGTTCCTCCCGCTCCGCCGGTCCGTACGCGGGGCCGACCGTCGCGGGGCGAGGCGGGGGCGTGGGACGGGGCAGTGCGCGACAGGGTGGGGCAGTCGCGGGTGCGAGGGCGTGAGTCGTTGTGCTCGATGAGCCGGGGCGTATCGACGAGGGGCTTCTGCGCGGTCTCGTGCGCCGTGGTGCGCGCTGTGCGCCGTACCCGGAAATGAGGATGCCCGATCGCTGGCGACGGGGGATGCACCAGCGACCGGGCTTCTAGAACGGTAACAAGAGATCTGCCGTTCGCAAATTCGATCTCGCGTATTCGGACAGGGATTTACCTATGAGTACGGGGAGTTGTGACGCGAGTCACCTATTGGGCCCGCGGGCCCGGCGCTCGTCACCGTCAGCTGAGAGTCACCTGGCGGTTGGTGAGCCCGCCGCGCGCCCGCCGCTCCTCCGCGGTGAGGGGCGCGTCCGAGGCGAGTGCCTCGGTCAGCCGCTCCGCGAACTCCGCCGCGGGCTTCTCGCACTCCTCGGCGCCCATCGCGCTCGGCAGGTCCCAGACCGGGACCATCAGCCCGTGCGCCCGGAAGGAGCCGACCAGCCTGGTGCCCTCGCCCAGCGAGGAGGTGCCGGCGGCGTGCAGCCGGGCGAGCGCGTCGAGCAGCCGCTCCTCGGCGTGCGGCATGACCCAGCGAAGGTGGTTCTTCTCCGGGGTCTCGCACCAGTAGGCGGCGTCCACACCGGCGAGCCGCGTCGTCGGGATCGCCGCCTCGTTCGCGCGCTCCAGGGAGGCGGACACCTCGGGCGTGGCGTTCTCCGCGTCCGGAACCCAGAACTCGAAGCCGGAGTGGACGGCGGGCTCGAACGCCGCATCCGGGTCGAGCACGTCCTGAAGCCGCGGACCGTCGGCCGGCACGCGCTGCGCGGCCACCGGCGAACCGGGCTCGGCGGCCAGCGCCCGCAGCAGGGTGTCCGCGAGGTCACGGCTGAGGTCACCGGACGGGGTGTCGTTCTGCAGGGCGAGCAGCACCGAACCGTCGTCGCGACGGAGCGCCGGCCAGGCCATCGGCAGGACGGTCGCGAGCGTCACCGAGGGCACGCCCTCGGGCAGCCCGTCCTTCAGCGTCAGCGGCACGGTGGCGGCGGGCACCAGTTCGCGCAGCGCGACCCAGTCGCACTCGCCGGCCAGCCCCTCGAAGGGACGGTGGACCAGCTCGGTCACGGCCTGGGCGGCGGCGCGGCCGTGACAGGCCTTGTAGCGGCGGCCCGAACCGCACGGGCAGGGCTCACGAGCCCCGACCACCGGGATCTCGCCGTCCTTGAGTTGCTGCTTCCCGGCCTTGGTCTGAGGGCGCTTCTTGGCCATGGTGGGCTTTCTCCCGATTGCGACAGTGCGGTCTGGGCCGCGAGCCTAGCCGTCCCTGTCGCGTCCGGGACACACGCGCCCGCACGCCCATGTGTCCGCCGGTACCGGCATCGGTGCCGGAGCGAGCGGCGGAGCGTCAGCTCACGTCGTCGAAGGCGTCCGCGAAACCCAGCGCGTCGAGCGCCGAGACGCCCGGCCTCGAAATGTTCGCCCCCGAAATGCCCGTTCTCGGCGCACCCGGCACCCCGGGCCCCTGCCCGTGTCCCTCGTTGACCAGGACCCAGACGGTCACTTCACCGGACGAGCTGTCGCGTACGCCCCACTCGTCGGCCAGCGCGCTGATGATGTTGAGCCCGCGGCCGCCACGCGCTGTCACCGACGGGGTGGCCGGAACCGGACGGGTCGGACCGCCGCCGTCCGTCACCTCGACGGTCAGCCCGCCCGTTCTGTCGACGCGCCATGCGGCGCGGACGTCGCCGTCACCCACATCCGTGTGCCGGCCCAGTGGCCTGCCGTGCCGGCAGGCATTGCTGAGCAGTTCGGAAAGAATCAGCACTGCATCGTCGACGACCGAATCCGACACCCCGTGACTGCGCAACTGCTCGCGCATCCGGTGTCGCGCCTGGCCCACGCCCGCAGGGCCATGGGGTACGGCCATGCTCGACGACGTGGGCACTTCCTGTGCCACCACCAACGCCACCCCCGAGACCTCCTTTGCCCCACGCCACGGAGTGGATGCCCCCTTGGACTGGACCGGAAACCGGCCAATGGACTGCCAGTGACGCACTCGTAACGATCGAATACGATTCGAATGCGCCGGTGCACTCCGTGTAACTGATGTTAAGAGCGTCCAAGTTGCGCCAGAACCTGTTTCGGGCGGTTCGTGATGATTGCCTCGATACCGAGGTCGACGCACCGTTGGACGTCCTCCGGTTCGTTCACCGTCCAGACGTGCACGCGGTGCCCCGCGCGGTGCAGTCGCTCGATGTAGCCGGGGTGATTGCGTACGATCCGCATCCCCGGTCCGGCGATCCGCGCCCCGGCGGGCAGCCGCCCGTCGCGCAGCCGTGGCGAGAGGAACTGCATCAGATACACCGTGGGCAGCGTGGGGGCCGCGGCCTGGATGCGGTGCAGCGAGCGTGCCGAGAAGCTCATGATGCGCACCGGCGACGGGCCGTCGGCCGAGGGCGCGTCGAGCTCGAAGTGCTTCAGCAACTGCAGCAGCCGATCCTCCACCTGGCCCGCCCAGCGGGTGGGGTGCTTGGTCTCGACGGCCAGCTGGAGCGGGCGCCCGGCGGCCCGGGTCTCGACGACGAGTTCGAGCAGCCGCTCCAGGGTCAGCACGGAGGTGAGTTCCCCCGGCACCGGATCCCAGTCCGGGGACTCCGACTCCTCGCGGTCCTTCCAGGAGCCGAAATCGAGGGCCGCGAGCTCGGCGAGCTCCAGGGCGGAGACGGCGCCCCGGCCGTTGGAGGTGCGGTTCACCCGGCGGTCGTGCACGCACACGAGGTGGCCGTCGGCGGTGAGACGTACGTCGCACTCCAGGGCGTCGGCACCGTCCTCGATCGCCTTCCGGTACGCGGCGAGGGTGTGCTCGGGGGCGTCGTCGGACGCGCCCCGGTGGGCGATGACCTGGATGGGGTGGTCCGTGGATTGCCGGCGTGCGTGGGTCACCGCGTCATCGTGTCACCGTCGGGCGACCCCTGTGCGCACGTTGCGCGGCGGAGCACGTACCCCCGGGGGTGCGGCCTCGGCGCATGCTGCGGTGCGTCTTGCACCGTGGGACCGTTTTGACCGATGTAAAGATTGGTGTGCGGATGCACAGGTCCTGCTTACAGTGGCCTGACGTGCCTTGGGAAAAGCTGTTACGGGACACGTACGCAGCGGATCTCTTGCCGAAATTGATGTGGAACCGAGGAGTAAAAAGCTGTGAGCACAGAGAACGAGGGCAACGAGGGCACCGCGGCCGAGGCCGTTCCGTCCGCACCTCCAGTGCCGGCCGACGCTCCTCAGGGGGCACCTGGGAGCCCGCCCGAGTCCACCCCCGCCGCGGCGGCCGAACCGCCGGCCGCGCCTCCCCACGCGCCCCACACCCCTCCCCTCAACCCCCACGCACCGCCGCAGTCGGCCGCCGAGGCCAACTGGCCGCCCCCGCCCGCCGTGCCCGCGTACGCCTCCCACGGTGCGGGCGCCGGCGGCCCGGTCTGGGGCGCGCCGCCCCAGCCGTACACCCCCGAAGGCCCGCGCAGGCGTGGCATGGGCGGTCTGGTGGCGGCGGTGGCGGCCGCGGCGCTGATCGCCGGCGGCATCGGCGGCGGCATCGGCTACTGGGCGGCCGACCGCAACGACTCCGGCTCGACCACGGTTTCGGCGTCGGCCAATCAGCAGGAGCTCAAGCGCGATCCCGGCACGGTCGCGGGCGTGGCGTCCAAGGCGCTGCCCAGCGTGGTCACCATCGACGCGCAGGGTGGCGACGGCGAGGGCGGTACGGGCACCGGCTTCGTGTACGACAAGGAGGGCCACATCCTCACGAACAACCACGTGGTGGCCTCCGCGGCGGACAGCGGCCAGCTCACGGCGACGTTCTCCGACGGCAAGAAGTACGGCGCCGAGGTGGTCGGCCGGGCGCAGGGCTACGACGTCGCCGTGCTGAAGCTGAAGAACCCGCCGTCGGGGCTCACCCCGCTGTCCCTCGGCAATTCGGACCAGGTCGCGGTCGGCGATTCCACGATCGCGATCGGCGCCCCGTTCGGCCTGTCCAACACGGTCACCACGGGCATCATCAGCGCGAAGAACCGCCCGGTCGCCTCCGGTGACGGCTCCGGCGGCAGCAACTCCTACATGAGCGCCCTGCAGACCGACGCCTCGATCAACCCGGGCAACTCCGGCGGCCCGTTGCTCGACGCGCGCGGAGCGGTCATCGGCATCAACTCCGCCATCCAGTCGACCGGCAGCAGCGTCGGCCAGACCCAGGCCGGCTCCATCGGCCTCGGCTTCGCGATCCCGATCAACCAGGCGACGAACGTCGCCCAGCAGCTGATCAAGACCGGCAAGCCGGTCTACCCGGTGATCGGAGCCACGGTCGCCATGGACGAGAAGACCGGCGGCGCGGTCATCTCCGACCGGGGGGTGGGCGGTACGGCGGCCGTGTCGAAGGACGGCCCCGCGGACCGGGCCGGCCTCCGGGCGGGCGATGTCATCACGAAGTTCAATGACACCGTGATCGACAGCGGCCCGACCCTGATCGGCGAGATCTGGACCCACAAGCCCGGCGACCGGGTGACGCTCACCTACACGCGCGACGGCAAGACGGACACCGCCGAGGTCACCCTCGGGGAGCGCAGCGGCGACAGCTGACCGCCCCATCGGCCACAGCCCCTGATGCGCGGGAGGGCCCCGCACCTGCGGACCCCTCCCGCGCATCAGGACGACGGCCGACTACCGGTACGCTGTAGGCGCTCCGTCACAGGTGGGCGGAGCAGGGGTGGGTTGCCCGAGCGGCCTAAGGGAACGGTCTTGAAAACCGTCGTGGCGCGAGTCACCGTGGGTTCAAATCCCACACCCACCGCAGTGGTTGAGAGCCTCTGACCAGCAGCATCGGTCGGAGGCTCTCCCGTTCGGCCTGACCGCGCCGCGGCTGTCCGCCGGGGTCGAGGCACATCGAATCGCCGGGATATGGCCGTTCCTTCTCACCGCCCCGCCTCCTTGCTGGTGGCAGGCCTCGGCGGGGCGGCCCGGGGCGTGGACGTGTCCGTCCGGTACCTGGCCGGCGGGGTCGTGAGCAGTGCTTTGATCCAGTCGTTCGCCCTGGGGGCGCTCCTGGAGCCGGTGCGCGGTCGTCGCCGGGGGCTCGCCCGTGCGAGCCGCGGCTGAACTGTTCCACCTCGGCCCGACACCGCGCAGAACGACCGGCCGACTCCGCCCGGAACAGTGTCACTGCCGTTCCCCGGCGTTGATCACCGGGCTGACCGGGCTGACCGGGCTGACCGGGCTGACCGTGCTGCCCGGCCTGCTGCGCACCGCTGGGAACGCTTCCGCGACGTGCACCAGGACATCCAGGAAATGACCACCGCCCCGCAGATCGCTGCCCTGTACGACAGGACCATCGGCATCGGCCTCCTGCGCGGGCCCCCTGCCGACGAAGCGGAGGCGGGCTTCGAGACCGTCCTGCCCGAGCCCTTCGTGGCCGCCCTCCCGTCCGCGCCGTCCGCGCACCCCCTCGCGGCCCAACGGGCCGTCCCTCTCGCGCAGTTGGCCGACTCGCCCTTTGTGTCGCTGCCGCGCGAGGCGGGCCCGCAGCCGCATGACCGGATCACCGGCCTGTGCGTCGCCGCGGGCTCCGGGCCCCGGGTGGTGCAGCGCGCGGCGGAGTGGCGGACCGTCTGTGCCCTGGTGGAAACCGGCCTGGGCGCAGGTCTCTTGTCGACCACCGGTGAGAATTCACCGGTCGGGCACCGACGAGACATGCCCTGAACCAGGGGTGTCCTGCACGGCAATTGGATCTCGGAGCCGCGGCAAAACGTGACCTACGTGACTGAAACCGGCCACGGACGGTTCCGGACGGAGTGCGGGCGACAGCGGGCCGCAGAGGCCGTCCGAGGTTTATCCGCGGGGTGTTGGCTGATCAGGGCTGTAGTCGCGGTGGCCGGGGCGGGCAGCCCGGCGGCATGGTTGGATACCAGCCAATTATGTGTCAAGTGCTGGCTGAGAGTGAAGATTCTTGTCGCATGATGTGCCACCACACAGCGCTGCGTACTACTAGATTGTCAAAGCACCACGGGACCGATCATGGTCTGCCCTTCATCGTTCATCAGCTGTCATTCGGCAGCCAGTCACCATGTAGAACCCTGGTGAACACCATGTTCAGGCAGGCTTTCGGTCCGTACCACCGCGCACGGCCGGGCTGACAGTGCTGGACGGTCGCGACGTTCGCAGTAGTTCCTGACCTGATCCGGTTGTCCGGGGATCCCCACCTCCCCGGCCGAGAGTATGAGGCACGTTCTGTGAAGGTTCGTACGAGGCGGTCGGCCACTCTGATGTCCGGTGGAGTGGCAGTGGTGCTGTTGCTGACGGGTTGTGGCTCCGAGGACCAGATCTGGCCATTCGAGAGCAAGGACACGATGGTCGTCGGCATGTCCGACGACATCCTGGCGACCGATCCGGCCGCGGGGTACGACCCGGGCTCCTGGCTGCTGTTCAACAACGTCTTCCAGTCGCTGCTGAGTTTCCCGCCCGGGGGTTCCATCCCGGTGCCCGAGGCCGCCGACGAGTGCGGCTTCTCGGACGGCAGCAGGACCTACACCTGCACCTTGCGCGACGGGCTGAAGTTCAGCAACGGCAACAGCCTCACCTCGGCGGACGTCAAGTACTCCTTCGACCGGGCGATCAAGATCAACGACCCGGCGGGCCCCGCACCGCTGCTCTCCACCATCTCGTCGATCAGGACCCCGGACGACAAGACCGTCATATTCCGCCTCAAGGTGCCGGACGCGACATTCCCCAGCAAGATCGCATCGGGCGCCGGCTCCATTGTGGACCGCCGGGTCTATCCCAAGGACAGTCTGCTCGAAGGCGGCAAGACGGTCGGTTCCGGTCCTTACAAGCTGGATTCCATAGACAAGTCGGAAGCCGTCTTCTCGGTCTATTCCGGCTATCACGGAACCGCCGAGGTGAAGAACTCCGGCGTGACGATGAAGCTCTTCCAGGGGAATCAGCAGGCGCTCAAGACCGCTCTGGAGAACGACGAGGTCGACATCGCGTACCGCGGCCTCACCGCCAAGACGATTGCCGCGCTGGACACTTCGCCGTCCGCGGAGAAGGACGGCCTCGACGTCATCCAGGGCAGCAGCGCGGAAGTCCAGCACATGGTCTTCAACGTCAAGGACCCGGTGGTCGGCAAGATCGCCGTGCGCAAGGCCATCGCCTATCTCGTGGACCGTTACGCCCTGGTCAGCGAGGTCTACCAGTCCACTGCGACACCGCTCTACTCGATCGTCCCGGTCGGTGTCACCGGACACGGCAACTCCTTCTTCAACACGTACGGCGACAGCCCGCAGCCGCAGAAGGCGAAGGACGTCCTGAGGGAATCCGGCATCACCGACAAGGTGAAGCTCACCCTCTGGTCCACGCCGAGCCGTTACGGACCGGCCACCGACGACGAACTGCAGACCATCGCCGATCAGCTGAACAAGAGCGGGCTGTTCGAGGCCGGGATGAAGTCCGTTCCGTTCGATCAGTACGAAAAGGGCATCGCCGACGGCAAGTTCGGCATCTACGTGAAGGGCTGGGTGCCCGACTATCCCGACCCCGACAACTTCACCCAGCCGTTCTTCGGCGACGGAAATGTCCTGTCGAACAATTTCGAGAACAGCGACATAACCAAGCGGATCATCCCGCAGACCTCGTCCATGACCGACCGCTCGAACACCCGGTCGTCGTTCATCAAGCTCCAGGACATCGTGGCGCGTCAGCTGCCGCTCCTGCCGCTCTGGCAGGGCAAGCAGTACGCCGTCGCCAACGAGAACGTCCGGGGTCTGCAGAACTGTCTGGACACGTCCACCGTCTTCCGGTTCTGGGAGCTCAGCACCGCGCCTTAGGGCGTGTCCGGTGCGGCCGAGGCCAGGCGGGCCGCGGACGCGATCGTGGCGCGGGCCTCGCGTTCGGTGAGGCCGGTGCGGACGGCGGCCCGGGTGAGCGCGTCCGCCAGGGCGTCTCCGTATCCGTGTTCGTAGGCGCGGCAGGCCGCCCAGAAGAGCCGTGTGTTGCGCTGGCCCTCGCGTGCCGCGAGGACGAAGCGGACCAGCCCCCGCCCCCGGCCCGGCGACCCCGTGCTGTGCCGGCGCCGCGCCGGGGGTGTGATCAGGCGCAGCAGCGCGCGGGGGCAGGGGGCCGGAGGCAGGCCGGCGGTGCCCGGGGCGAGCCGGTAGCGGCCGTGCGGAGTGACCGAGCCGGGGCCCACCAGATAGCCACCGGTGCCCCGGATGTCGATGCCGGGGGCGAGGCGGCTCGCGGAGTTCGGTACGGGGATGCCGGGCGGGCCGGTCAGCCAGAGGTGCCGTCCGCCGCTCGGGGTGAGGACCGTGACGGTCGGCGGGATCGTGAACAGGTGGTGCAGGGCCAGTCGGCGCAGTGATACGGCGGAGTCGTCGCAGCCCGTGGGGTCTACGTCCAGGTCGATGCCGATGAGGTGGTGCGGGGGCCGGCCGCAGGCGATGCCGTAGCCGGTGGCCCAGGGGGCGGCGGCGAAGAGGGCCCGTACGGCGGCCGGGTCCGTGGTGGCGTCGTGGACGCCGTGTCCGGGAAGGCCGCACGCGCCCCGGCAGCTCGTCCGACGGTCGTCGTTGCGGTGCGGGGAGGGCAGCGCGGGGAGCTTGCGGGCGGTCAGCGGGATGACGGGGAGCCCGCGCTCGGCGGCGGAGAGCGCATGGGCGAGGGCCAGGGTGGCGGTCTGCCGGTCGGTGATGGCCATGGCTCTATTTTCGTTCAGGTGTTCGAAAAGAGGAAGAGGGCATGGCGTCGGCGGCCCGGCCGCCGTAACGCTTCTGCCCTTGGGGGATACGGGGCCGGGCGCCCAGGCGGCTTTCCGGCGGCGCCCCGGTGGGGCGCGGACGGGGTGAGCTGAGGCTTTTGGGGCGCACAAAGGTTTATCGGCGCTTCCTCACGCCTGCGGGGGAATCGGATCGCATGGGTGGTTCGCCGGGGATCCGGTGGGCAGCTCTGGTGTCGCGACGTCGTGACCAACGCCGGGGCGGTGGGCCAACCGCCTCGGAACAAGCCGTACTTCCGGTTCCTGGAGGAATTGACATGGCAAGCATCCGTACCGCTCGTGCCCTCGCCGCTGTTGCCGCCCTGCCCCTCGCCGCCGCGCTCTTCGGCGGTGTGGCCCAGGCCGACAGCGGCTCGTTCGCGAACGACGGATCGAACGCGGCCGTCGCGACGGTCGTCGGCAGCGGTGTCGGCGGCAACAACTCCGGCAACTCGTCCACGTCCCAGCAGCAGGCCGTCGGCGCCGGGGCGTCGAACCAGAGCAATTCCGCGCAGGTGAACGGCTCCGGATTCACCGTGGTCGACCAGGACAACGACAACGTCGCGGTGAACTTCACCAACCTCTGGTGAGCCGTGGCCGGCCATGGCCGGCCGGGGGGACGGGCCAGGGGCGGCAGGACATGCAG
>NZ_JBHXTM010000043.1:0-72885 GCF_042677325.1 Streptomyces sp. NPDC127117
TGTCGCACGCCTCGCACCACTTGGGGGGGTCCCGGGAAGCCATGGTGCCCGTCCCCCGCCGAAGTGCTGCGTGGTGGTGAGGTGCTCGCCTACGCGTCGAGGCCGATGGCGAAGGCGGCCTCCAGGTCGTGCTGCGAGTAGGTACGGAACGCCACATGGGTGTCGGTGGCCTCGACGCCGGGGATCTTGCTGATCCGGCCGGGGATGACATCGGCGAGATCGTCGTGCTTGGGCACCCGGACCATGGCGATCAGGTCGTACGTACCGGTGACCGAGAAGACTTCGCTGACACTGTCCAGCGCGGCGATGGCCTCGGCGATCTCGGGAATCCGGTCCACGCTGGTTTTGATGAGCACGATCGCGGTGATCACGGCTGGCTTTCTCCCTCGGTGGCCGTGGCTGGTCCCTTCACTCTATCCGTACGCCGGTAACGCCCCCAGGCGTAGAGAAAGCCGAGGGCGAAGCCCACCACATGGGCCAGATAGGCCACGCCCGGCCCCCCGCTGCCCGCGCCCTGGACGGCCAGCCACTGGAGGGCGAACCAGAAGACCAGCACGATCCAGGCGGGGAAGCGCAGCGGCAGGAAGAAGAGGAACGGGAACAGACTGGTGACCCGGGCTCTGGGGAACAGGTACAGGAATGCCCCGAGCACCGCCGAGATCGCCCCCGAGGCCCCGACCAGCGTCTGGTCGGACGTGGCGTGCGCGGCCGCGTAGGCCACCAGGGCGAGGTAGCCGGAGATGACGTAGAAGAAGGTGAACCCGACCCGGCCCATGCGCTCCTCGGTCATCGCCCCGAACACGTACAGGAAGAGCACGTTGCCGAGCAGATGCAGCCAGCTGCCGTGCACGAACAGGGCGGTGAACGGGGTGAGCAGGGCGTGCCCGGAGCCTTCCCACAGCTCGCTGGGGATCACGCCCCAGCGTTCGAAGTACCCGGCCTGGGCGGCGAGCAGGGCGTCGGCGGTGCCGGGGACCGGGTTGAAGCCGGACAGCGGGCTGATCACGAAGACCAGGGAGCAGACCGCGATCAGGGCATGGGTCACCAGTGGTCCGCCCGGGGTGACCGTCCGTAGCAGCCCACCGGTCAGCCTGCCGGTCACAGCTCGCCGATCGATCATGAACAGAGCATGACGCAAGCGGAGGGAACGGGACAGACCGCCTCGCCGTGTCGGGGGGACACGGTGAGGCCGTAGGGTTACGGCAGGACATCCGCAGTTCGACGGCGCACCGCGAGATCCTTGAAGCAAGGCAGCACGAGGCTCGACGAAAGAGGACGCAACGATGACGACGGTTCCCCAGCCGACCGACGGGACTCGCTGGCGCTGCACGCTCTGCGGAAATCTCACGCGCTTCGACGTGACCCGCTCCTCGAAGGTCGTCGAATACGTCCATCTCGACCTGGCCGGTGAGGCCAGCGTCGAGGAACGTGAGGTGGTCAGTGAGACCATCGAGTCGGTGCGCTGCCGTTGGTGCAACGCGGTGGACCAGATCGAACTGGTGGACAGGCCGGGTGCCGACTCCTGACGGAGCCGCGCCCACAGACATTTGGGGTGACGGATGGTGGAGCAGCCCGCTAGCGGCGCCGAGTCGGCCGAGGCGGCCGACGGCGCCGTCGAGGCGCTCGACCGCCCGCTGCCCGAAGGTGTACGGCGGCGGGTCGTCGCGCTGGTCTCGGACGCGTTCGGCGGCCTGACGGTCTCCGAACTCCCGGCCCAGCTGCGGCAGTACGCCCGCTTCACCCCCACCCGGCGGGCCAAGTTCGCCGGGAACGCGATGGCCGCCGCCCTGGAGAGCGACTCGCTGTTCCGGCAGCGCATCGGCGAGCGGCTCAAGGAGGGGCAGCCGGAGCTGGCCGGTGCTCTGGAGGCCGGGGCGCCGCCCGCCGCCGCCGACCCCGTGGACGTGGCCGCCGCGGCCTATGTGCTGCGCCCGGCGGGCTGGGTCAAGCTGGTCGCCGCGGCCGGCGAGGAGGCCCAGCGCGCGGACGCCGAGCGCGCCGACGAGGAGAGCCGCCGCGAGCTGGAGCGGCTGCGCGAGGAGCTGGCCAGGGCCCGCTCCCAGACGAAGGCCGAGACGGAGCGGCTGCGCGTCGAGCTGGACGCCGCCCGCAAGGAGGCCGAATCCCTCCAGCGCAAGCTGCGCAGCGCCGTCAACGAGGTCAAGCGCGGCGAGGCCGCGCTGCGCCGCAGCCGGGCCGAGACCGACACCGTACGTTCCGAGGCGGCCGCCCAGGTCTCCGCGGCCGAGAGCGAGAGCCGCCGGCTCAAGGCGCGGCTGGGCGAGGCCGAGGCGTCCGTGGAGGCGGGCCGCCGCGCCGCAAGGGAGGGCCGCTCGGTCGAGGACATGCGGCTGCGGCTGCTGCTGGACACGGTGCTCGACGCGGCGAGCGGACTCCGCCGCGAACTGGCCCTGCCGCCTTCCTCGACGCGTCCGGCGGACAGCGTGGACGCGGTCGAGCCGGGCCGCATGTCGCCCAAGGACATTGCCGCCAGGGCCCTTTCGGAGACCGACCCGGCCCTGCTCGACCAGCTGCTCGCGCTGCCGCAGGCGCATCTGATCGTCGACGGCTACAACGTCACCAAGACCGGCTATCCGCAGTTGCCGCTGGAGAAGCAGCGGTTGCGGCTGCTGGGCGGGCTCTCGGTGCTCGCCGCACAGACCGGCGCGGAGATGACCTGTGTCTTCGACGGGGCCGAGCTGGCGGCCCCGGTGCTGCTCGCACCGCCGCGCGGGGTCCGGGTGCTGTTCAGCAAGCCCGGGGTGACCGCCGACGAACTCATCCGTCAGCTGGCGCGCGCCGAACCTCCGGGCAGGCCGGTCGTGGTGGTCTCCACCGACCGTGAAGTGGCCGACGGAGTGGCCAAGGCGGGCGCCAGGCCCGTTGCGTCCGTGTTGCTCCTGAAGCGCCTTTCGCGCGTCTAGTGACGCTTGCCGGTTCTCGGTGGAAATCGGGGAACGGACCGTCAAGTCACCGCTACACCCCGTGCGTCGTGGGTAAAGAAGTGCGGTCCGTGATGAGATTTTTCCGGCGAGGATTTGAACTGATCACAAGATGGTCACTAGGGTCAGGCCTCGAACCTTCGCACGGTTGATCACCCATCCGGGGTGACGGTGAAGGCACCGCCGAGTCCGTGACATGCACGGAGCCGGGGATTCGCGTCCCCCACAGCCCGGTAGGCGGCTCGAGGAAGAAGGAGCTCGCCTCCGTGGCGTCCCACCGTCGTCCCAAGCAGCCGAGCCGCGCTCGTGTGACCGTGCTCACCGCAACCGCCGCCGCAGCGGTCGCCCTGACCTCCCAGGCGGCCCACGCCGACCCCAAGCCCTCCAAGAGCGAGGTCAAGACCAAGGTCGAGAAGCTCAGCCACGAGGCCGGCGAGGCCAACGAGCAATACTACGGCGCCAAGGAGAAGCAGCAGAAGCTGGAGAAGGAAGTCGGCGCGCTGCAGGACAAGGTGGCCCGCGGTCAGCAGGAGATCAACAACCTGCGCAACGGCCTCGGTTCGCTCGCCGCCGCGCAGTACCGCTCCGGTGGCATCGACCCGTCGGTGCAGCTCTTCCTCTCCTCGAACCCGGACACCTTCCTCGACGAGGCGTCGGCGCTCGACCAGTTGACGGCCAAGCAGACCGAGACCCTGGGGAAGATCCAGGAGAAGCAGCGGTCCCTCGCGCAGGAGCGCAAGGAGGCCCAGGACAAGCTCGGTGACCTCGAGGACGTCCGCAAGACGCTCGGTGAGAAGAAGAAGAAGCTCCAGAGCAAGCTGGGCGAGGCCCAGCGCCTGCTCAACACGATGACCGCCGCCGAGCGCGCGAAGATGCGCGAGGACCAGCAGCGCGCCAGCCGCTCCGCGGGCGACCGGGTCGACCTGGGCAACGAACTCCCCGCCTCCGCCTGGGGTGCCGCGGCCCTGAACGCCGCCAAGACCCAGGTGGGCAAGCCGTACGGCCGCGGCGGTACCGGCCCCGGCTCCTTCGACTGCTCCGGGCTGACCCAGTGGGCCTACGCCCAGGCCAACGTCCAGATCTCCCGGGTCACGTACACCCAGGTCAACGACGGTGTCCACATCGGGCGCAGCGCGCTGAAGCCGGGCGACCTGGTCTTCTTCAACAACACCTCGCACGTGGGGCTCTACGCCGGCAACAACACCCTCCTGCACGCCCCGTACCCGGGCACGTTCGTCCGCTTCGAGTCGATGGACACCATCGGCAGCTTCCAGTTCGGCGTCCGCGTCGGCTGACGACGCCCGAACGGGCGAATTCCCGCGCCCGCGCAGACAGTCCGCCCCGCCGGAGACCACAGGTCACCGGCGGGGCGCCGTCGTTTCCGCCGCACTTCCTTCCGGCGCGGCCTTTGGCCGCTCCGTAATCGTCCGACTACTGTCTGCCTGCTGTGCAGCTTCCGGTCGTCGTGCCGCCCGCCCCGGGCGGCAGGGGCTGCGCGCGTCTGCGTACAGAGGAAGGGAGTGCGGCGTCCTGTGGTGTCCCATCGCCGTTCCACACAGTCCGGCCTCAACCTGAGCGTCCGGGCCACCGTTCTGTCCGCCGCGGCGGCGACCGCGGCCGCCACCCTCGGCGCGGCCACCGCGAACGCCGACCCGCAGGACGCGCCCAGGACCGCCAAGGCCCGCATCGACCGGCTGTACACCGAGGCGGAGCGGGCCACCGAGCAGTACAACGAGGCCGGTGAGAACATCGGCCGGCTGCGCGGCGAGGTCGACCGGGCCCAGGACCGGGCGGCCCGCGGCCAGGAACAGGTCAACCGGATGCGTACGGTGCTCGGTTCGGCGGCGAGCGCGCAGTACCGCTCCGGTGGCATCGACCCCTCGCTCGCCCTGCTGCTCTCCTCCGACCCGGACAGCTACCTCGACCGGGCCGCCGCGCTCGACCGCCTGACCGACCTTCAGGCCGCCGAACTGCGGGAACTCCAACAGGTCCAGCGCGGGCTGACGCAGACCCGGGCGGAGGCGGCCCGCGCACTGGCCGAGCTGGAGCGCAGCCGGGCGGACGCCACCCGCCACAAACGGACCGTCGAGCGCAAGCTCACCGAGGCCAGGAAGCTGCTGCACGCCCTGCCCGGCTCCGACCGGGCGGAGTTCGAGCGGGCCTCGCGCTCCGGCCGCGACGCCGGATACCCGGCGATGGCCGATGTGCCGGCCGGCTCCGCGCGTGCGGCGGCCGCCGTCATGGCGGTCCGGCAGGCGCTCGGCCGCCCGTACATCTGGGGGGCCAACGGACCGGCCGGATTCGACTGTTCCGGGCTGATGCAGTGGGCGTACGCCCAGGCCGGGGTCAGCCTGCCCCGCACCTCGCAGGCCCAGCGGTACGCGGGACACATGGTGCCGCTCTCCGCGGCCCGCCCCGGCGACCTGGTCGTCTACCGGGCGGACGCCAGTCACGTCGCGATGTACGTCGGCAACGGACAGGTGATCCACGCCCCGTACCCCGGGGCCCCGGTGCGCTACGACCCCGTCGGCATGATGCCCGTCTCGTCGGTGACCCGCGTCTGACCGTACCCTCGATCGGGTGATGCAGCGGCGGGGACGGAACGGTGGGCGGCGGGCGGCGGGTGCGCTGCTCGCGGGACTGCTGCTCGTCTCCGGCTGCGCGGCCCCCGAAGACGACGGCGCCGCCCCCGACTCCACCGCCCGGGCCGTCCGCGCCACGCTGGACCGCCGGGCCGCCGCCGTGCTGGACCACGACACGGACGCCTACCTGGCCACCACGGACCCCGGGGCCACCGCGCTGCGCGCGGCCCAGCGCCGGGAGCTCGGCAACCTCGCCGACGTACCGCTCGGCTCCTGGACGTACCGGCTGCGCGACGTGACCGCCCGGGGCACCGACCGGGCCACCGCCGACGCCGAGCTGCGCTACCGGATCAAGGGCTACGACGCGGCGCCGGTCGCCGCGGACCGGATGCTCGACCTGAAGCGGGACCGGGCGGCCGGCCGCTGGTACGTCGTGGGCGAGCGGGCGGTCGGGGACGGCGTCCAGCTCTGGCAGCAGGGCGATGTGCGGGTGGTACGGGGGAAGCACAGCCTGGTGCTCGGCGTCGGCCGCACGGACCGGGAGCTGAACCGGATCGCCCGGACCGCGGACCGCGCGGTGCCCGCCGTCTCCGGCGCCTGGCCGGAGCGCTGGGCGGGCCGTGTGGTGGTGCTCGTGCCGCGGACGGTGCAGGACATGGCGGGGCTGCTGGGCTCGACGGCCACGGACTACCGGGGGATCGCCGCCGTCACCACGGGACAGACCGGCGGCACGGGCCGGAACCCGGCGGACCGGGTGATCGTCAACCCGCAGGCGTACGCCACGCTCGGCACCTTCGGGCAGCGGATCGTCCTCACCCACGAGACCACCCATGTCGCCACCCGCGCCCGCACCTCCGCCGCGACCCCGACCTGGCTCTCCGAGGGCTTCGCGGACTGGGCGGCCTACCGCGACGAGGACCGTGCCGCCGCCCGGATCGCGCCCGAACTCGCGGACGCCGTCGCACGCGGCGAGCTGCCGGCCGGGCTCCCCACCGACGAGGACTTCGGCTTCGCGGGCGACCCCGCGCGCCTGGCGAGGGCGTACGAGGGCGGCTGGGCGGCCTGCGAGCTGATCGCCGACCACTGGGGCGAGCGGAAGCTGTTCGCCTTCTACCGGGCCGTCGGAGGGCACCGGGGACGGGACGGAGCGGTGGAGCAGGCCATGCACGAGGTGCTCGGCACGACCCCCGAGGACTTCACCGCGCTCTGGCGCGACCACCTGCGCACCACGCTCGGCTGAGCACACGCCCGGCTCAGGAGGCGACCGGCTCCGCCGCCCGGCCGAGACCGGACCGGGCGGCCGGGCCGCCCTCGCGCGCCGCCCCGGTGACCGTCTGCCGCCACAGCCGGCGGCAGGCGATCAGCGTCGCCGCGACCAGCAGGCCGTTGCGCAGGAACATCAGCGTCACGCCCGTCGCGTCGCTGGTCACCACATGCACGAACCCGAGCGGGAACTCCCACTGGGTGACGCCCGTCGCCACCAGCACCAGACCGGCCGGCAGCACCATCCGGCTGTCGCGGAACACCAGGCAGACCGCCGCCAGGCCGACCAGCCACAGCATGTACTGGGGGCTGATCACCCGGCTCGTCGTCGTGAACAGCAGCACCGCCGCGAACGCCGCGTCCGCCGGGGTGCTCACGCCGAACTCACGGGCCCGCAGCCGCCACAGCAGCAGCCAGCCGAACGCCAGGACCGACAGACCGAGGGCGAGCGTGCTCACCAGCGGCACGTGCGGGCCCAGGAACTCCAGCGAGCCGTAGTGCAGTTCCACCCGGCCCTGCCAGCCGAACTGCCGCGCCACATGGAAGACCAGCGCCCCCAGCGACTCGACCTCGGTGCCCCGGTCGCGCTGGAACCCCAGGAAGGCCAGCGCGCCCGGCATCGCCAGGGTGCACACCAGCAGCAGCCCGGCCGCCGTCACCGCCGCGGCCGTCCACGCCAGCCGCGTCCGCCTCCCGCGCGCCGTACCGGCCAGGATCAGCGCCGGCCACACCTTCAGCAGCGCACCGACGGCGGCCAGCGCCCCCAGTACCCGCGGATGCCGCAGCCCGGCCAGCAGAGCCGCCACCGCGACCGCCGTGACCATCACGTCGTAACGGGCGTACGCGGTCGTGCCGAGCAGCGGCACCCCCGCCACCCACACCCAGGCCCCGGCCGGCCACCGGCCGTCACCCCGGCCCGCGTACAGCAGCAGCCCCAGCACCAGCAGGTCGCAGACGAACGCGAGGACGAAGAAGGCCGAGGCGTAGTCCAGGAACGGCAGCAGCGCGGGGGAGAGGATGGCGAGCGCGGCCAGCGGCGGGTACTGCCAGGTGACGTCGGACTGCGGATACGTACCGGTCTTCAGGACCTCGGACCAGCCGTGGTAGATCACCGAGACATCGCTGGTCACGTCCGGTCCGGGCAGCGTGATCACCTTGGTGACGCAGAGCAGCAGCGCGACCCTGGTCAGGGCCCACACCGCGACAGCGAGCCGCGCGCCGGTCGATCCCGTCATGACGGCCTCATCCGTTCTCGTCGGGGGTACCCGGTGGGTACTGGGCGGGTACGAGGAGCCATGATGCCCGCCCGGCCCGCGCGAGAGCCATCGGGCCGGGCTGCCGGTACTGTCGGCCGGGATGGACAAGACCCTGATCGTGACCAACGACTTCCCGCCCCGCCCCGGCGGCATCCAGGCGTTCCTGCACAACATGGCGCTGCGCCTGGATCCCGCACAGATCGTCGTGTACGCCTCCACCTGGAAGCGGACCCCCGAAGGCCGCGCGGCCACCGCCGCCTTCGACGCCGAGCAGCCGTTCACCGTCGTGCGCGACCCCGTGACGATGCTGCTGCCCACCCCCCGGGTCACCCGGCGCGCGGTGCGGCTGCTGCGTGAGCACGGCTGCACCTCCGTCTGGTTCGGCGCCGCCGCCCCGCTCGGACTGATGGCACCGGCGCTGCGCAGGGCCGGCGCCCGCCGCCTGGTCGCCACCACCCACGGGCACGAGGCGGGCTGGAGCCAGCTGCCCGCGGCCCGGCAGCTGCTGCGGCGGATCGGCGAGGGCACGGACACGATCACGTACCTGGGGGAGTACACCCGCTCCCGGATCGCCCCCGCGCTCACCCCGAGGGCCGCGGCGCGGATGGTCCAACTGCCGCCCGGCGTGGATGAGAAGACCTTCCACCCGGACTCGGGCGGGGACCGGACGAGGGCCGGGCTCGGCCTCTCGGACCGGCCGGTCGTCGTCTGCGTGTCCCGGCTCGTGCCGCGCAAGGGCCAGGACACGCTGATCCTCGCGATGCCCGCGATCCTGGCGCAGGTGCCGGACGCGGTGCTCCTGATCGTCGGCGGCGGACCGTACGACAAGGAGCTGAAGCGGCTGGCCGAGGAGACCGGGGTCGGGGGGTCCGTGCGGTTCACCGGACCGGTGCCGTGGGAGGAGCTGCCCGCCCACTACGGCGCGGGCGACGTCTTCGCCATGCCGTGCCGCACCCGGCGCGGCGGTCTCGACGTGGAGGGGCTCGGCATCGTCTTCCTGGAGGCATCCGCGACCGGTCTGCCGGTGGTGGCGGGCGACTCGGGCGGCGCGCCCGACGCGGTGCTCGACGGCGAGACCGGGTGGGTGGTGCGCGGCGGCAGCGTGGAGGAGTCGGCCGACCGGATCGTCACGCTGCTGCGCGACCCGGAGCTGCGGCAGCGGATGGGGGAGCGGGGGCGGGCCTGGGTCGAGGAGAAGTGGCGCTGGGACCTGCTCGCCGAGCGGCTGCGGGCGCTGCTCTGAGCCGCGTACGCGAGAGGGCCCGTGCGTGAGGGGCCCGCACGCGAGAGGGCCCGCACGCGAGAGGGCCCGCACGCGCCGTGCGGGCCCTCTGACGTACGGATGGCGGGTCAGCCCCGGTAGATCGACTCGATCTCGTCCGCGAAGTCCTTCGCCACCACGTTCCGCTTCAGCTTCAGCGACGGCGTGATGTGGCCCGCCTCCTCGGTGAACTGCGAGTCCAGGATGCGGAACTTGCGCACCGACTCCGCCTTGGACACGGCCGCGTTCCCGTCGTCCACCGCCCGTTGCACCTCGGCCAGCAGCTCCGGGTCCTCGCGCAGCGACACCGCCGTCGAACCGGCCGGCTTGCCGTGCTCCGCGGCCCAGCGGCCCAGGAACTCCTCGTCCAGGGTGACCAGCGCGCCCACGAACGGCCGTCCGTCGCCGACGACCATGCACTCGGCGACCAGGGCGTGCCCGCGGATCCGGTCCTCGATCACCGCGGGAGCGACGTTCTTGCCGCCCGCCGTGACGATGATCTCCTTCTTGCGGCCGGTGATCGCGAGATAGCCGTCCTCGTCCAGCGTGCCGATGTCGCCCGTGTGGAACCAGCCGTCGGCCAGCGCGTCGGCCGTCGCCGCCTCGTTGTTCCAGTAACCGGTGAACAGGTGCTCGCCGTGCAGCAGCACCTCGCCGTCGTCGGCGATCCGCACCACCGAACCGGGCAGCGGCTGGCCGACCGTACCGATCTTCTGCCGGTCCCACGGGTTGAAGGCGGTGGCCGCGCACGTCTCGGTCAGGCCGTAGCCCTCCAGAACGGTGAAGCCGATGCCGCGGTAGAAGTGGCCGAGCCGCTCGCCCAGCGGCGCACCGCCGGAGATCGCGTACTCGCCGCGCCCGCCGAGCACCGCGCGCAGCTTGCCGTAGACCAGCCGGTCGAAGACCTTGTGCTTCAGCCTCAGGCCCAGCGGGGGGCCCTGAGGGGTACCCAGCGCGCGGCTGTAGGCGATCGCCGTGTTCGCGGCCTTGTCGAAGATCTTCCCCTTGCCGTCGGCCTGCGCCTTGGCACGCGCCGCGTTGTACACCTTCTCGAAGACCCGCGGCACACCGAGGATCAACGTCGGCCGGAACGAGGCCAGTTCATCGGTGAGGTGCTTGATGTCCGGTACACAGCCGAGCTTGATCGGGGCCATCACCGAGGCCACCTCGACCAGCCGTCCGAAGACGTGCGCGGCGGGCAGGAAGAGCAGTACGGAGCACTCACCGGTACGGAAGAGCGGCTTCAGCCGCTCCACCACGTTGCCGCACTCGGCGAAGAAGCTGCGGTGCGTGAGCACACAGCCCTTGGGGCGGCCGGTGGTGCCCGAGGTGTAGACGATGGTGGCCGGGTCGTCCGCCTTGGCGCTCGTCATCCGCAGGTCAAGCGTCTCGTCCGAGACGTCCTCGCCGATCGCCGTCAACTGACGGATCGCGTCGTCCTCGATCTGCCAGATGCCCTTCAGGGCCGGCAGGTCCGCCTGGACGGAGACCACGGACGCCTGGTGCGCCTCGGATTCCACGAGGCACAGGGTGGTGCCGGAGTCACCGAGGATCCACTGGATCTGCTCGGGCGAACTGGTCTCGTACACCGGGACGGTGACCGCGCCGGCGCTCCAGATCGCGAAGTCGAGCAGTACCCACTCGTAGCGGGTGCGCGAGAGCAGGGCCACCCGGTCACCGGCATCGACGCCCGCGGCGATCAGACCCTTGGCGACGCCTCTTACCTCGGCCAGGAACTGCGCGGCGTTCACATCGGTCCACGCGCCCCCCACCTTGCGGCTCATCACCGCGGCGTCGGGATGCTGAGCGGCATTGCGGCGGATGAGATCCGTCAGGTTGCCGTCCGAGGGGACCTCGTACAGGGCCGGAAGGCTGAACTCGCGCAAGACTGCTGCTCCTCATCGGGCTCCGGTGCCACGGCTCTGTGTGACGCACCGGCTGCGGTCCAAGATTGGCGGGCGCTCAGTGGGGTGAGCACGACTGGACTGCCCGGACGTTACCCACCAGTACGCGGTTCCCGATAGGGGGTTCCGGCCAGATGTCTTATGCGTCACACATAACGGTGATCCTTGGGCGCACAGTAGTCCACCCGTGTGACCGGGCGAAGATTTTCGCAGGTCCGGCGGCCTCTACCCAGGTGACCGGCAGAGTCCTAGGGTGATCGTCATGCGAGCCGGACCGGACAGCCCCGTCACCCCGAACCGACAGCGCACCCGCATCCACGTGGTCAGCGACGTGCACGGCAACACCGAGGCGCTGGCCCGCGCCGGGGACGGCGCCGACGCGCTGGTCTGCCTCGGTGACCTGGTGCTCTTCCTCGACTACGCCGACCACTCGCGCGGCATCTTCCCCGATCTCTTCGGCGTGGAGAACGCCGACCGGATCGTCGCGCTGCGCACTGCCCGCCGCTTCGAGGAGGCCCGCGCGTTCGGCCGCGCCCTGTGGGCGGGCATGGACCGCGACGCGGCGATCGTCTCGGCGGTGCGCAAGCAGTACGCCGAGCTCTTCGCGGCCTTCCCCACCCCGACGTACGCCACCTACGGCAACGTCGACATCCCCGGCCTGTGGTCCGAGTACGCGCACCCCGGCACCACCGTCCTCGACGGCGAACGGGCCGAGATCGGCGGCCGCGTCTTCGGCTTCGTCGGCGGCGGGCTGAAAACCCCGATGAACACCCCGTACGAGATCGGCGACGAGGAGTACGCGGCGAAGATCGAGGCGCTCGGCCCGGTCGACGTGCTCTGCACCCACATCCCGCCCGATGTGCCGGAGCTGACGTACGACACGGTGGCGCGCCGCTTCGAGCGCGGCAGCAGGGCCGTGCTGGACGCCATCCGCCGGACCCGCCCCCGGTACGCCCTGTTCGGCCACGTCCACCAGCCGCTGGTCCGCCGGATGCGGATCGGCGCCACCGAATGCGTGAACGTCGGCCACTTCGCGTCCACCGGCAGACCCTGGTCCCTGGAGTGGTGACCACACCGGCACCGGACCCTGGAACGAGGCGCCGCGCACACGCGATAGCCTTCTGACGGCAGGCATCTGCCGACGCACCGGTACACCGCACTGGAGGAGCCACGGCGATGGCTGAACACACCAGCTCGAGCATCACGATCGAGGCGGCACCGGCCGACGTCATGGGAGTGATCGCCGACTTCGCCCGCTACCCGGAGTGGACCGGCGAGGTCAAGGAGGCCGAGGTCCTCGCCGAGGACGACCTGGGCCGCGCCGAGAAGGTCCGGCTCGTCCTCGACGCCGGAGCGATCAAGGACGACCACACCCTCGCCTACACCTGGATCGGCGACTACGAGGTCAGCTGGACCCTCGTCAAGTCCCAGATGCTGCGCGCCATCGACGGCTCCTACGCACTGGCCCCGCTCGGCGACGGCGACCGCACCGAGGTCACCTACCGGCTGACCGTCGACGTCAAGATCCCGATG
The DNA here is from genome assembly GCF_042677325.1 of Streptomyces sp. NPDC127117. Taxonomy (NCBI): domain Bacteria; kingdom Bacillati; phylum Actinomycetota; class Actinomycetes; order Kitasatosporales; family Streptomycetaceae; genus Streptomyces; species Streptomyces sp. NPDC127117. Next base: position 12,742 of record NZ_JBHXTM010000043.1, read on the forward strand.
CTCGGCATGATCAAGCGCAAGGCCGAGAAGGTCATCATCGACCGGGCCCTGGCCGGACTGAAGAAGCGCGTCGAGTCCGTCCCGAAGGCCTGACCCGGATGCGTACGGTCCTCGTCACCGGCCCCGGAGGCGCCGGCCGTACCACCGTCGCGGCGGCGACCGCGCTGGCCGCCGCCCGCCGGGGCCGGCGCACCCTGCTGCTGACCGCCGACGGCATACCCGGCTTCCCCGAGGACACCGAACCCACCGAGGTCACCGACGGGCTGTGGTCCGCCCGCATCGACTCCGGCGAGCACTTCCGCGGCGAACTCCTCGCCCTCCAGGACCAGGCCTCCGTCGTACTCGACCTGCTCGGCGGGAACCGGCTGGACGGCGAGGAGCTGACCGAACTCCCCGGCAGCACCCAGCTCGCCCTGCTGCACACCCTGCGCCGAGCCGCCGAGGGCGACTGGTCGCGGGCCGGCCACGACCTCCTCGTCGTCGACCTGCCACCACTGCGCGAAGCACTCGCCCTGCTCGCCCTCCCCGAGCAGCTGCGCCGCTATCTGCGCCGGCTGCTCCCCCCGGAACGCCAGGCCGCCCGCGCCCTGCGCCCGATGCTCGCCCAGCTCGCCGGTGTGCCCATGCCCGCCCAGTGGCTGTACGAGGCGGCCGCACGCAGGGACGCCGAGCTGGCCGCCGTGCAGGCCCTGATCGAGGCCCGCGACACCACGGTCCGGCTGGTCGCGGAGCCAGGCCCCGCCGCTGAGGACGCCCTGCGCACCGCCCGTACCGGTCTCGCCCTGCACGGACTGCGGGTCGACGCCCTCACGGTGAACCGGGTCCTGCCCCGGCACTCCACCGATCCGTGGTTCGCGGAGCTCGCCGCGCAGCAGGAGAAGACCGTCGACCGCTGGTACGAGGAATGGGCACCCGAAGCCGCACTGCGCGAGGTGCCCCACCTCGGCCGCGACCCGCGCGGCCTCGACGACCTCGCCCGCCTCGACAGCGCGGCCGACGGCCCCCGCGGGGACGACGGACTCGCCGGGGGGCTGGACGGGCGGAGCCCCGGCCGGGCCGACGACCCCTGGTGGATCGAGAGCCCCGACGCCCCGGACGGCCTCGACGGACTGCTGCCCGGCGGCCGGATCGTGAGCACCGGCCCGTCCGGGGACGGCGACCCGGTCCTGGTCTGGTGCCTGCCGCTGCCCGGCGCCGTCAAGAAGGACCTCCAGCTGGTCCGCCGCGGCGACGAACTGCTGCTCACCGTCGGCCCGTTCCACCGGATCGTGCCGCTGGAGTCCGGACTGCGCCGCTGCACCGTCTCCGGCGCCGCCCTCACCGACGGGGTGCTCCGGGTCCGGTTCACGCCGGACCCCGGCCTGTGGCCGAGGACGGGCTGAACGGCGCGTCACGCTTCGGGTAACGTCGTTAGTACGTGCCCCGTATGCCGGGCCGCCGGCACACCACGTCGCAGGAGTCCGCCATGAGCGATGCCACCGATCGTCCCGTCGACGACGATGCGTGGGCGAAGGCCTGCGCCGAGGACCTCGAAGCGGAGAAGGCCCGCCGCCGGGCCCAGCACGGCCCGCCGCCCGGCTCCACCGCCGAGGAACTGCGCAAGCTGGTCGACGCCGTGGCCGACAAGTTCTCGTCCCTCCAGTCGCCGCTGTTCGGCGCGGCGGCCCAAGGGACCGTGCAGCAGATCATCAAGCAGGCGAAGTCCGCGGTCGAGCCCGTCATCGAGCGCAACCCGGACGTCTTCGACCACATCGCCGCAGCCGGCAGCGAACTCCTCGCCGCCTACCGCTCCGCCGTCGAGGGCCAGGAACGCCGCTGGACCCAGGGCGCCGGTGACCCCGCCGGCACCGAGAAGAAGGCCGACGACCCCTCCGACCCCCGTGACGAGGGCCCTGCCGCGGGCGAACACATCGACCTGGACTGACCGGCACCGATGGGCCGGGCCCCCGGCTCGGGTACGGTTGGCCTCAGCGGGGCTCGACCGGAACTGAGGGATTCATGGGACTCACCATCGGCGTCGATATCGGCGGCACGAAGATCGCGGCTGGAGTGGTCGACGAAGAGGGCCGGATCCTCTCGACGCACAAGGTGCCGACCCCGCCGACGGCCGAAGGCATCGTCGACGCGATCGCCACGGCCGTGTCCGGTGCGAGCGAGGGCCGCCAGATCGAGGCCGTCGGCATCGGCGCAGCCGGATACGTCGACGACAAGCGCGCCACCGTGCTGTTCGCGCCGAACATCAACTGGCGGCACGAGCCGCTGAAGGACAAGGTCGAACAGCGCGTCGGCCTTCCCGTCGTCGTCGAGAACGACGCCAACGCCGCCGCCTGGGGCGAGTACCGCTTCGGTGCCGGCCAGGGCCACGACGACGTCATCTGCATCACGCTCGGCACCGGCCTCGGCGGCGGCATCATCATCGGCAACAAGCTGCGCCGCGGCCGCTTCGGCGTGGCCGCCGAGTTCGGCCACATCCGGGTCGTCCCGGACGGTCTGCTCTGCGGTTGCGGCAGCCAGGGCTGCTGGGAGCAGTACGCGTCCGGACGCGCGCTCGTCCGGTACGCCAAGCAGCGCGCCAACGCCACCCCGGAGAACGCCACGATCCTGCTCTCGCTCGGCGACGGCACGGTGGACGGCATCGAGGGCAAGCACATCAGCCAGGCCGCCCGGCAGGGCGACCCGGTGGCGGTCGACTCGTTCCGCGAGCTGGCCCGCTGGGCCGGCGCCGGACTGGCCGACCTCGCCTCGCTCTTCGACCCGTCCGCGTTCATCGTCGGCGGCGGTGTCTCGGACGAGGGCGAGCTGGTGCTCGACCCGATCCGCAAGTCGTTCCGGCGCTGGCTGATCGGCGGCGAATGGCGCCCGCACGCCCAGGTCCTCGCGGCCCAACTGGGCGGCAAGGCGGGCCTGGTGGGCGCGGCCGACCTCGCCCGTCAGGGCTGAGCCGACCGGGACCGGACCGAACCGGACGCCCGTCGCGCCCCTGTGGCAGCGGCGGGCGTCCGTCGTATCGTGAGGCGCATGGTTCCGACGCCACTGCCCGACTCCCGTACCGAGCCGGATGGTTCGGCCGTCATCAGAGTGCTCAGCTACAACATCCGGTCGATGCGCGACGACTGCGAGGCGCTGGCCCGCGTCATCACCGCCTGCGCCCCCGACCTCGTTCTCGTCCAGGAAGCACCGCGGTTCTTCCGCTGGCGCAAGCGCGCGGCCTGGCTCGCGGCCCGTACCGACCTGGTCGTGCTCGGCGGCGGTGCCACGGCGGCCGGGCCGCTGCTGCTCTGCTCGCTGCGGGCCACCGTGGAGCGGACACAGGACGTGCTGCTGCCGCTCACCCCAGGGCTGCACCGCAGGGGATTCGCCACCTCGGTGGTACGGATCGCGGGCACCCGGATCGGTCTGCTGAGCTTCCATCTGAGCCTGCAACGGGACGAACGCCTCGCCCAGACCGAGATGCTGCTGGAGCGGCTGGACGAAATGGGTGTCGAGCACGCGATCGCGGCCGGCGACCTCAACGACGTACCGACCGGGGACGCGTTCCGGCGGCTGGCCGGGCGGCTCCAGGACTGCTGGGCGGTCCGGCCGTGGGGCGAGGAGCACACCTACTCGCCGGACGACCCGCGACGGCGCATCGACGCGATCTTCGCGACGGAGGGGATCGAGGTGCTCGGCTGCGGTGTCCCCGCCGGGCTGCCCGGGGTCACCGAGGCGGACCTGCGGGCGGCCACCGACCATCTGCCGGTGCTGGCGGCGCTGCGGGTGCCCGCGATCCGGCCCTGACACCCGCGCTCCGCCCCGGTCTCAGACGACCGCCCCGCGCCCGGGGTCGTCGCCGTCCTCGTCGTCATCGTTCATCCGCGCCACCAGCGTGACGAAACCGCCCAGGAAACCGCCGACGCAGACCGTCGTCAGCCACCAGGTCATGTCCCACCGCAGCAGCACCGCGATCAGCATCAGCACCGGACCGCCGACGACCGCGAGCCAGGCGAACTTCGCCGTGACGTCGGCCTCCGGCAGCGGCGGCGGCTCCGGGGGGACGAAATGCCCCTCGTCGCTGTCGTCGAGGTCGCCGTCCTTCGGCTCCGGGACCTCGTAGTCACGCGGACCGGCCACCCCGGGTGCGAAGACGACCGAGCTGCCGAGCGGCTTCTCCGGCGGCTTCGCGGACTTCGTCCCGATCCCCTTGTCCGGATCCAGGACGGGCTGGTCGTCCTCCGGCAGCGCCAGATCCTCGATCGACCTGAACGGCCTGGCACCCGGCGGGTCCGGCGGCTCCTCGCCGTACCCGGCGACGATCGCCTGCCACGCGGCGTTCTCGTCGACCGGCGGTTCGGGCCGGCTGCCGTCGGCGCCCGGTGCCGCCTGCTGTGCGGCGCCGTCCTGCGGGCCCGTGCCGTCGTCGGGCACGGCAGCTCCCTCGGCGGGAAGGGGCTCGCGCTCCTCCTCGCTGCCCGCGCGCTCCGCGTCGTGCTCAGCCACCTGACGTGCTCCCCTTCTTTCCGACGCTCGGGGCGAGGCGGCCGATGAACCGGTAGCTCTCGTCGAAGATCCGCTCCGCATCGTGGTCCAACGTCGCGACGTGGTAGCTCTGTTCCAGCAGGATCTCCTCGACGTCCGTCGACGACACCCGGCTCAGGATGCGGGCCGAGTCGGCCGGCGGCACCACATGGTCCTGCGGGCTGTGCAGCAGCACCAGCGGCTGGGTGACCTGGGGCAGCTCGGCGTCGACCAGACGGAAGAACTTCCGTAGCGAATGCGCCGCGTGCAGCGGCACCCGGTCGTACCCCACCTCGTCGGAGCCCGGCAGGGCGATGTCGCTCGCCAGCCCCTTCGTCGTCCGCACCAGATGGCGGGCGACCGGCAGCGCGTACGCCGACAGGCCGTGCACCTTGTTCGCCGGGTTGACCAGCACCAGGCCGCTGATCGCGTCCCCGTGCTTCGCCGCCAGCCGCAGCGTCAGCGCGCCGCCCATGGACAGCCCGAAGACGAAGACCTGGCTGCACCGCTCCAGCAGGGCGCGCAGCTCCCGGTCCACCTCCGCGTACCAGTCCTGCCAGCCGGTGAGCTGCATGTCTTCCCAGCGGGTGCCGTGCCCCGGCAGCAGGGGCAGCGAGACGGTGAGCCCGCGCTCCGCCAGATGGTCGGCCCAGGGGCGAAGCGACTGCGGGGAACCGGTGAATCCGTGACAGAGGAGGACGCCGACCTCTCCGCCCTCGTGGCGGAACGGCTCGGCTCCGGGAAGGACCGGCACCGGGGTCTCCTGTTCGTGAGGCTCGCAAGGGAGCGAAAGGGGGGAGTGCAGAGGATTACTTCACCGTACGCGACCGGACTGACACCGACCAGGGTCGTCACCGGCTCCGGCCGCCGCAGCGGCTCCGTGCCGGGCGGGAGCGCGGGCGCCCCACGGGTTAAGGTCTGTCGGACAGCACACAGGAGGCACCCGAGTTGATCTACGGCGCAATGAAGTTCTCCATCGGCGGCTCGCTGAAGCTCGCCTTCAGGCCATGGGTGGAGGGCCTGGAGAACATCCCCGCGCAGGGACCGGCGATCCTCGCGAGCAATCACCTGTCGTTCTCCGACTCCTTCTTCCTGCCGGCCGTCCTGGACCGCAAGGTCACCTTCATCGCCAAGTCCGAGTACTTCACCGCACCCGGCGTGAAGGGCAAGCTGACCGCCGCCTTCTTCAAGGGCGTCGGCCAGCTCCCGGTGGACCGCTCGGGCGCCCGCGGCGCCGGTGAGGCGGCCATCAAGGCGGGCATAGAGGTCATCGAGAGCGGCGGCCTCTTCGGCATCTACCCGGAGGGCACCCGCTCGCCCGACGGCCGTCTCTACCGGGGCAAGCCCGGCGGGCTGGCCAGGGTGGCGCTGGCCACCGGCGCGCCCGTCATCCCCGTGGCGATGATCGACACGGAGAAGATCCAGCCGCCCGGCCAGGTGATGCCCAAGCTGATGCGCCCGGGGATCAGGATCGGCAAGCCGCTCGATTTCAGCCGCTACCACGGCATGGACGGGGACCGCTTCATCCTGCGCTCGGTCACCGACGAGGTGATGTACGAGATCATGAAGCTCTCCGGCCAGGAGTACGTCGACATCTACGCGACGGCGGCCAAGCGGCAGATCGCGGACGAGGCCAAGCGCCGCGCCGAGGCGGAGAAGCACCAGGACACCGGGTCCACGACGCAGGAGTGAAGGAACGGTACGGCGCGTGAACGCGTCCGTTCCGTCCAGGGGGTGGGGAAAGTGGCCAGGCGCGAGCGGGTCGTACGGATGTCGGTCGAGCAGCCGCTGTGGAGCGCGCTGACCGCGTACCGCATCCTGACGACGCTGTACGCGGTGCTGCTCTCCGTCTTCGGCCGGGACAAGTACGACCGGCCGTGGGTGGCCGCCGCCTTCCTGGTGGTGCTGGTGGTCTGGACGCTCGCCACCCTCCCGAAGGTCTCGAACGCCACCGCCTGCACCAAACGCTTCCTCGGCGCCGATCTGACCATCGCGCTCACCGGCATACTCCTCACCCCGCTCGCCGACTTCGAGGCCCAGCAGATGGACGGCCCGACGCTGCCGTCCATCTGGACCGCGGGCTCCGTACTGGCCTTCGCGATCAAGGGCGGCTGGCGCTGGGCGGCCTTCGCGTCCAGCTTCGTCGCCGTCGCCAACATCGTCGAGCGCGGCCATCCCAGCCGGGACACCTTCCACAACGTGCTGCTGGTCTGGGTCGCCTCCATCGCCATCGGGTACGTCATCGAGGTCGCCAGGGCCAGTGAGCGCACCCTCGCCCGTGCCCTGGAGATCGAGGCCGCCACCCGCGAGCGGGAACGCCTGGCCCGGGACATCCACGACAGCGTGCTCCAGGTCCTCGCCATGGTGCAGCGCCGGGGCACCGCGCTCGGCGGGGAGGCGGCCGAACTCGGCCGGATGGCCGGGGAGCAGGAGGTCGCCCTGCGCACCCTGGTCTCCAGCGGGCTCGTGCCCACCACCCGGGTCTCCGAGGACGCCGCCGAGGGCGCGGTGGTCCGCAGCGTGGAGGTCGACGACGAACTGTCCGAACCGGCCGACCGCGATCTGCGCGCCCTGCTCGCCCCGCACGCCGGATCCCGGGTCAGCTTCGCGGAGCCGGGCGCTCCGGTGCTGCTCCCCGCCGCGGCCGCGACGGAGCTGGCAGCCGCTGTCAGTGCCGCCCTGGACAATGTCAGGGTCCACGCGGGGGAGAATGCCCAGGCCTGGATCCTCGTCGAGGACTGGCCGGACGAGGTGATCGTGACGGTCCGGGACGACGGCCCCGGAATCCCGGACGGGCGGCTCGCCCAGGCCGAGGGGGAAGGGCGGATGGGGGTGGCCCTGTCGATCCGGGGGCGGCTGCGTGACCTGGGCGGCACGGCCGAGTTGATCTCGGTGCCCGGCCAGGGCACCGAGGTCGAGTTGAAGGTTCCGAAGGTTCCACGGGGGAAGGCAGGATCAGCGAGATGAGCACGGAGAACACCGGCGTCGCGCAGGAGCGGGCCATCAGGGTGATGGTGGTCGACGACCATCCGATGTGGCGCGACGCCGTCGCCCGCGACCTTTCCGAGTCGGGCTTCGAAGTGGTGGCGACGGCGGGCGACGGACCGCAGGCCGTCCGCAGGGCGAAGGCCGCCACCCCCGACGTCCTGGTGCTCGACCTGAATCTGCCCGGCATGCCCGGCGTCCAGGTCTGCAAGGAGCTCGTCGGCTCCCACCCCGGGCTGCGGGTGCTGGTGCTCTCCGCCAGCGGTGAGCACGCCGACGTGCTGGAAGCGGTCAAGTCCGGCGCCACCGGCTATCTGCTCAAGTCGGCCAGTACGCAGGAGCTGACCGAGGCGGTGCGGTCCACCGCAGTCGGCGACCCCGTCTTCACACCGGGCCTGGCCGGGCTGGTCCTCGGCGAGTACCGCAGGCTCGCCTCCGACCCCGCGCCCGCCGCGGCCGACGAGCCCAAGGCCCCGCAGCTCACCGAGCGCGAGACCGAGGTGCTGCGGCTGGTCGCCAAGGGCCTCTCGTACAAGCAGATCGCCGAGCGGCTGGTCATCTCGCACCGCACCGTGCAGAACCACGTGCAGAACACCCTGGGCAAGCTCCAGCTGCACAACCGGGTGGAGCTGGTGCGGTACGCGATCGAGCGCGGTCTCGACGACGCCTGAGCCGGCGGCCGGGGCCGGGCGGCGGAGCAGGGGCAGGGGCCGTATATTCGCGATGACCGGCCCAGCCACCCGATCTGCCGATCCGCCGGTCCGCGCGACGAACGGGAGAAGTCGTGGAAATCCTGGCCTTCGGTGTGCAGTCCGACGAGAAGCCACTGATCGAGAAGGCCTTCGCCGGACAGCACGAGGTCCGCTGCCTGGACGTCTTCCTGAACAGGGACACCGCCCCCATCGCGGCGGGATACGAGATCATCTCCACCAGCGTCAACGCCGATCTGGGCGGCAGCGTCCTGCAGACCCTCGCGGCCGGGGGCACCCAGATGATCGCCCAGCGCTCCACCGGCTTCAACAACATCGACCTGGACGTCGCCGAACGCCTCGCCCTGCGGGTCGCCCGGGTCTCCTACTACTCGCCGTACTCGGTCGCCGAATTCGCCTGGACCCTCGCGATGGCCGTCAACCGCCGGATCATCCGGGCCGCGAGCCGCACCCGCGACTTCGACTTCCGGCTCGACGGACTCCTCGGCCGTGACATGCGCGGCCGCACGGCGGGCGTGATCGGCACCGGCAAGATCGGCGAGGCCTTCACCCGGATCGCCCACGGCTTCGGCATGGAACTGCTCGGCTGGGACGTCGTCGAGAACCCCGCCTGCGCCGCCCTCGGCATGAAGTACGTGGAGAAGGAGCAGCTGCTCGCCGAGTCCGACCTGATCAGCCTGCACGTACCGCTGCTGCCCGCGACCCACCACATCATCGGCGCGGACGCCCTGGCCCGGATGAAGGACGACGCCATCCTGGTCAACTCCAGCCGCGGCGGCCTCATCGACACCACGGCACTGGTCACCGAGTTGCGCGCGGGCCGCTTCCTGGGCGTCGGACTCGACGTGTACGAGGCGGAGGCCGGGCTGTTCTTCCTCGACAAGTCGCTGGAGGGCGTCGACGACGACACCCTGGCCCGGCTCGTCACCTTCCCGAACGTCATCGTCACCTCGCACCAGGCGTACTACACCGAGGACGCGGTGGGCCAGATCATCGACGCCACCGTGCAGAACGTCGCCGACTACCTGGCCGGCCGCCGCAGCGACAACGTCCTCGTCCCGGCGCTCCCGGCGCTCCCGGCGGACTGAGCGGCCGGCGGTCGGCCTGTGGCCGGGCGGTCGAAGGCCGTCCGAGGGCCACCGGGATCCCGGACCGCCCCCGGGATCCCGTCCGCCCCGCCTTCAGCCGGCCACCGGCAACCCGGCCAGCAGCTCCGCCACGATCGCCGCACCGCGCAGCGTCAGCACCGACTCCGGGTGGAACTGCACCGAGGCGAAGCCCGGCCCGCGCAGCGCGTGCAGCTCACCGGTGGCCGCGTCCAGGCTCACCTCGACCCCGTGCGCCGCGAGCTCGTCGGCCACCGGACCGTCGCAGTGCGCGGTGAAGCTGTTGTAGAACCCGACCGTCTCCGGCCGCCCGAACAGCTCGATCCGGGTCTGCGCGCCCTGGTACGGCACGGTCTTGCGGACGATCTCCAGCCCCAGCTCCGCCGCGATCAGCTCATGGCCGAGGCAGACCCCCAGCAGGCCGTGCCGGTGGTCACGGACCAGCTCCGCGGCGAGCCCGCGCATCAGCCGCATCTTCGGGTCGGCGGTGTCGCCCGGATTCCCCGGCCCGGGGCCCAGCACGACCGGACCGGTGTGCGCCCGCACCAGCTCGCGCAGCCCCGGCTCGTCGTAGCGGTGCACCGACACATCGAGACCCGACGAGCGCAGCAGATGCGCCAGCATCGCGGTGAAGGTGTCCTCCCCGTCGACCACCAGCGCCCGGCCCGACAGCTCATGGGTGCGCTCCTGCATCCGCAGCCAGAACGGCGCGAGCCCGTCCCGCCGGGCGTCCAGCGCCGCCCGCACCCGCGGGTCGTCCGCCAGCCGGGGCCGGGCCCCCTCGTCCCGCGGCCGGCCGGGCCGCACCCCGAGCGCGGTGAGCACCCCGGCCGCCTTCGCATGGGTCTCGGCGACCTCGCCGTCCGGATCGGAGTGACGTACCAGGGTCGCCCCGACCGGCACCCGCAGCCGGCCGCCGGCCGAGATGTCGGCGGTACGGATCAGGATCGGCGAATCCAGGGTCTGCGCCCCGCCCGGCTCCTGCCGCAGCAGCGCCAGGGCCCCCGCGTAGTAGCCGCGCCCGCCGGGCTCGTACCGCTCGATGACCCGGCAGGCGTTCTGCACCGGGGAGCCGGTGACCGTGGCCGCGAACATGGTCTCCTTCAGCACCTCCCGCACATCCAGCGAGGAACGTCCGCGCAGCTCGTACTCCGTATGGGCGAGATGAGCCATCTCCTTGAGCCGCGGCCCGATCACCACCCCGCCCATGTCGCCGACGGTGCACATCATCTTGAGCTCCTCGTCGACCACCATGGAGAGCTCCTCGGTCTCCTTGCGGTCGGCGAGGAAGGCCAGCAGGCTCTCCGCGGTCGGGCCCTCGGCGGGGTAGCGGTACGTACCGCTGATCGGGTTCATCACCACCGTCCCGCCGGACATCCGCACATGGACCTCCGGGCTGGCACCGACCAGCGTCCGGTCCCCGGTGTGCACGACGAAGGTCCAGTAGGCGCCCCGCTCACCGGCCAGCAGCCGGCGGAAGAGCGCCAGCGCGTCGGCCCGCCCGAAGCCCGGGATCTCGCCCTCGAAGGTCCGCCGGACGACGAAGTTCGCGCCCTCGCCCTGCCCGATCTCGTCCTCGATGACCCGCCGGACGATCCCGGCGTACTCCTCGTCCGGTACGTCGAAAGCGCCGCCCTCGACCCGCACCTCCCGCACCGGCAGCCGGTCCAGCACTTCGGCGAGCGGCAGCTCGTACGTCTCCTCGGCGACCAGCACGGACAGCGGAGTCCCGTCGTCGCGCACGTCGAAGCCGCGCTCGGCGATCTGCCGGAACGGCACCAGGGCCAGCGAGGGCAGGTCACCGACCGGGAGATCGGCGAGCCGGTCCGCTTCCCGCACCCGGCCGATCAGCACCTCGACGGTGTCCTGGTCGTGGCCGGGGGTGCGCCTGCGCAGCAGTGCGAACGGCGGGCAGTCGTCACCCAGGAGTCTGTCGATGACGACATCGGTGCGGTGAGGCATGGGGTTGTTCCTTCCGGACGGAGGAACGGCTCCCGAAAACGCGGAGAAGGCCGCCCCTCGGGCGGCCTTCGCGTGGTCTGTAGCGCGCGATTGTCAGTGGGCCGCCGGATGAGCGGTCCACCACCAGTTCTGGTTTGTCTGCGCGAACATGTTCCGAACCCTAGCGGACGCCGGGTCTCGTCCGAGCGCGTGTCTCAACTATTGAGCCTGTGGATGGACCCACCGCCGAACCCCGTAATGTTGGGGATGTGACCGTGAACGCCAATACCTCCGTCGCCGGTGGCCACACCTGGCGAGACCTTCCCGCGGCGCAGCAGCCCGAGTACCCCGATGCCGAGGCTCTGCGCGATGTACTCGCGGACCTCGCGTCGTATCCGCCCCTCGTGTTCGCGGGTGAGTGCGACCAGCTGCGCGCCCGCATGGGAGCCGTCGCCAAGGGCGAGGCGTTCCTGCTGCAGGGCGGCGACTGTGCCGAGGCATTCGACGCCGTGTCGGCCGACCACATCCGGGCCAAGCTGAAGACGCTGCTCCAGATGAGCGCCGTCCTCACGTACGCGGCCTCCGTGCCCGTGGTCAAGGTGGGCCGGATCGCCGGGCAGTACTCCAAGCCGCGCTCCAAGCCGACCGAGACCCGTGACGGCGTCACCCTGCCGACCTACCGCGGCGATTCCGTCAACGGCTTCGCCTTCACCGAGAAGGACCGCGTCCCGGACCCGGAGCGGCTGAAGCAGATGTACCACGCATCCGCTTCCACGCTGAACCTGGTCCGCGCCTTCACCACCGGCGGTTACGCCGACCTGCGCCAGGTGCACGCCTGGAACCAGGACTTCGTGAAGTCGTCCCCGTCCGGCCAGCGCTACGAGGCGCTCGCCCGCGAGATCGACAACGCGCTGAACTTCATGAAGGCGTGCGGCACGGACCCGGCCGAGTTCAAGGCGGTCGAGTTCTACTCCTCGCACGAGGGCCTGCTGCTGGACTACGAGTCGGCGCTGACCCGTACCGACTCGCGCACCGGCGAGCTGTACGACACCTCCGGCCACATGGTCTGGATCGGTGAGCGCACCCGCCAGATGGACGGTGCGCACATCGAGTTCGCCTCGAAGATCCGCAACCCCATCGGCATCAAGCTCGGCCCGACCACCACGGTCGACGAGGCGCTCGGCTACATCGACCGCCTCGACCCCGAGCGCGAGCCCGGCCGGCTGACCTTCATCGTCCGGATGGGCGCCGACAAGGTCCGCGACAAGCTCCCGGCCCTGGTCGAGAAGGTCACCGCCTCCGGAGCCACCGTGGCGTGGGTGACCGACCCGATGCACGGCAACACCTTCGAGGCCGCCTCCGGCCACAAGACGCGCCGCTTCGACGACGTCCTGGACGAGGTCAAGGGCTTCTTCGAAGTGCACAAGGGTCTCGGCACGCACCCGGGCGGCATCCACGTCGAGCTCACCGGTGACGACGTCACCGAGTGCGTGGGCGGCGGACACGAGATCTTCGTGGACGATCTGCACCAGCGCTACGAGACGGCCTGTGACCCGCGGCTCAACCGCAGCCAGTCCCTCGACCTGGCGTTCCTGGTCGCCGAGATGTACCGGGACCAGTAGGCGACACCGCAGGCAGCGGGCGTACGACTGTGGGGCACGGATCGATGTGATCCGTGCCCCACAGGGCGTCCGGGGGCTTTTGGCGCCCCTGGGCGCCGGGTAAGGTTAGGTTAGCCTCACCGATAAACGGGGTGGCAGCGAACGACCGATCCCGCCGGGAGGTGAACCGCGTGTACGTCTGCTCATGCTTCGGCATCACGGAGAAGCAGGTCAAGGATCATGCGGACGCCGGGGCCTGCACACCCAGGCAGATAGCCTCCGCCTGCAAGGCGGGCACGGACTGCGGCGGCTGCGTCCGGGCCATCCAGGCGATGCTCGGCCGCGGCGCCTGCCCGCGCCGCGAGCTGCTCGACCGGAAGCGGATGCCGGGCGCCGCCGATGACACCGGCACGGGCGCCGGAACCGGCCCCGGAACCGAACCGGGCATCGCCCCCGGCATGGCACCGGGAATTCCGCTTCCCGACGCGGCCTGACCGTTGGCCCGGCATGATCCGAACGAGAGGCCCTAGCTGTCCGGCTGCTCGATCAGCTGGGCGATGTAGAGCGGCTCACCGAGCTTCTCGACCAGTTCCAGCTGGGTGTCGAGGTAGTCGATGTGGTGTTCCTCGTCCGCCAGGATCGACTCGAAGATGTTCGCGGACGTGATGTCGCCCTTGCCGCGCATCAGCTCGATCCCGCGCTTGAGGCGGTCGATCGCCTCGACCTCGACCTGGCGGTCGGCCTGGAACATCTCGGTGACCGTCTGGCCCACCCGCACATGGAACAGCCGCTGGTAGTTGGGCAGTCCGTCGAGGAAGAGGATCCGGTCGGTGAGGATCTCGGCGTGCTTCATCTCGTCGAACGACTCGGAGCGGGTGTACTTCGCGAGTTTCGTCCAGCCGAAGTTGTCCTGCATCTTCGCATGCAGGAAGTACTGATTGATGGCAGTCAATTCTGCGGTCAGCTGCTCGTTCAGGAACTCAAGGACCTCGGGGTCGCCCTGCATCGCAGAGGCTCCTTCCAACCGGTGGACTGGGCAAGTTGGCCGCATCTTCGCATCGCACCCGATGGCCGTCCAGTAAGTGCAGGCTTACTGTGAGTTGTCCGAATCGCCCCCCGCCCTGGTCAGGACCACCCCTGCCTGTCTGTCACCATGGAGACATGGGTCAGCCGGAAAGCCGGGAACAACGCGCGTCAGAGCAGTCCGAGCTTCCGCCGGGCCAGCGACTCCAGCGCGGTTGGCCGGTTACCCACTACGGGCCCGTGCCGAAGTTCAAGCCGGACCGCTGGGAGTTCCGGGTCTTCGGGGCCACCGCGGACGGCGAGAAGCACTGCTGGAACCATCAGGAATTCTCGGTGCTGCCGTTCGCCTCGGTAGTCGCCGACCTGCACTGCGTCACCAAATTCAGCATGATCGGTGCCGAATGGGGCGGAGTCCTCGCCCGTACGGTCCTGGAGCTCGCGCCGCCCGCGCCGAACGTCACCCACGTGATGGTCTGGGCCGAGTACGGATTCAGCTCGAATCTGCGGCTCTCCGACTTCGCCTCGGACCGAACACTTTTCGCCACTCACAAGGGCGGGGAACTGCTCACCGCCGAGCACGGATTCCCGCTCCGGCTCGTCGTGCCGCACCTCTACGCCTGGAAGGGGCCCAAGTGGGTCCGGGGCGTCGAGTACATGACGGCCGACCGCCGGGGCTTCTGGGAGGAGCGCGGCTACCACAACATCGGTGACCCGTGGAGCGAGCAGCGGTACTCCTACCAGGAAGAGCCCGGGGACGGCCCCGAGCTCTGACCCGAGGGGCCGCCCCGGGGCGGTTCCGTCCCGTACCGCCCCGTCCCGCGTCCCGTTCGTCAGTGGTGGTACTGGTGCACCACCGCGTGCCCCTTGCCCCGGCCGATCATCCACTTGTTGACCGGTGTCGTGACGACGAAGGCGACGGCGAGCGAGATCGCGAGCGCGCCCCAGAACAGCGTGTCGGCGAGCATGGCGTCCATGGCGCCCGGCCACAGCGCGATCACTCCGTTGTCGATCAGCTCCATCACCGCGATGGACAGGGTGTCGGCGGCGAAGGCGACCCTCAGCGCCGTACGGAAGTCGACGCCGGCCTTCAGGATGGAGCGCAGGGTCAGCGAGTAGCCGAAGAAGAAGGCCAGGACGATCGCCAGCACCATCGTCGGCATGTTGCCCCAGCCGAGCGCCGTGCCGATCACCATGCCGAGGATCTCGCCGATGGCGCATCCGGTGAGGCAGTGCAACGTGGCCCGGGCGGCCATGGACCAGCTCGCCCCGCCGGGGTGGTGGGCGGCGTGGGTGGCGTGATCCGCGTGGTCCGCGTGGTCCATGTGCCGGTCGTGCTGGTGGCCGTGCGGGCCGTGGTGTGTGTCGTGCTGCATGGTGAACCCCCGAATGCTGAGTAGCGGCTCCTGTCGACAGCAGGAACCGTATACCCCCATGGGGTATCCCTCAATGGGTCGGGGAACTCCGTCGGTCCGGGTCGCGCAGCCCCTTCAGCCGTGCCACATCCGCCGCGTGGCCTTCCTTGCCGCCCGGCGTCTCGATGATCAGCGGTACGCCCTCGGTGGCCGGATGCGAGAAGAGCTCGCGGAACGGCTCCTCGCCGATGTGCCCGGCGCCGATGTTCTCGTGCCGGTCCTTGTGGGCTCCCACCACGTCCTTGGAGTCATTGGCATGGATCAGTTTCAGCCGGCCCTCGCCGACCGTCGCCACCAGCTGGTCCAGGGTCTGCCGCATGCCCACCGGGCCGGTCAGGTCGTGGCCCGCCGCGTAGATGTGGCAGGTGTCGAGGCAGATGCCGAGCTTGGGGTGGGCGTCGAGCGCGTCGAAGTACGGGCCGAAGTCCCAGGTCCGCGAGCAGAGCGA
The DNA here is from genome assembly GCF_042677325.1 of Streptomyces sp. NPDC127117. NCBI lineage: Bacteria > Bacillati > Actinomycetota > Actinomycetes > Kitasatosporales > Streptomycetaceae > Streptomyces > Streptomyces sp. NPDC127117. The sequence goes on from NZ_JBHXTM010000043.1 coordinate 28,462, forward strand.
GAACCCCTGCCCGGCGGTCGACTCCAGCAGCAGATACGGGTCGTCGTCGTGCGTCAGCTCGTCCAGCAGCGGCCGCATGTGCGTGCGTACCTGTGCGAGGGCCTGGTCGCGCGGCCGGCCGCCGGTCGCCGACCCGGTGTGCACCACGACGCCCAGGGCGCCGATCTCGCGGGCCCGGCGCAGCGAGTGGCGCAGTGACTCCACGGACTTCTCCACGGTCGCCTCGGTGTGCGACCCGAAGTTGATCAGATAGGGGGCATGGACGTACGCCGGTATCGAAGCGGCGGCGCACTCGGCGCGGAACCGCTCGTCCTGGGCCGGGTTGCCCACGGGGGTCGCCCAGCCGCGCGGATTGGCGACGAAGACCTGGACGGCCTCCGCCCCCATCTCGCGGGCGTAGGGGAGGCCGACCTTGGCGAGGCCGCCGGCCACCGGAATGTGGCCGCCGACTGGGTTGCGCATATGGATCTAGAGTCCCTTGGTCTTGATGGTGATGGTGCTGCCCTCGGGGGCCTGCTCGCCGCCGTCGACGGACTGGCTCGCGATGGTGTCGCTGAAGGACAGGAACGGGCGGTCGACCTTGACCTCGAAGCCCGCGTCCTTCAGTTCGCTCGTGGCTTCGTCGATGTCCTTGCCGGTGACGTCGGGGACGTCGATCATCCGAGGCCCGTCGGAGACCGTGAGCTCGACGGTGTCTCCCTCGGCGGCCTCGGCACCCTCGCCCGGCGACTGCCGGGTGATGTCGCCCGCGTCCTCGGGGGAATTGACCCGGCCGGGCCGCACCCTGGCCTTCAGCCCCTCCTCCGCCAGCGCGGCGGTGGCGTCCTCGACGGACAGCCCGGTGACGTCGGGGACGTCCACCGGGGCGCCCTTGCTGACGTGGAGCGCGACCGCCGAGTCCGGGTGGCGCTCGGTGCCCGCCGACGGGTCCGTACGGATCACGTCGCCCCGGGCCGTCTCCTCGCTGAACTCCTTGGTGACCATGCCCGGCACCAGGCCGGCCTTCTTCAGCTCACGCCTGGCGTCGGCCGACGAGAGGCCCTGGACGTCCGGCACCTTCACGATCTCGGGGCCGCGCGAGACGACGAGCTTCACCGCGTCGTTGTGCCTGATGCGGTCGCCGGACCCCGGATCGCTGCTGATGACCTTGCCGCGGTCCACGGTGTCGCTGTACGCCCGGTCGACGCCCTTGAGCTCCAGACCGGCCTTCGAGAGCCGCTGCCGGGCGTCCTTCTCGGTCTGGCCGAGCAGCGAGGGGACGCGGGTGAACTGTCCCGAGTTGATGTACCAGACACCGGTGCCGATGCCCAGCGCCAGCAGCACGGCGACGACCACGGCTATCACCGAGCGCCGCGGCCCGCGGCGGCGCCGGCCCTGCGGCGCGGCCGGCGGGGGCACCTCCAGCCTGCTGGTGTGGTGCGAGACGCCCTGGCCGGCCGGGAGCAGCCGCGGGATCACGCTGGTGCGGTCCTCGGCGGCGTCGTGCACCTCGGCGATGGCCTGCGGCGGTACGGCGTCCAGCTGGGCGTCGGTGAGGCCGGCGCGGGCCTCACGGGTCTCGGCGAGCAGCGCCACCGCGTCGAACGGGCGGGCCTCGGGGTTGCGGGCGGTGGCGCCCGCCACCAGGTCGTCGAGCCCGGCCGGGAGCTCCGGGACGGCGGCCGACGGCGCCGGGACGGGCTCGTTGAGGTGCTGGTAGAGGACCTGGGCGGGGGTGTCGCCGCCGTGCGGCTTGGAGCCGGTCAGCATCTCGTACAGGACGACGCCGCAGGCGTACACATCGGTGCGGGTGTCCGCCGTGCCGTCCTCTATCTGCTCGGGGGCGAGATAGGAGACCGTGCCCAGGACGGACCCGGTGGTGTTGGTGACCGTGCCCACCGCGCGCACGAGGCCGAAGTCGGCGACCTTGACCCGGCCGTCGTCCCCTATCAGGACGTTCTCCGGCTTCATGTCGCGGTGCACGAAGCCCGCCCGGTGCGCGGCGCCGAGCGCGGCGAGGACCGGCTCCAGGATGTCCAGCGCGGCCCTCGGCTGGAGGGCGCCGCGATCGCGCAGCACGTCGCGCAGGGTGCAGCCCGCGACGTACTCCATCGCGAGGTAGACGTACTGCCCCTGGGCGCCCTGGTCGAAGACCGCGACCACATTGGGGTGCGCGAGCCGGGCCACCGACTTGGCCTCGCGGATGAAGCGCTCGACGAACGAGGCGTCGGTGGCCAGCGCCGGGTGCATCACCTTGAGGGCGAGCACCCGGTCCAGCCGGGTGTCCACGGCCCGGTAGACCGTGGCCATGCCGCCCACGGCGATGCGGGCATCGACGCGGTAGCGGCCGTCGAGCAGCTGCCCGACGAGAGGGTCCTGGAGGGTCGTATCCACGCAGGCGAGTCTACGAGCCGCCACGGACACCACCCACTGGCCGGGGCGGTCCCGGGGCCGTACTGAAGCCGAGCCGTGACAGGAACACGCGTTCCACCGCCGTACCGGCGGCTCAGAAGGCCGGGCGTTCCGGGTCCAGCACCGCTCGCCCCTCCACCGGCGACGACGCCTCGGCGAAGTGGCGGCGCGGAATCCGGCCGGCCCGGTACGCCAGCCGCCCGCCCTCCACCGCATGACGCATCGCCGCGGCCATCAGCTCGGGCTCCTGGGCCCGGGTCACCGCGGACGCCAGCATCACCGCCGCGCACCCCAGCTCCATCGCGAGCGCCGCGTCGGAGGCCGTCCCGGCGCCCGCGTCCAGGATCACCGGCACCCGGGCCTGCTCGACGATCAGCCGGAAGTTGTGCGGATTGCGGATGCCGAGCCCGGAGCCGATGGGGGAGCCGAGCGGCATCACCGCCGCACACCCCACGTCCTGGAGCCGGCGCGCCAGCACCGGGTCGTCATTGGTGTACGGCAGCACGGTGAAACCGTCGTCCACCAGGATCTCCGCGGCGTCCAGCAGCTCGATCGGATCGGGCAGCAGGGTCCGCTCGTCGGCCACCACCTCCAGCTTGATCCATTCGGTGCCGAGCGCCTCACGGGCCAGCCGGGCGGTCAGCACGGCCTCACCGGCGGTGAAGCAGCCCGCCGTGTTCGGCAGCACGCGGATGGAGAGCCGCTCCAGGACGGAGAGCACCGAGCCCTGGACGGTCGGGTCGAGGCGGCGCATCGCGACGGTGGTCAGCTCGGTGCCGGAGGCGGTCAGGGAGCGCTCCAGCACGTCGAGGCTCGGCGCCCCGCCCGTACCCATGATCAGCCGGGAGCCGAACGCGGTGCCGCCGAGGGTGAAGAGGTCGTCGGACATGGTCAGCCTCCCTGGACCGCGGTCAGGACCTCGACGCGGTCACCGTCGAGGAGCGCGGTGGCGGCCCACTGGCCGCGCGGTACGACGGTCTCGTTGACGGCGGCCGCGACACCGGAGTGCGCGGTGGTGAGCGTGGCGACGAGCGAGGCCAGGGTGGTGCCCCCGGCGAGGCGGAGGGGCTCGCCGTTCACGGACACGGAGAGGGCGGCGGCCCCGAAGGAAGGTGCGGACTCGGTCATGCGGGCTGCTCCTGACGTACGGAGTCGGCGGCGGAGGAGAAACGGTGCGGGGTGAAGGGGCGGGCCGGCTCGGGCGGCTCGCCGCCGCTGAGGAGCTCGGCCATGACGTCACCGGTGATGGGGGTGAGCAGCACCCCGTTGCGGTGGTGGCCGGTGGCGAGGTGGAGGCCGGGCAGGGCGGTGGGGCCGAGCAGCGGGGCGTTGTCGGGGGAGGCGGGGCGCAGGCCGGCCAGGGTCTCGGTGAGCGGCAGCTCGGTGATGCCGGGGACCAGCTCGTGGGCGTCCCGCAGCAGCTCGTAGACGCCGCCCGCGGTGACCGTGGTGTCCCAGCCCATCTCCTCGCTGGTGGCGCCGACGACCAGCTCGCCGTTCTCGCGCGGTACGAGATAGAGGTGGCCGCCCCGGACCACGGCCCGGACCGTCCGGCTCAGGAACGGCGCGTACCCGGCTGGCACGGTCAGCCGCACCACCTGGCCCTTCACCGGCCGGACCGGTGGCACCACCTCGTCCGGCAGCCCGGCCAGCCGCCCGCTGAGGCTCCCCGCGGCGAGCACGACCTGGTCGGCCGCCAGCTCCGTACCCCCGGCGAGCACCGCCCCGACGGCCCGGCCGCCCTTCACGCTCAGACGCTCCACCCAGCCGCGGTGGAAGACCACCCCGGCCCGCTCGCAGGCGGTCAGCAGGGCGGCGGCCAGCCGGCGGGGATCGATCTGGTGGTCGCCGTCGACCCGCAGACCACCCCGGACGCCCGGCGCGAGCATCGGTTCCAGCCGACGGCACTCGCGGCCGGTGAGCCACTGCGAATCCAGCCCCGAACGCTGCTGGAGGGCGTGCAGATCCCGCAGATGGGCACGGTCGTCGGAGTCCAGCGCGACGGCCAGGGTGCCGCAGGCGCGGAAGCCGGTCTCCCGGCCGCTCGCCGCCTCCAGCTCGGCCACGAAGGCCGGATAGCGGGCCGCCGAGGCGACGTTGAGACCCAGCAGCAGTTGTTCGCCGTAGTGGAGTTCGGTGACGGCGGCCAGCATGCCGGCCGCCACCCGGGCGGCACCGCCGCCCGGTTCGGGGTCGGCGACCGCCGTGCGCAGTCCGCGTTGCGCGGCCCGCCAGGCCGTCACCAGGCCGATGATCCCGCCCCCGATGACGAGGACATCGGATCCGTTTCCGTTCGTGGAAGAACGCATGGGCTTCCAGCCCCTCCCTTCGCCGGCATGACCCGGATCAGGTTCGTACGGTCGGAGGCCGCCCAGCCTCCCTCTCAGCCCGGTGCGTCCGGGCTCCCGCGAGTGTCTTACGTTGGCCACCCTAAACCCCGTCCCACCGGACCAGTAAGGGAGCTGTCACCGTGGCCCGTTCGCTCGACGGGATCGTCCTCGCCCCGGTCGCCGACCAGGCGCCCGGCCAGGTCGGAACCCGTACCCGCTTCGCGTACCACGAGGAGGACGGCCGGATCTGGGCCGATTACGCGGGCGGTGACGTGGTCCGGGGCCACCTCGTCGGCACCCGGGACGGCGACACCCTCGACTTCCGGTACGTGCAGCTGAAACAGGACGGAACGACCTCCTGCGGCCACTGTGTCTCCACCGTCGTCGACCTCCCGGACGGCCGGATCCGGCTGGACGAGCGGTGGGAGTGGGAGTCGCAGGAGGGCAGCGGGACGAGCACGGTCGAAGAACCGGCCCTTTCTTGACGATAAGTCAGGTGCTTATGGTGTACGGGTGAGCGATCAGCAGCAGTCAGAGCAGCCAAACCGGCGGGCGGGACGCCGCGTCGTCATCGTCGGGGCGGGCATGGCCGGGGTGCAGACCGCGGTGGCCCTGCGGGAGCAGGGCTTCACCGGCCCCGTCACCCTGATCGGCGCCGAACCGCACCAGCCCTACGACCGGCCCCCGCTGTCCAAGGCGGTGCTGCTCGGCAAGGCCGAGGACTCCGCCTTCGACATCGACTTCGAGGCGCTGGAGATCGATCTGCGCCTGGGGCGTGAGGTCACCGGCGTCCGGCCGGACGCGCACGAACTGGACACCCCGGAAGGGCCCGTCCGCTACGACGCCCTGGTGATCGCGACCGGCGCCGAACCGGTCGTCCTGCCCGGCACCGAGGGCGTTCCCGGCGTCCATCTGCTGCGCACCCTCGACGACGCGGCACGGCTGCGGCCGGTCCTCGACCAGCAGCACGGCGTCGTGGTCGTCGGCGCGGGCTGGATCGGCGCCGAGTTCGCCACCGCAGCCCGCGCCGCCGGCTGCGCGGTCACCGTCGTCGAGGCCGCCGAACGGCCCCTGGCGGGCGCGATGCCCGCGGAGGTCGCCGCCCCGATGGCCGCCTGGTACGCGGAGATCGGTGCCGAACTCCTCACCGGGGCCCGGGTCGACCGCATCGAGCCGGGCCGGGTGGTCCTCGCCGACGGGCGTACCGTCCCGGCCGGAGCGGTCGTCGTCGGAATCGGCGCCCGCCCCGCCACCGGCTGGCTGGCCGGCTCCGGCATCGCGCTCGGCCCCGACGGATCGGTGACCGCCGACGGGGCGCTGCGCACCTCGGCGCCCGATGTGTACGCGGTGGGTGACTGCGCCTCGTTCCCCTCCGCCCGGTACGGCGAACGCCTGCTCGTCCACCACTGGGACAACGCGCTCCAGGGCCCGCGCACCGCCGCCGCCAACATCATCGGCGCGGCGGCCGACGCCGTCCCGGAGCCGGTGACGTACGACCCCGTGCCGTACTTCTGGTCCGAGCAGTTCGGCCGGTTCGTGCAGTACGCGGGCCACCACGGGGGCGCCGACACCCTGCTGTGGCGCGGCGATCCGGCCGGACCCGTCTGGTCGGTGTGCTGGCTGCGGGACGACGTCCTGGTCGCGGTGCTCGCCGTCGGCCGGCCGCGCGATCTGGCCCAGGGCCGCAAGCTCATCGAGGCGGGGGCGCGGCTCGATCCGGAACGGGCCGCCGACCCGGCCGTACCACTGAAGTCGGCGATCCGTCAGTAGCGGGCCGCGGAGCGTGCAGGGGTGTCCGGAATGCGGGCAACCCCTTGGACGGCGGCCGGAATTGGTGCACTGTACATCTTTTGGATCACCGACTCGTTCCCGGAATGAAACCGACCGGTTCCAGGATCACCGCCACGTTCCCGAAGGAAGTACATGTTCCGACACAGATGGGTCCGCGCCCTGCGCCGGATCTCCGTGGTCTCGGCCTCGATAGCCCTGGCCGGCGGCGTTCTCGCCGCCCCGGCCGACGCGGGCAGCGCCCCGAGGCCCGGCTCCAACCCGGCCGTCGACTACCAGGACCCGGTCGACGCGCTGCCGCCGGTCTCCCGGCCCGACACCGCGCACTGCGCCGTCACGGCCGTCGAGCACGACTTCGGCAACACCCTCGGCGGGCCGCCCTACACCACCACGCTCGCCCCGCCGGACAAGTGCCGGGGCCCCTGGAACAAGGTCGTTCTCGACTGGTCGGCCAGTGTGAAGGGGCGTCAGTACGACCGTCTCGCCGCGGTGTTCGTCGGCGGCGCGGAGATCTTCCGCACCAGCACCGCCGAACCCGACGACGACGGCATCAGCTGGCACGTCGCCAAGGACATCACCGACTTCGCGCCCCTGCTCAAGGATCCGCAGAAGCTCCAGCTGGAACTCGGCAACGTTGTCAACGACACGTACACCGGTGTGTACAAGGTCAAGCTGACGATCACGTACTACCGGGCCGACAAGCGCCACCCGGCCGCGAGCACGGCCGACCGGATCGTTCCCCTCGGCGACACCGGGTCCACCGGTGCCCCCTGGATGACCGTCGGCAAGGGCGGCTCCACCAGCACCGATGTGACCTTCCCGCGCAATCTGACCGCCGCCCGCCTCCAGGTGTACGCCCGCGGCGGCGGCTGCGACGAGCAGTGGTTCGACGCGGTCCCCAGCGACCTCGCCGCCACCGCCCCGGACTACCTCTGCGGCGGCGGTCCCTACCGCGAGGTGCAGATCGCCGTGGACGGGCGGCCCGCGGGCCTCGCCCAGCCGTACCCCGTGGTCTACTCCGGCGGCATCGTGCCGACCCTGTGGCGGCCGGTCCCGGCCATCGACCAGTTCAGGACCGAGGCGTACGACATCGACCTCACCCCGTTCGCAGGCGAGCTGGCCGACGGCAGGCCGCACGCCATCAGCATCACTCCGTACGGCGCTGCCGACAGCTGGATCGTCGACGGCTCGCTCTTCCTCCGCACGGACGCGCACACGGCCCGGACCAGCGGCAGGGTCACCGTCGACACCCTCACCGACCGGCCGGTGGTGAAGACCGTCCAGACCCCGCGCGGCGACGGCTCCACCCATGTCGCCGTGTCGACCGGGCGCTCCTGGAAGATCTCGGGCTACGTCCGGACCTCGAAGGGCCGGGTCACCACCACCGTCGAGCAGAACTTCTCGTACACCAACGAGGACACGGTCTCCAGGACCGGCCGGCAGCAGACGATGCACCAGCGCGACCACGGCGCCACCACCGTGACGACGAAGACCGGCACACATACCGAGGCCCGGCGGCACGCCTGGTCCTACCCCATCGACGTCGACATGGACATCCCGTTCTACGGCGACTACAACAACTACGAGCTGAAGGGCGCCGTCACCCAGCGCCGGGTGCTCCTCGACACCTCCAGGACGGGCCACGCGCACCGGTGGCGCACGGACGCGGTCACGGACGACACCGTGGACTCGACCGGCATCCTCGCCCGCGAGAACGGCGCGGTCCGGGCCGCGGACGGCGCCTCGTCCGAGACGTACCGGGGCACCACCGACACCGGGGCCTGCTATTCACGGTCCCTGACGACCGCGCACGGCTGGGTCACCGGCGACCGGCAGAGCCGCTGCCACCTCGGTTCGGTCCGGCCCTGATCCGCCGGACAGGTCCTGCCGGAGTGGTCCGGTAGCCCTGAAGGGCTGAGTCCGGGTATCGGCTGTCAGTGCGGGATGGCAGGCTTGTCCCCGTGACCGAGATTGACGCAAAGATCGATGCTCTCGTCCCCGCCTGGCTGCACCTGCCCGACATCGCCGAAATGCTCGATGTCCAGGTGACGCGCGTGCGGCAGCTGGTCAAGGAGGGCCAGCTGATCGCCGTACGACGTGGTGAGAACCGGACGCTCCAGGTGCCCGCCGCCTTCATCGACGGCGACAAGGTGGTCAAGGGCCTCTCCGGCACCCTGACGCTCCTGAGGGACGACGGCTACAACGACGAAGAGATGCTCGAATGGCTCTTCACCCCCGACCCGACCCTGCCCGGCACCCCCGCCCAGGCACTGAGCGAGAATCGCGGCACGGAGGTGAAGCGCCGCGCCCAGGCGCTCGCCGTCTGACGGCCGGCCGTATGTGAGGGACGGGCCGCGCGAGAGCGCGCGGCCCGTGCCCGCTCTGTCCGGCGACAACCGCTCCACCACGCTCTCCCAGGGGGAACCGCACCATGCCCACGCCTCGCGCGCTGCTGTCCGACGCCCGGCTCTATCTGTGCACGGACGCCCGCAGGCGCCAGGGCGACCTCCCCGAGTTCCTCGACGCCGTCCTCGCCGCAGGGGTGGACATCGTCCAGCTCCGCGACAAGGGCATGGAGGCGGCCGAGGAGCTCGAACACCTGGCTGTCCTCGCCGAGGCGTGCCGGCGCCACGGCAAGCTTCTCGCGGTGAACGACCGGGCCGACGTCGCCCACGCCATCGGCAGCGATGTGCTGCACCTCGGCCAGGGCGACCTGCCGGTGCCCGCCGCCCGCGCCATCATCGGCGAGGACGTGGTGATCGGCCGCTCCACACACGCCCGCTCCGAGGTCGACGCGGCCGTCGCCGAGCCCGGCGTGGACTACTTCTGCACCGGCCCGTGCTGGCCCACCCCGACCAAGCCCGGACGGCACGCCCCGGGCCTGGACCTGGTGCGGTACGCCGCCTCGCTCGACCAGCCGCGCCCCTGGTTCGCCATCGGCGGGATCGACGCCGGCAATCTCGACGAGGTGCTGGACGCCGGGGCCCGCCGGGTGGTCGTCGTCCGGGCGATCACCGAGGCCGCCGACCCGGCCGCCGCCACCGCCGGCCTTGCCAGGAGGATCCGGGAGCGCGCCGCGGCGTGATCCGGCCGCCCGGCCGGAAACGGCCTCCGGCAGCCCCGGAGGCGATATCCGGCCGACTGTCCGAGGGATGGACAAACAACCAGTCAATTCGGGCAATTCGCGCTGGTCCGGTCCATCGGCCGTCGCGCTCTGGTTAACCTGCCGGTATGGCCCTTGGTACACCATCCACCAGGACAGACCACGCACACACGGTGCGTGAGTTCCTCGCGACCGGCAAGACCTCGTACTCGTTCGAGTTCTGGGCGCCCAAGACCGAGAAGGGCGAGCGGAATCTCTGGAACGCGCTGCGCCGGGTCGAGGCGGTGCGGCCGAGCTTCGTCTCCGTGACCTACGGGGCCGGTGGCTCCACCCGGGCCGGGACGGTGAAGGCCACCGAGCAGATCGCGGCCGATTCCACCCTCACCCCGGTCGCCCACCTCACGGCGGTCAACCACTCCATCGCCGAGCTGCGCAACATGGTCGGGCAGTACGCGGACGCCGGGATCCGGAACATCCTCGCCGTGCGCGGAGACCCGCCGGGCGACCCGATGGGCGAGTGGATCGAGCACCCGCAGGGCGTGCGGTACGCGGCCGATCTCGTCCGGCTCATCAAGGAATCCGGCGATTTCTGTGTCGGCGTCGCGGCATTTCCCGAGATGCACCCGCGATCGACCGACTGGGACACCGACATCCGGCATTTCGTGGACAAGTGCCGCGCCGGCGCCGACTATGCGATCACGCAGATGTTCTTCAATCCGGAGGACTATTTGCGTATGCGTGACCGGGTGGTCGCTGCGGGTTGCGAAACCCCGATCATTCCCGAAGTCATGCCGCTGACCAGCGTCAAGCAGTTGGACAGATTTGCGCAGCTCAGCAACGCGTCTTTCCCCTCGTCCCTGAAAGAACGCATCCTCGCCGCCAAGGACGATCCCGCCGCTGTACGCTCCATTGGCATCGACTTCGCAACGCAGTTCTGCGCGAGGCTGCGATCCGAGGGTGTGCCCGGACTGCACTTCATCACGCTCAACAACTCGACGGCGACGCTCGAAATCTACGAGAATCTCGGACTGCACAAGCAGTCGTGACCGGCCGTACCCGCCGCGACCCGGGGGGTGGCCGTAGGAGGGGGCGGGCATGGGCTGGACGGTCCTCTACATCGCGTTCGGAATCGTCGCGCTGTGGCTGCTCGGCGAGGTGCTCCTGCAGTACAAGGCGCGCCTGAGATGGCGTCTGCTCGCCTTCGCGGGTTTCGGCATCGTGGTCGTCGGCGTGCTGATGCCGTCGGTGTTCGTCATCGTCCTCGGCACGATCGCCTTCGCGACCGGCCAGACGTATGTCACGCTCTCCTTCCGGCGCGGGTTCTCCACCGGCTGGGCCATAGGGGGCAACCCCGGTGAGAGCCGTCGTCGTCGCGGCGGCGGCGACCGCGAGGGCCGCGGGCCCACGCTCCAGGTCTCGGACCTGGAGATGGCGTACGACGAGGGCTCCCCGCAGCCCGCGGCCCCCGGGGCCCCGGCCGCGGCGGTCTACGAACCCGAGCCGATGCCGGACGACACCGGGCAGTACGGCGTCTACTCCGACCACCACCGCTCGCAGCAGGAGCAGAGCCCGCAGGAGCAGCCCCAGAGCCAGTACGCCGCCTACGACCCGTACGCCGGCCCCGCCCCGTACGGTGCGCCGGGCCAGGAGACCTACGCCGGGCACGACACGTACGCCGGTCAGGACCCGCTCGCCGGGCAGTACGACTACGGCAGCGATCAGCAGCAGTACGCCGCCTACTCCGACCCGTACATCGGGACCGGCACCACCGGCGGCGCCCCGCAGTACGACGCGTACGACAGCTACGGCAACGGCTACGACAGCTTCGGCGGCCGGCAGGAGTACACCGCCGACCCGTACGCCCAGCAGTACGCTCCCGAGACCCCGCCGGGCGGCGTCTGGGTGCCGCAGCAGCGCGAGGGGGAGCAGTACCCGGTCGCACCGCCGGAGCCGCCCGCACAGCCCGCCCCGTACCCGAACGGCTACAACAACGGCAACGGCTACGACGAACAGCAGTACCGCTACTGACGACGGGCGGCTACCCGGATCACCGGGAGCCGCGGGAGCCACCGCGAGCCGCGGAGGTCACTGCGAGCCGCGGAAGCCGTCGCCCTCCACGATCAGCCCGGCGACCAGCGCTCCGGACATGCCCGCGTGTGCGAGCCCGCCGCCCGGGTGCGACCAGCCGCCCGCGGTGTAGAGCCCCGGCAGCCGGGTGCGATTGCCCGGCCGCAGATACGCGCCGCCCGCGCCGGCCAGCGCGGGCGCGGGCACCGAACCGCCTTCGGCGCCGGTCTCCGCGGCGGTCTCGGCCGGCGTCCGCACCTCGGCGCGGAGCAGCCGCTCCCGTATCCCGGGAACGGCCGCGGCCGCCGCCTCGATCAGCGAATCGGCACACCGCTCGCGCACCGCCGGGTCCATCCAGTCCACCGCGCCGTGCGGGGCGACCGTCGCCGTCAGCGTCACCGCCTCGTGGTCGTCGTCGGGGCGGGTCGACGGGTCGTCGGGGCGCAGCACCGTCACCGTGGGACGCTCGGCGAGCCGACCGCCGAACACCGCCTCGCGCTCCGCCGTGCCGTCGGCCGGATGCACCACCGTCCGGTGCACGGTGTCCGAGGGCCGGGCGCCGCGCAACGAGAGCAGCACCATGAACCGGCCCGGCACCACCCCGCGCCCGGGGCCGGGCCGCCCCGTCACGCCGTCGTCCTGCCACAGCTCCTGACCGGGCACCAGCCCCGGCCACGGCCGGGCACCCAGCACCACATGACCGGCCTCCGCGACCGTCCCGTCCACCAGCTCGACGCCCGCCGCACGGCCGTCCTTCTCGACGACCCGGGCCACCTCGGCGCCGAGGACGAACTCCACCTTCCGGGCCAGGCACCGCTCGTACACCGCCTGCGCCAGGGCCCGCATCCCACCGGAGACGTACCAGCTGCCGAACGTCTCCTCCATGTACGGCAGCAGGGCGGCCGCCGCCGGTGCGCGCAGCGGGTCGAGCCCGTACGACAGGGCGTACCCGTCGAGGAGCGCGGCCAGCCGGGGGTCCGCCAGCTCCCACGCGCCGATCTCCGCGACCGTGCCCGCCTGCCGGGCGGAGCGCAGCAGCCTGCGCTGCCGGAGCGCCGGATACGGATCGCGGCCGAACACCTCCCGGTCGGAGCGCAACGGCTCCTCCAGGAGCGGGCGACGGGACCGGTCCCAGGCATCGCGCGCCCGGCCCAGGAACTCGCCCCAGGCCGCGCCGGCACCGCCACCGAGCGCGCCGTCGAGCGCGGAGACGACCCCGGCCCGTGAGGCGTTCGGCAGCGAGACCGCCGTGCCGTCGGCGAACAGATGGCGGCTCGCCGGATCGACCTGTGTCATCGTGACGCACCGCTCCAGCGGCTCCTTGCCGGTCTTCACGAACAAGTCGCGGTAGACGGCGGGCAGATGCAGCAGCGCCGGACCGGTGTCGAAGACGAAGCCCTCATGGGCATACCGGCCCACCGAACCGCCGAAGGTCTCCGACCGCTCGTACACCGTCACCCGGTGGCCTGCCACGGCGAGCCGGGCGGCCGCCGCCATCGCGCCCATCCCGGCGCCGATCACCGCAATACGTGCCATGTCAGTGACCTTAACGGCCACCACCGACAGTCACCCCGGTGGCCGGTGCGAACCCGCTCCGGCCAGGCGTTTCTCCTCCCGCCGCTGGGCCCTGCGGCGCAGATACCGGCGGATTCTCGAGGCCAGGAAGGCCACTATGACGATGCCCAGCAGCAACAGCGTCCCCGCGATGACCGAGGCCGCCACCGGATGGAATATCGCGAAGGTGACGATCCCGGCGACGCCCAGGTCCTCGGCGATGCTGACGGCGATGTTGCTGAACGGTTCGGGGGAGGAGTTGACCGCCATCCTGGTGCCCGCCTTCACCAGATGGCTCATCAGCGCGGTGGACCCGCCGACCGCGGCCGCCGCGAGCTCCGGCAGCGAACCGCTCTCGCCGGCCAGCAGCGCGGCCACGACGGCACCGGCCAGCGGCCTGATGACGGTGTGCACCGAGTCCCAGACCGAGTCCATGTACGGGATCTTGTCCGCCACCACCTCGCACAGGAAGAGCACGCCGGCGATCACGAGGACATCGGTGCGCTGCAGCGACGCGGGAACCTCGTCGGTCAGACCGGTCGCGCCGAACACACCGAGCAGCAGGACCACCGCGTAGGCGTTGATCCCGCTCGCCCAGCCGCTTGTGAAAACCAGAGGAAGTACGGACACGGACGTGATCGTAACCAGATGGCGTAACGCCGGGGAGGGGTTCGGTGCGCAGCCCTGAGTATCCGTACCTAGGCAAGGAGATGAGTAGGTGTGCGGATGGGTTCCCACCTGCGCGGACGGGAGAGTGGAACGCACGGAGAGGGGCGCGGCTCCGGCACCGCCGACACGGGGCGGCGGAACGGTCGCGGCGCTCCCTCCGGCACGAGGGAGAGCGGGGAAGCACGGGGGAGCACGACGGAGGGCCCGGGGCCACGGGGGAGAACGAGGCCACGGGGGAAGGCTCTCCGGCAGCACGGAAGACGCCGGTCCGGCGGAGGCTCGGGGGGATCGAGCCTCGCCGGACCGGCGTCTTCCGTATTGCCCGCGCCCGTATTCGACGCGTCCGCATCGCCACGCGCCGCACTGCCACGCGCCCGGCCGGGCCGGGTCAGCGCCCGCTGACCCGCCCGTACAGCAGCAGCGACAGCGCCGAGTGCACGTCGTCGATCGAACGTTCCGGCTGGAACGCCTGCCAGTCCAGGGCCGCCACCAGCACCATGCCGACCAGCGCGGCCGCCGTCAGCGGGATGTCGATCTCCTCGCTCAGCTCACCGTTTCCCACACCCTCGCGCAGCACCTCCTCGACCACCGCGACGGCCTCCTGACGCACCACCAGGAGGGTGCCCTGCCAGGCCCGGTTGGTGCGCCACAGCTCCGCGACGTACAGCTGGGTGAAGGCCGGATAGCGGTCGATGAAGACCAGGCCGGCCCGGATCATCGCGTCCAGGGCCTCGACCTTGGTGCCGCCGCGCTCCTCGGTCTCCTCGGCCGCGGAGCGCAGCGAGGCCGTCAGCAGGCCGACGCCATGACGCAGCAGCTCCTCGAAGAGCTCGGTCTTGCTCTTGAAGTTGTAGTAGACCGTGCCCTTGGCGACCCCGGCGCGCTCGGCGATCTCGTCCACCGTGGTCGCCGAGAAGCCCTTCTCGGCGATGAGGGTCACGGCCGCCTCGTAGAGCTTCTGCCGGGTGGCCCGGCGACGCGTGGTGCTGCTGCTTTCCATGCCCCCGATTCTCACAGGTTCCGGCGTGCTCACAGGCTCAGCTCCGGGTGGAGCCGGTCCAGGGTCCACACCTGCTTGCGGCGTGCGGCGACCGCGGTCAGGGCGAGCGCCCCCGCCGTGAAGGCCAGCAGCACCGCGCTGCCCTGCCAGACCGGTCCCAGGCCGCCGCCCGTGATCAGCCGGCGCAGCCCCTCGACGATGTAGCTCATCGGCAGGTAGGGATGGATCGCGTTGAAGAAGCCGGGGCTGGTCTGGACGGGATACGTTCCCCCGGCCGAGGTCAGCTGGAGCATCAGCACCGCCAGTACGAGGATCCGTCCCGCGGCTCCGAACCGGGCGTTCAGCCACTGCACGATCGCCGCGAAGCAGCAGGTCACCAGCGCCAGGAAGCCGACCGTTCCGGCGGCGCGGGCCATCTGCAGACCCAGCCCCCAGTGCAGTACGGACATCAGGGCGGCCACCTGGAGCAGGCCGATCGCGGCCACCGGCAGCCAGCCCGCGAAGGCGATCCGCCAGGCGGAGGCCCCGGCGGCGAGCGCGCGCCGGTTGAGCGGCTGGATCAGCATGTAGGCCACCATCGCGCCGACCCAGAGGGAGAGCGGGATGAAGTACGGCGCGAAGCCGGTGCCGTAGTTGGGGGCCGCGTGCAGCGACTGGGAGGCCAGCTTCACCGGGTCGGCCATCACTCCGGTACGGGCGTCACGGTCCTTCTTGTCGTAGTCGGGGATCTTGCCGACGCCGTCGTTGAGCCCGTCGGCGAGGGTGGCCGAGCCGTCGCCGAGCCGGATCAGCCCGCCGTCCAGGTTCGTCGCGCCCTTCTTGAGGTCACTCACGCCGGAGTCCAGGTCGGCGGAGCCGGTCCTGGCCGTGGCGAGGCCGGTGTGCAGGTCGTCGGCGCCCTTGGCGACCTTGTGGGCGCCGGTGTTGAGAGCGTTGATCTTCTTGACGGCGGACTCCAGGTCCTCGTCCAGCCGCGGTGCGCGCTCGGCCAGGTCGTCGGCCTGCCGCTGGAGCGTGGTCAGCTGCTTGCGCAGCTTCTTCAGGTCCCCGTTCTGGTTCGTGACCAGTACGTTCACGTCGTCGGCGACCTTCGCGACATCGGCCGCCGCGGTTGTGGCGCGCTTGAGGGGCGGGCAGATGTCGGGGTCGTCGGGCTGCTGGTCCACGCAACTGGTGCGGTGGATCTCGGCCAGGTCGTCGGAGGCGGTGTGGGCGGCGGTGGCAGCAGTGGGCGCCGCCTTCACCAGCAGGTCGAGGTTGTCGCGCACGGTCTTCGAGGAATCGGAGACCAGCCGGGCGGTGTCGCCGATCGACTTGCCGTTGTCCTTCAGGAACGGACGGACGTCGCCCGCCACCCCGTTCACCTTGTCGGCGAGCTGCTGGGTGCCGTCGGCGACCTGCCGGGAGCCGGTCTCCAGGTCGCCCGCGCCCTTGTTCAGCTTGACGATCCCGCCGGCCAGCCGGCCGCTGCCGGCCTTGGCGTCCTTGAGCCCGTCCGCGAGATCCTCCGATCCCTTCTTGGCCTTGCCGATGCCGCCCTTGAGGTCGTCGGCCCCCTTGGCGGCCTTCGCCGTCGCGTCGTGGAGGTCGGAGAAGTTGATGAAGATCCGGTCGTAGAAGCCGCGCGAGGCATTGGTCGACGCGGCGGTGCGCACCTCGGAGAAGACCGTGCGGGAGATCTGCCCGACGATGTAGTTGTTGGCGTCGTTGGTCCGCACCTGGAGCGCGCCGGTCTCGGGGGAGTCACCGGAACTGGAGGCGATCCGCTTGCTGAAGTCCGACGGCATGGTGAGCGAGAGGTAGTACGTGCCGTCCTCGACGCCCTTGTCGGCCTCGGCGGAACTCACCTCGTGCCAGTCGAAGACCTTGGAGTCGAGGAGCTTGCCGGTGATCTCGTCGCCGGCCGAGACGCGCTTGCCGGAAGCGGTGGCGCCCTTGTCGTTGTTGACCAGCGCGACGGGGATCTTGTCGAGGCGGCCGTACGGATCCCAGAAGGACCACAGGTACAGCGCGCCGTAGAGCAGCGGCAGGAGCAGCAGTGCGACGAGTGCGGCGCGCGGCAGCTTTCCCCTGCCGAAACGCTTGAGCTCAAGCGCGGCCAGTCTCGGCGAACGCATCGGCCGTTCCTTCCTCGGTCGTGTTTCCCCCGGTCTTGCTTTCCCCTGCCGGGTCGGCCCCGGCGGTGGTGTCCGTGCGCAGGGTGATCGCGTCCTCGGGCGCCTGGCTGCAGACGGCGAGCACGGTGGTGCCGCCGGCCGCGACGGACCGCAGCAGCTCCCAGGCCTCGGAGCGTTCGGCGTCGGAGAGCTTGAGATCGGTGTCGTCCACCGCGAGCAGCCGGGGGCCGCCGATCAGCGCGAGGGCGATGGAGAGCCGCAGCGCCTCCAGCCGCTCCAGATCCCGCACGGAGGTCCGCTCGCCCTTGGGCAGCGTGGCCGGGTCGAGTCCGGTGGCGTCCAGCGCCGCGTCGATCCGCCCCCGGGCGGTCGCGATCCGCTCGGCACGCGGGCGCAGCAGGGCGCGCAGCGAGCCGTCGAAGCGGCGCTGCAGCAGGGCCCGCTCGCGCAGGTGCTCGGCGACGGTGAAGGCCGGGTCGAGCTCGCTGACCCCGGGGACGGGGCCCAGCGCGGCGATGCGGCGTACGGCGGCCATCTTGCGCGGCAGGCGCAGCCCGCCGATCTTCGCCTGGCCCTCGGTGGGGCGCATCCGGCCGGTGAGGGCGAGCAGCAGGCAGGTGCGGCCCGAGCCGGACGGGCCCTCGATCGCCACCAGCGAGCCGGGCCCGGCATCGATCCCCACGTCCCGAAAGGCCCAGCCGCGCGGCCCCTTGAGGCCGAAATTCTCGGCGGTGACGGATGCCCCGTGCGGGCTGTCCACAGACCCTCCCCCTCTTTTGAACTGACCGGTCAGTCCAAAAAGGTAGCCCGAACTTGCGAACGAAGCAAAGGCACAGGTCAGGGCGGGGTCGAGACCGATTGTCAGTGGTGCCCCTCACGATGGATACATACGGCCACGGAGCCGTTACACGAGACAGGAGGTTTCGTCATGGCCCACTCGTCCGCAGCAGCCGCACCCCGGCGCCGCGCAGACGGCCCTGCCCCCTCACTGACCGGCCCGGCAAGCGATGTCCACCCCGTTCTGCGCCGCACCACGGCGCCGCCCGCCGCCCTCGATCTGCTCGCCAAGGCCCGCACCGGCCTCGACGAGGCCGCCGTTCTCGATGTGCCGAACGAGCGGTACGCCACCGCCCACCTCGCAGCGCTGCGCACCGCGGCCGCGGTGCTCGCCGCGAGGGCCCGCCCGGAGACGTCCGGGCGGCGCCGGGAGCGCATCCGCAGCGCCTGGGAGGTCCTGCCCGAAATAGCCCCCGAGCTGACCGAGTGGAGCGCGCTGTTCGCCTCCGGCGCCCGCCGCCGGGCCCGCGCGGAGGCAGGGATACCGGGCGCCGCCAGCCGGCGGGACGCCGACGACCTGTTGCGTGACGCGGCGATGTTCCTGCGTCTGGTCGAGCGGCTGCTGGTGCTTCAGCCGGTGCTCCCGCAGGCCAGGAGGGAGCGGCCCGACGCGGGATGACGGCAGCGGCGGCGTGAGGCAATAGGGTGGGCAGCGCTCGTACCACCTGCACTGTTCACGCTCCGCCGTCAGAGGCGGCACCGTGCCGAGGAGTCATCTGCCGTGTCGGACCAGCTGCGCCCCCGCGCCTCCCTCCGTACCGCCGTGGTCTGGGAGGTCCTCAAGGACGCCCTCGACCACCGGGTGAAGGCGACCGGCAGGGACGCCCTGGATGTCCTGGACACCGGCGGCGGCACCGGTAACTTCGCGGTGCCGGTCGCCCGTCTCGGTCACAGCGTCACCGTCGTCGACCCCAGCCCCAACGCGCTCTTCGCGCTGGAGCGCCGCGCCGCCGAGGCCGGGGTCGCCGATCGGGTCCGCGGTGTCCAGGGCGACATCCACGGCCTGTTCGAGGTGGTCGAGCGCGGCGGGTACGACGCGGTGCTGTGCCACGGCGTCCTGGAGTACGTGGACGACCCGGCCGAAGGCGTACGCAATGCCGTGGCGGCGCTCCGGCCGTCCGGTGCGCTCAGCCTGCTCGCCGCCGGCCTCGGCGGTGCCGTCCTGGCCCGGGCGCTCGCCGGACACTTCACCGAGGCCCGGCAGGCGCTCGGCGACCCGGCGGGCCGCTGGGGCGAGGGCGACCCGGTGCCCCGGCGTTACACCGCGGAGCAGCTCACCGAGCTGGTCTCCGGCGCCGACGTCGAGGTCGGCGCGGTCCACGGCGTACGGATCTTCGCGGATCTTGTGCCGGGCGTGCTGGTGGACACGGAGCCCGGTGCGGTCGAGGCCCTGCTCAAGCTGGAGTCCGCCGCGGCCGAGCTGCCCGCCTTCCACTCGGTCGCGACGCAGCTGCACGTTCTGGGCACCAAGCGCGCCTGAGCGCCGACCGGTCGGTGGTAGCTCGGCCGTAGCGCGGCTGATCAGCGACGCAGCGGCAGACGGAGTACGCACCGGGCCCCCCGATCGGGGGCTTCGCCCCGTATGATCGGGGGACACCATCCGGCATGACGGATCGGAGGTTGGGGAATCAACGCCTCAGCAGCTGAGCCGTCGTGGCGGCCCGGACTGGCTGATGGGCAAGAAGGCGGGTTTCACGGGGGCGATTCCCTGCCTATCCTGGAAGGGCCGCATACCGGCCGCCCCCCGCGGCCGACGACGAGGAGGACTCCGTGCCGCTCTCGGAGCACGAGCAGCGAATGCTCGAGCAAATGGAGCGAGCGCTGTACGCCGAAGATCCCAAGTTCGCGACAGCGCTCGAGGGAAGCGGGCTGCGTACGTACACCCGGCGACGGGTCTACCAGGCGATCGCAGGCTTCCTGGTGGGTATCGCGCTCCTCATGGCCGGAATGGTCGCCCAGCAGATCTGGATCAGCGTGGTGGGTTTTCTCGTCATGCTGGGCTGCGCGGTCCTTGCGGTCACTGGTTGGCGCAAGGCGCCCAAACCGGGCGAGCATCCGGCAGCCGGAGGCGGTGGCGAGCGCAGCCGGCCCAGGCAACGCCGGACCGTGATGAACCGCATCGAGCAGCGGTGGCAGCGCCGCCGCGACGAGCAGGGCCACTAGGCCCTCGGACACACTTGGGTGAGGGGCGGCCGCGCCGACGCGGCCGCCCCTCATGCGTGCCCGGGGCCGGTCACCGCGGACGGATACCGGGCCGACCGCTCTGCGGGGCGGGGCTTCGCGTGGGCCGAGGCTTGGACGGGTGCGGCTGCGCCCGGGCGGGCCCGCCCGCCGCTGCCGACGAACGCCGCCGGAGGCCCTCGGGCCGGCTGCCGGGGCCGTAGCGGGGCGTGGCCCGCGGCCTGCCGCAGACCACGCCCCCGGTCATCCCTGCTGGCGCGACGGGCGCCGCGGCCACCCCGCCCACCGGACGCGGCCCCACAGCGCCGTGCACCTGTCGGTGAACACCGCCCAGCGGTCCGCGGCCGCCCAGATCACCCGAACGGCCGAGCGCGGAGCCACGACCGCCCGGATCCGGGTCATGCGGCCGGCGGACGCCCGCAGACCGGCCCGTACCGTCGACACGTCCTCGGCGAGGCCGGTGCTCACCCGGGGCTCCGGGGCGTAGAGCACCTGCTCCACCGCCCCGGCCACCCGGTGCACGGCAGCGGCCGCGTCGGGGTCGAGCTGCCCCAGCCGCACCACCCGGTCCGCCGCCTTGCGCGGGGTCCGGGAATCGTCCGGTTCGATGCCGTGGTCCCAGGCGGTGTCGGTGATCTCCTGCCAGGCCGCCAGCGTGCCGGCCGTGACGTACCCCGGTGGGCCGGGTTCGATGCCCCGGCCCCGGTGGGTGCCGGAGGTGCCCTGCCCCGTCGGCGCTGGTGCGATGCGGTCGCGCACCGGCGTACGCCCGTCGGAGAGGCTCAGCCTGCGCCTGCGTGCCCGCAGTCGCCAGAGCAGCGGCAGCAGCGGCAGCGCGAGGACCACCACGGCGAGCAGGGCCACACCGACGACGGTGCCCGTCGGCGTCCCCGAGTCCGTCGGAGGCGTCACGCCCGGCGCCGCCGAGCTGCCGCACTCGCCCTGCTTGCGCATCTGCGCCGGGCAGCCGTCCGGGACGGACGGTGCGGTCGACGGAGCCGCCGAGGCGCCCTTCTCGGGCAGGGCCGGCATATCCGTGTCACCCGTGGGGACGTTCTGCTGGGTGTACGGCGGCGTGGTGCCCCGCGTCGGAGTCGGCTCGAAACGGGTCCACCCGACGCCCTCGAAGTACAGCTCGGGCCAGGCGTGCGCATCGCGCAGCCCCACCGAGACCGAACCGTCCGGCTGCCCGGTGCCCGGAGTGAAGCCCACCGCGACCCGCGCCGGGATGCCCAGCGTCCGGGCCATCGCGGCCATCGTGAAGGAGAAGTGGACGCAGAAGCCCTGCTTCTCCTTCAGGAACCGGGTGATCGCAGAGCTGCCGGTGCCCGAGTTCACCGAGGTGTTGTAGCTGAAGCCGCCGTTCGAGGCGAAGTAGTCCTGCAGCTTCACCGCCCGCTCGTAATCGTTGGCGGCGCCCTGGGTCACCCTGTCCGCGGTCTCCTCGACGATCTTCGGCAGCGAGCCGGGAACGCGGGTGTATTCGCGCCGCAGCTCGGCCGGTGCGGGGCCCGCCGCGGCGAGCTGCTCGGCGGTCGGCTCGACCAGCAGGCTGGAGACCCGGTACTGCGCGCCCCGGGTCGTCTCCCCGCGGTCGCCCACAAGGGTCCGCCCCTCCGGTTCGTACCGCCAGCGTCCGTCGATGCCGACCTCGGTCGCCGGGTAGGGGAGCGGCAGATAGGTCTGCTGGTAGGAGCGGGACGCGGAGATGTTCGACGTGACCTCGGTGACCGCCACGTCCGGGCCGAGGCCCGCCGGGGCCGGGAGCCGCTTGGGCACGTCCTTCAGACGGCGCGTGGAGGGCCGCCACTCGCTCCCGTTGAACTGGTCCAGGGCCAGAATCCGCAGATAGAAGTCCTGCGGGGCGCCGGAATTGGTGCGGTAGGACATCACCTGCCGGTTCTCCGGCTGGTTCAGATTGTCCTGCAACGAGACCAGAGGGTTCACCGCGGAGATGGTGCCGCCGCCCCCCTTGCCGGCGCTGCCGGTGCCCGTACCGAACAGCATTCCGCCTTCGAGCGCCGGCAGCGCCGCCGGGACGACCAGCGCGACGCCCAGCGCCAGCGCACCGATGCGGCGCCCGGTACGGACCGGGGCCGTCGGACGGCCGCCCGCGAGCGCCGCCCCGAGCGCCGGACCTCCCGGGGTCCTGGTGGCCGCGCCGCTGAAGACCCGCCCCCACTGGGAGAGCCGGTCCCGGCCCTCCGCCAGCAGGAGCAGCAGATAGCCACCGGCCGCCAGCAGGAACCAGAGCCAGTCCGCCCCGCCACCGGACAGCCCCGCGGCCACCGAGTAGAGCGCGAGGAGCGGCAGGCCGGCCGGGGCCGCGCTGCGGAATGTCACCGCGAGGGCGTCCACCGCCAGGCCCACCAGCAGCACACCGCCGATCAGCATCAGCCGGATGCCGTCCGTCACGGGAGCCGGGGCGGCGTACCTGCCGACGTCCTCGGCGCCCGACGTCAGCAGATGCGACAGGCGCTGGACGGCCTCCGGGCCGGGCAGCAGACCGGCCATCGCCTGCTGCCTGGCGAACACCACCGTCAGCAGGACCAGCGTGACCAGCGCCTGCGCAGCGACGACCAGCACACGGGGCACGGGCGCCCGGCGGACCAGCGCGCCCGTCCCGCTCTGCACCGCCAGCAGGAACGCCGCCTGCAGGATCCATCCGGCCGGCTCGACCAGCGGCAGCATCGAGGCCGCCGCCATCAGCGTCGCCGCAAAGGCGCACAGCGCCAGCCGACCACGACCGCTCATGACCATCCCCCGGAGAAACCCGTCGTGCCGCCCGCCGCGGCGGACTGTGCCGCCGCGCCGTGCTGCCCCGCCTGCCGCCAGTACCGGGCGAGCCCGGTCCCGGGCGAAACCGCCACCGCCGTCCACCCCGACTCGCGCAGCAGCCGCAGCCGCCGCTCGGACGCCGCCTCCGCTCCCGCGGGCGGGACATCGCCCTGCCTCCAGTCCGAGCTGTCCAGCACGAACGCGACGGCGCCGCCGCTGCGCTGCCGCATCCGCGCCGCCACCGCCGCCTGCTCCTCGTCCAGATCACCGAAGAACGCGATCAGCAGCCCCTCGTTGCCGCCGCGCATCACTTCGTACGCGCGTGACAGACCGCTGCCGTCGGAGTGGTCGACCACCGCCAGGGTGTCCATCATCAGCCCTGCCGAGTCGGCGGACTCCTGCGTCGAGCCGGCGAAACCGCCCGCGCCCTCGCCGGGAACCGCGGTCCCGTCGTCGGTCAGCAGCCGGACGGCGAAGCCGCGCTCCAGCATGTGCACGAGCGCGGACGCGGCCCCGGACACCGCCCACTCGAAGGCGGAGTCGGGCCCCGCCCCCTGATAGGCGGTCCGCCTGGTGTCCAGCAGGACCGTGCACCTGGCCCGCTGCGGCTGCTCCTCGCGGCGCACCATCAGCTCGCCGTAGCGCGCGGTGGAGCGCCAGTGGACCCGGCGCAGATCGTCGCCGTGCCGGTAGCCGCGCGGGATCACGTCGTCGTCACCGGCCAGCGCCAGCGAACGCTGCCGTCCCTCGCCGTACCCCGAGGCCTCGCCGGCCAGCCGCACCGGCGGCAGCGGCTCGGTCCGCGGAATGACGACGAGGGTGTCGTACGCGCTGAACGAACGGGTCAGCTCGCACATCCCGAACGGATCGCTCAGCCGCAGCTGCAACGGCCCGAGCGGATAGCGCCCGCGCAGATCCGACCGCACCCGGTAGGACACCTCGCGACGGCCGCCCGCCTCCACCCGGTCCAGCACGAACCGGGGCCGCGGCCCGAGCACATAGGGCACCCGGTCCTGGAGCATCAGCAGCCCGGTGGGCATCCGCGACACGTTCTCCATCCGCAGATGGACCCGTGCCTCCGAGCCCGCCGGAACCCGGGACGGCGAGAGCCGCCGGGTGCCCGCGACCCGGTAGCGGGTGCGGACGAGCACCACCACACAGACCAGCGGCAGCGCGGCGAGCAGCAGCCCGACCCGCAGCAGATCCGCCTGCCCGAGCACAAAGGCGCAGACCGCCGCGGCGATACCGGCCGCCAGAAAGGACCGCCCGCGCGTGGTCAGCCCGCTCAGGGCGGCCCGCATACCGCCCTTCTCACCGCCGTCGTCCATCGCGGCCGGCCCCCCGGCGGCCATCAGACCCGCCGTGCGCCGGGCTGCTGCCGGCCGTACGGCACCCGGCCCGGATGATGCTGCGGCTGGACCTGGGTTCCGCCGTTCGCGGTCGGAACCGGTGTCTGCTGGAGGATCTCCTGCACGACCTGCTCGGCGGTACGGCGGTTCAGCTGGGCCTGTGCCGTCGGCAGCAGCCGGTGCGCGAGCACCGCTACCGCCAGCGCCTGCACATCGTCCGGCAGGCAGTAGTCCCGGGCGCTCAGCGCCGCGGAGGCCTTCGCCGCGCGCAGCAGATGCAGGGTGGCCCGCGGCGAGGCGCCGAGCCGGAGATCGGGATGGCTGCGGGTGGCCGCGACGAGCTCCACCGCGTACCGCCGCACGGCGTCGGCCACATGCACCGTGCGCACCGCGTCGATCAGCTTCACGATGTCGTGGGCGTGGGCCACCGGCTGCAGGTCGTCGAGCGGAGGGAGGCCGCCGTGCACGTCGAGCATCCGCAGCTCGGCGTCCGCACTCGGATAGCCGATCGAGACCCGCGCCATGAACCGGTCGCGCTGGGCCTCGGGCAGCGGATAGGTGCCCTCCATCTCCACCGGGTTCTGTGTGGCCACCACCATGAACGGGTCGGGCAGCTCGTAGCTGTGCCCGTCGATGGTGACCTGGCGCTCCTCCATGGACTCCAGCAGTGCCGACTGGGTCTTCGGCGATGCCCGGTTGATCTCGTCGCCGATCACGATCTGGGCGAAGATCGCGCCCGGTTTGAATTCGAAGTCGCGCCGCTGCTGGTCGAAGATGGACACACCGGTGATGTCCGAGGGCAGCAGGTCCGGCGTGAACTGAATGCGCCGCACCGAGCAGTCGATGGACCGTGCCAGAGCCTTGGCCAGCATCGTCTTGCCGACCCCGGGGACATCCTCGATGAGGAGATGCCCCTCCGCCAGCAGCACGGTCAGCGAAAGCCGTACGACCTCGGGCTTGCCCTCGATCACGCTCTCCACCGACCTGCGCACCCGCTCCGCAGTCGTGGTCAGATCTGTGAGGCTCGCTCGATCGTCATAGGTCGTCACCCGGCCCTCCTCGGCCCTGCCCCACGCTCACCAGGAGCGGTGGGGTACCCCATTCACGGGCCGACGCGCACGCAGCGGTCCGGCCCACCCCGAAACACGGACACCCCTTCGGACACGTCCGGCGGGATGTCACACGCGCATTCTTGTTGCCGTTACCGCTTCGTGTCACTCGCCTGTGGACAACTGAGGGCGAAATGCCGGTTTCGGTGGGGTTTTCGGTTCCTGGTGGGTGGTGTCCGGGAGGTCAGGAGGAGGGAAGGATCTCCCGCAGCAGACCGCTGGTGACATCGAAGACGAAGCCGCGGACATCGTCGGTGTGCAGCAGGAACGGCGAGGTGCGCACGCGCTGCATCGACTGCCGTACGTCCTGGTCGGCGTCCTTGTACGCCTCGACCGCCCAGACCGGACGCTGGCCGACCTCCACCTCCAGCTCCTGGCGGAACTCCTCGGTGAGCGACTCCAGGCCGCAGTTGGTGTGGTGGATCAGTATCACGCTGCGCGTTCCGAGGGCCCGCTGGCTGATGGTCAGCGAGCGGATCACGTCGTCGGTGACCACACCGCCCGCGTTGCGGATGGTGTGGCAGTCGCCGAGCGACAGGCCCAGTGCGTCGTGCAGGTCGAGCCGGGCGTCCATGCAGGCGACCACGGCGACGCGCAGCACCGGCTTGGCGTCCATGCCCGGGTCTTCGAAATCGGCGGCGTACCGGACGTTCGCCTCGACGAGACGGTCGGTGACCGTGTTCCCGGTGCGGGCCTGGTCGGCGTCGTCCGAGGGAAACCGGACAGGGGAGTGCGCGGAAGTCGACATGGATATGACGTTAGCTCCCGCACCCGCTCCCGTCGTGCTGTGGGAAGGGACAAAGAACGTCAACGAGGCTTGTTGTGAGGTAACCCACAAGCCTCACAACCGTTCGTTCGGGCGGGTGAACAGGGGGTCGGGCGACGCGCTGCCGGGTTGATTGATCGGGAATCGATCGAATGGCAGGGTGGACTAAAGTGACGGGAAGTTACCGACACCCTGCACATTCCGTAGATTTCCCCTGTGTGTGCGGCGTACGTACGGGCCCGGCCCTCTCCCGCTCGCGGTCGGCCGACGCCCCTTCCCCGGCGTCGGCCCACCTCCCCTTCTGAGCGGGCGGGGACCAGGCCGTACGTGCGGCCACACGGGACCTGAGCCTGAGAGGGCGCATGAGCCAGACCCGACACGTCCCGGTGATGCTCCAGCGATGCCTGGACCTGTTGGCCCCGGCTCTGGAGGCGCCGGGCCCGCAGGCGCCCGTGGTCGTCGACTGCACCCTCGGCCTCGGCGGTCACAGCGAGGCGCTGCTCTCCGCCTTCCCCTCCGTGCGGCTGATCGGGCTGGACCGGGACAAGGAGGCGCTGAGGCTCTCCGGCGAGCGGCTCGCCCCGTACGGCGACCGGGCCACCCTGGTGCACGCCGTCTACGACGAGCTGCCCGAGGTGCTCGACAGGCTCGGCATCCCCAAGGTCCAGGGCGTCCTGTTCGACCTCGGTGTCTCCTCCATGCAGCTGGACGAGGCCGACCGCGGATTCGCGTACGCCCAGGACGCCCCGCTCGACATGCGCATGGACCAGACGACCGGCATCGGCGCGGCCGAGGTGCTCAACACCTATCCGCCGGGCGAACTGGTGCGGATCCTGCGGGCTTACGGCGAGGAGAAGCAGGCCAAGCGGATCGTCTCCGCCATCGTGCGCGAGCGCGAGAAGGAGCCGTTCAGCAACAGCGCCCGGCTCGTCGAGCTGATCCGCGACTCGCTGCCCCAGGCGGCCAAGCGCACCGGCGGCAACCCCGCCAAGCGGACCTTCCAGGCGCTGCGCATCGAGGTCAACGGCGAGCTCAGCGTCCTGGAGCGGGCCATTCCGGCGGCTGTGCAGAGCCTCGCGGTCGGCGGCCGGATCGCCGTCCTCTCGTACCACTCGCTGGAGGACCGGCTGGTCAAGCAGGTGTTCGCGGCGGGCGCCGCCACCACGGCGCCGCCCGGACTGCCGGTCGTCCCCGAGCGCTACCAGCCCCGGCTGAAGCTGCTGACCCGCGGCGCGGAACTGCCCACCGAGGAGGAGGTCGCCGAGAACCGGCGGGCCGCCCCTGCCCGGCTGCGTGGTGCCCAGCGGATCCGCGAGGAGGAACGATGAGCGCCCGGCGTCCGGCGGCCCGGAAACCGGTGATGTGCGGGGCGGTGCGGTGAGCAGACCGGCCGGGCAGTTGAAAGGGCGTGCCGCGAGGCTCGCCCGGCTGATGCCGTCCGGGCCCAGCAACGCGGCCCGTACGCCCTTCGTCCTGCTGGTCGTGGTGCTGCTCGGCGGCGGCCTGATCACGCTCCTGGTGCTCAACTCGGCCCTCAACGAAGGGTCGTTCAGGCTGAGCGAGCTGAAGAAGCGGACCACCGAACTCACCGACGAGCAGCAGGCCCTCCAGCGCGACGTCGACGACTTCTCCAAGCCGGACGCCCTGGAGCGCCGCGCCCGAGAACTGGGCATGGTGCCCGGCGGCAGCCCCGCCTTCCTGAACCCGGACGGCACGGTCCGCGGCGTACCCGCCGAGACCACCGCGGAGCCCGTCCCGCCGCCGCAGCAGCAGAGCAGTGCGCCGGCGGCGCCCCCCGCAACCGCGCCCCCCGCCGCCGGCTCCCAGCTCAAGCCCAGCGCCCCGGCCCAGCCCGCCCCGTCGGCATCGGCCACACCTTCGGGCGCCGCCGCGCCGCCCAGCACCTCCGTGACCCCGCCCGCCGGGGCGCGTACCCCGGCAGACCAGACCCCGACGAGCCCCGGCAGGTGACGCAGTGCCGCCCAAGGAACCACCGCGCCGCCGGGTACCCGGCCCCGCGCGCCCGCGCAGCGCCGCAGGCGGCCAGGGGCGCCCCCGGCCCGCCGTCCGCCGCTCCGCCCCGGCACCGCGCCCCCGCCCGCCCCGCAACCCGGGCGCGAGCCCGCTGCGGCTGGGCAACCCGCGCCCCCGGCTCCGCCTGGTCAGCCTCGCCCTGACGCTCGTCATGCTGACGTTCGTCGTCCGGCTGCTCCAGGTCCAGGCCGTCGACGCCAGCGCGTACGCAGCCAAGGCCAAGGAGAACCGCTACCTCAGCTACACGATCGCCGCCGAGCGCGGCGAGATCACCGACCGCGGCGGGATCGCCCTGGCCACCAGCGTCGACGCGTACAACATCACCGCCGACCCCTCGATGTTCACGCCCGAGTTCAGCAAGGCCCCCGACGCGCCCCGGCAGGCGGCGGCGCTCCTCGCCCCGATCCTCGGCACCGACGCCACCGAGCTGACCCGGAAGCTGTCCGGGAAGGGCCGCTACGTCGTCCTGGCCCGCCGGCAGACCCCACAGGTCTGGAACCAGATCAAGGACCTCAAGTCCGTCTTCGCGGAGAAGGCAGGCAAGGACCGGGCGAGCGGCGGCCCCGGGGCCAACGTGCTGGCCGGCGTCTTCCAGGAGGCGACCACCAAACGGGTCTACCCCAACGGCGGCCTCGCCGCCGGGATACTGGGTTACGTCAACTCCGACGGCAAGGGCGCGGGCGGCCTCGAATCGCAGCTGGACAAGGAGCTCGCGGGCGAGGACGGCAAGATCAGGTACGCCCAGGCGGGCGGCCGCCGGGTGCCCACCGCGGGCACCAAGGAGGTCCCGGCCGTCCCCGGCGCCGACATCGAGCTGACCATCGACCGCGACATCCAGTGGGCCGCCCAGCAGGCCATCAGCGACCAGGTGAAGAAGTCCAGGGCCGACCGCGGCTATGTGGTCGTCCAGAACACCAGGACCGGCGAGGTCCTCGCCATGGCCAACGCCCCCGGCTTCGACCCCAACAACCTCTCGCAGGCCGACGCGGCGTCGCTGGGCAACGCGGCCCTCCAGGACGTCTACGAGCCCGGCTCCACCAGCAAGGTCATGTCCATGGCCGCCGTGCTGGAGGAGGGCGTCGCCACCCCGGGCACCCATGTCACCGTCCCCAACCGGCTGCACCGCGGCGACCGGCTCTTCAAGGACGACATCGACCACCCCACCTGGTACCTGACGCTCAACGGCGTACTCGCCAAGTCCAGCAACATCGGCACCATCCTGGCCACCGGCGAACTGGGCAGGACGCAGGCCGAGGCCAACAAGGTCCTCCACTCCTACCTGCGCAAGTTCGGGATCGGCTCACCGACCGGTCTCGGCTACCCGGGCGAGACCCCCGGGATCCTCGCCGAGCCCCAGGACTGGTCGACCTCGCAGCAGTACACGATCCCGTTCGGCCAGGGCCTCTCGCTCAACGCCATGCAGGCCGCCTCCATCTACTCGACGATCGCCAACGACGGGGTCCGCGTCGCGCCCACGCTGGTACGCGGCACCAAGGGCGCCGACGGCCGGTTCCAGGCCGCCGAACCGCCCGAGCGGACCAGGGTGGTCAGCGCCAAGACCGCCAGGACGCTCGCCGCGATGCTGGAGTCGGTGGTCGGCGACGAGGAGGGCACCGGCACGAAGGCCAAGATCCCGGGCTACCGGGTGGCGGGCAAGACCGGTACGGCCAACCGGGTCGACCCGGTGCGCGGCGGCTACCACGGCTACACCGCCTCCTTCGCGGGCTTCGCACCCGCCGACAAACCGCAGATCACCGTCTACTGCGCGATCCAGAACCCGACCAAGGGCAGCTACTTCGGCGGCCAGATCTGCGGACCGATCTACAAGCAGGTCATGGAGTTCGCGCTCAAGACCCTCCAGACCCCACCGTCCGGCAGCGGGCCAGCCCGGCTGCCGGTGTCCTTCAAGCCCGGCGAGTGAACTCGGGGAAACCATCCAGTGACAACCATCACGCCCGATCCCGGGAACCGGAACGGGAACCACCAGAACCCCGGCCCCTCACTTCGCGAGAGGCCGGGTGCGCCCGGTACGCTCACCGCCGTGCCCCACGCTGATCAGTCCCAAACCACCCAGAAGGCCGCCCCTGTGAACTACCCGGGAGCGCCCCGCCCGGACCGGATCGGGCCGACCCCGCTCGGCGAACTGGCAGCCCGGCTGGGCGTCGAGCCGCCGGGAACCGGCGAGATCACCGGCATCACCCACGACTCCCGGGCGGTACGTCCCGGCGATGTCTACGCGGCCCTGCCGGGCGCCCGCTTCCACGGCGCCGACTTCGCCGCCCAGGCGGCCGGTCTCGGCGCGACGGCGATCCTCACCGACCCGGCGGGCGCCGAGCGCGCCGCCGCCACCGGACTTCCGGTGCTGGTCACCGAGGACCCGCGCGGCCGGATGGGCGAGCTGGCCGCGGAGATCTACGGACGGCCCGGCAGCGACCTCCTCCAGATCGGCATCACCGGAACGTCCGGCAAGACCACCACCGCGTACCTCGTCGAGGGCGGCTTCCGCGGTGCCGGGCGCGCCACCGGGCTCATCGGCACGGTGGAGATGCGGATCGGCGACGAACGCATCAAGTCCGAGCGCACCACCCCCGAGGCCACCGATCTGCAGGCCCTGTTCGCCGTCATGCGCGAACGCGGCGTCGACTCGGTGACCATGGAGGTCTCCAGCCACGCCCTGGTGCTCGGCCGGGTCGACGGCTGCGTCTTCGACGTCGCGGTCTTCAACAACCTCAGCCCGGAACACATGGAGTTCCACTCCGGGATGGAGGACTACTTCCAGGCCAAGGCGCAGCTCTTCACCCCTGCCCGCAGCCGCCAGGGCGTCGTCAACCACGACGACGAGTACGGCCGCAGGCTGATCACCGAGGCGTCCGTCCCGGTCGTCACCTTCTCCGCCGAGGGCCACCCGGACGCCGACTGGCGCGCCGAGGACGTCGAACTCGGGCCGCTCGGCTCGACCTTCACCGTCGTCGGCCCCAAGGACGAGCGGATCGTGGCCAGGGCCCCGCTGCCCGGCCCGTTCAACGTCGCCAACACCCTCGCCGCGATCGTCACGCTCGCCGTCGCCGGCATCGACCCGCAGACCGCCGCCGACGGCGTCGCGGCCGTTCCCGGCGTCCCCGGCCGCCTGGAGCGCGTCGACGCCGGACAGCCGTACCTCGCGGTCGTCGACTACGCGCACAAGACCGACGCCGTCGAATCCGTGCTGCGCTCCCTGCGGGCGGTCACCGAGGGCAGGCTGCACATCGTCCTCGGCTGCGGCGGCGACCGCGACACGACCAAACGCGGCCCGATGGGCGCGGCCGCCGCCCGCCTCGCCGACACCGCCGTACTGACCTCCGACAACCCCCGTTCCGAGGACCCCCTCGGAATCCTCGCCGCCATGCTCGCGGGCGCCGCCGAGGTGCCCGTCCACGAGCGGGGCGACGTCCTGGTCGACGCCGACCGGGCCGCCGCCATCGCCGCCGCGGTCGCCCGTGCCGAGCCCGGTGACACCGTGCTGATCGCAGGCAAGGGCCATGAGCAGGGCCAGGACATCCATGGCGTGGTACGCCCCTTCGACGACCGCGTGGTCCTGCGCGCGGCCATCGAGCGGTCCCTGGGGCACGAGCGCACCGAGAGCGCCGGCCACCGCGCCCACACCCACGAGAACAACAGTCAGGGATGACCAAGTGATCGCCCTTTCCCTCGCCGAGATCGCCGAAATCGTCGGCGGGCAGTCGCACGACATACCCGATCCGGCAGCAACCGTCAGCGGGCCGGTCGTCATCGACTCCCGGGAGGTGACGCAGGGCAGCCTGTTCGTCGCCTTCGCCGGCGAGCGGGTCGACGGCCACGACTATGCGCAGCGCGCCGTCGAGGCGGGTGCGGCAGTCGTGCTGGCCGCCCGCCCCGTCGGTGTTCCGGCGATCGTCGTCGACGACGTCGTGGCCGCACTCGGCGCGCTCGCGCGCACCGTCGTGGGCCGCCTCGGCACCACCGTCGTCGCGCTCACCGGCTCCGCGGGCAAGACCTCCACCAAGGACCTCATCGCCCAGCTCCTCGAACGCAAGGGGCCCACCGTCTACCCGGCGGGCAACCTCAACAACGAGATCGGTCTGCCGCTCACCGCGCTGCGCGCCACCGAGGACACCCGCCACCTCGTCCTCGAAATGGGTGCACGCTACATCGGTGACATCCGCTACCTCACCGGACTCGTCCCGCCCCGCGTCGGCCTCGTCCTCAACGTCGGCACCGCCCACATCGGCGAGTTCGGCGGCCGGGAGCAGATCGCACAGGCCAAGGGCGAGATGGTCGAGTCGCTGCCCGAGGACGGCGTCGCCGTACTCAACGCCGACGACCCGCTCGTACGCGCCATGTCCTCCCGCACCAAGGCCCGGGTGCTGCTCTTCGGGGAAGCCGCGGAAGCGGACGTACGGGGCGAGAAGGTCCGTCTCACCGACGACGGACGCCCCGCTTTCCAGCTCCACACACCCACCGGGTGCAGCGACGTGACCATGCGCCTGTACGGTGAGCACCACGTGTCGAACGCGCTCGCCGCGGCCGCCGTCGCCCATGAGTTGGGCCTGTCCGCAGACGAGATCGCCGAAGGGCTCTCCGAGGCGGGCACCCTCTCCCGCTGGCGCATGGAGGTCACCGAGCGTCCGGACGGCGTGACGTTCGTCAATGACGCCTACAACGCGAACCCCGAATCCATGAAAGCCGCGCTGCGCGCGCTGGTCGCCATGGGGAAGGGCCGTCGTACGTGGGCGGTGCTCGGCCAGATGGCCGAGCTCGGCGACGCCTCGCTCGCCGAGCACGACGCGGTCGGACGGCTCGCCGTCCGGCTCAACGTCAGCAAGCTCGTCGCGGTCGGGGGCAGAGAGGCCTCCTGGCTGCAACTGGGCGCATACAACGAGGGTTCGTGGGGTGAGGAGTCGGTGCACGTGTCCGACGCACAGGCCGCGGTCGACCTGTTGCGCAGTGAACTGCGCCCGGGAGACGTCGTGCTGGTGAAGGCGTCCCGGTCGGTCGGCCTGGAGCAGGTCGCCATGGCACTGCTGGAGAACGCGTCCGAGGGCGAGGTCACCGGCCGATGAGGCAGATCCTCTTCGCGGGGGCCATCGGGCTCTTCCTGACCCTGGTCGGAACTCCGCTGCTGATCAAGCTGCTCGCCCGCAAGGGATACGGGCAGTTCATCCGGGACGACGGCCCGCGTACCCACGGGTCCAAGAAGGGCACGCCCACCATGGGCGGCATTGCCTTCATCCTGGCGACGATCATCGCGTACGTCGCGGCGAAG
Source organism: Streptomyces sp. NPDC127117 (assembly GCF_042677325.1). Lineage (NCBI taxonomy): Bacteria > Bacillati > Actinomycetota > Actinomycetes > Kitasatosporales > Streptomycetaceae > Streptomyces > Streptomyces sp. NPDC127117. The sequence goes on from NZ_JBHXTM010000043.1 coordinate 61,816, forward strand.
CTGATCACCGGCGAGGAGATGCGATTCTCCGGCGTGCTGGTGCTCTTCCTGATGGCCGGCATGGGCCTCGTGGGCTTCCTCGACGACTACATCAAGATCGTCAAGCAGCGTTCGCTGGGCCTGCGGGCCAAGGCGAAGATGGCCGGCCAGCTGATCGTGGGCATCGCCTTCGCGGTGCTCTCGCTCCAGTTCGCCGACGCCCGCGGCAACACCCCGGCCTCCGACAAGCTGTCGTTCGTCGCGGACTTCGGCTGGTCGATCGGCCCGGTGCTGTTCGTGGTCTGGGCACTGTTCATGATCCTGGCCATGTCCAACGGCGTGAACCTGACGGACGGTCTGGACGGCCTGGCCACCGGTGCCTCGGTGATGGTCTTCGGCGCGTACACCTTCATCGGGCTGTGGCAGTTCCAGGAGTCCTGCGCCAACGCGGACACCCTGACCAACCCCAACGCCTGTTTCGAGGTACGCGATCCGCTCGACCTCGCGGTAGTCGCCTCGGCGTTGATGGGCGCCTGCTTCGGCTTCCTGTGGTGGAACACCTCGCCCGCCAAGATCTTCATGGGTGACACCGGCTCGCTCGCCCTCGGCGGCGCCCTCGCCGGTCTGGCGATCTGCTCCCGCACCGAGTTCCTGATGGCCATCCTCGGCGGTCTCTTCGTGATGATCACCATGTCCGTGGTCATCCAGGTCGGTTCCTTCAAGATGACCGGCAAGCGGGTCTTCCGGATGGCGCCGCTACAGCACCACTTCGAACTCAAGGGGTGGTCCGAAGTCCTTGTCGTGGTCCGCTTCTGGATCATCCAGGGCATGTGCGTGATCGTCGGACTCGGACTCTTCTACGCGGGATGGGCAGCCGAGAAGTGAGCAACCAGGACTGGCAGGGCAAGCACGTCACCGTCGCGGGACTCGGAGTCTCCGGAATCCCGGCGGCCAAGGTGCTGCACGGCCTCGGGGCCGTCGTCACCGTGGTCAACGACGGGGACGACGAGCGCTCGCGCGCCCAGGCCGCGGAGCTGGAGGCGCAGGGCATCGCCGTGCGCCTCGGCGACGGGGCGACCCTGCCCGAGTCCACCGAGCTCATCGTCACCGCCCCGGGCTGGCAGCCCCACAAGCCGCTCTTCACCGCAGCCGCCGAGGCGGGCGTCCCCGTCTGGGGCGACGTCGAACTCGCCTGGCGGCTGCGGGGCCCCGGCGCGGCCCCCTGGCTCGCGGTCACCGGCACCAACGGCAAGACCACGACCGTACGGATGCTCGCCTCGATCCTGGAGGCGGCCGGGCTGCGCACCGCAGCCGTCGGCAACATCGGCGTCTCGCTGCTGGACGCGGTGCTCGGCGACGAGGAGTACGACGTACTCGCCGTCGAGCTGTCCAGCTACCAGCTGCACTGGGCGCCCTCGCTGCGCGCCCACTCCGCCGCCGTCCTCAACCTGGCCCCCGACCACCTCGACTGGCACGGCTCCATGGCGGCGTACGTCGCGGACAAGGGCCGGATCTACGAGGGCAACCGCGTCGCCTGCGTCTACAACGCGGCCGACCCGGCGACCGAGGACCTGGTCCGCGAGGCCGACGTGGAGGAGGGCTGCCGGGCCATCGGCTTCACCCTGAACACACCGGGCCCGTCCCAGCTGGGCGTCGTCGACGGCATCCTCGTCGACCGCGCCTTCGTGGCGAACCGGCAGAAGCAGGCCCAGGAGCTGGCCGAGGTCAAGGACATCGACCCGCCCGCCCCGCACAACATCGCCAACGCCCTCGCGGCCGCGGCCCTGGCCCGCGCCTTCGGCGTCGAGCCCGCGGCCGTACGCGACGGGCTGCGGGCCTTCCGCCCCGACCCGCACCGCATCGAGCACGTCGCGAACGTCGCCGGGGTCGCGTACATCGACGACTCCAAGGCCACCAACACCCATGCCGCCGAGGCATCGCTGGCGGCCTACGACCCGATCGTCTGGATCGCCGGCGGCCTCGCGAAGGGGGCCACCTTCGACGAGCTGGTGACCGGGGCCGCCGGGCGGCTGCGGGGCGTCGTACTGATCGGCCGGGACCGGGAACTGATCCGGGAAGCCCTCACGCGACACGCCCCCGAGGTCCCGGTGGTCGACCTCGACCGGACCGACACTGGGGCGATGTCCGAGGCGGTCCGCGAGGCGGCACGGCTCGCCCGGCCGGGAGACACCGTACTGATGGCCCCGGCCTGTGCCTCGATGGACATGTTCGTCAATTACAACAAGCGGGGCGAGGCGTTCGCGGACGCGGTCCGCGCACTCGCTGCCGAGAGCGCCTGACGGGCCCGGCCTCCGCGCACGAGCAGTGGAGGGGACAGCGACGATGCCGGCCGAAGAGAGCTCTGCCGGGCCCCGTGAGGGCCGCTCACGGGCCACCGCGGCGATCAGCCGGGCACTCGCCCCACCGCTGCTCGCGGGAGCGGCAGCGGGCGCCCCGGCGCCACCGGGCCCCGCTCTCAGGGTCCGTTCCGTCACCGGCTCCCGGCGCCCCTCGGTGCCCCGCTCCAAGGGACGCTCCACCGGCGGCCCCCGTGGGCCCCGTTCCTCCCGCGGGGGGATGCGGGGGATGTACGAGCGGGTGCGCCGGGCCTGGGACCGCCCGCTGACCGCGTACTACCTGATCCTGGGCGCCGGGCTGCTGATCACCGTGCTCGGCCTGGTGATGGTCTACTCCGCGTCGATGATCAAGGCCCTGGAACTCGACAAACCGGGCACCTACTTCTTCCGTAAACAGTTCCTGGCCGCCGTCATCGGTGCCGGACTGATGGCGCTTGCCGCCCGGATGCCCGCCAAACTGCACCGGGCGTTCGCCTATCCGCTGCTCATGGGCACCGTCTTCCTGATGGTGCTGGTCCAGGTGCCGGGGATAGGGATGTCGGTCAACGGCAACCGGAACTGGCTCTACCTGGGCGGGCCCTTCCAGCTCCAGCCCAGTGAGTTCGGCAAGCTCGCCCTGATCCTGTGGGGCGCGGACCTGCTCGCGCGCAAACAGGACAAACGGCTGCTGACCCAGTGGAAGCACCTGCTCGTCCCGCTCGTCCCGGTCGCCTTCATGCTCCTCGGGCTGATCATGCTCGGCGGCGACATGGGAACTGCGATCATTCTCACCGCGATCCTGTTCGGGCTGCTCTGGCTGGCGGGGGCGCCCACCCGGCTCTTCGGCGGGGTGCTCGGCTTCGCCGCCCTGATCGCCTTCGTACTGATCAAGACCAGCCCGAACCGGATGTCCAGGCTCGCCTGCATCGGCGCCAGCGAGCCCGGACCGGGGGACTCCTGCTGGCAGGCGGTGCACGGCATCTATGCTCTGGCGTCCGGCGGATGGTTCGGTTCCGGGCTCGGTGCGAGTGTGGAAAAATGGGGCCAACTACCTGAACCGCACACCGACTTCATCTTCGCCATCACCGGGGAGGAACTGGGGTTGGCGGGGACGCTGTCGGTACTCGCCCTCTTCGCGGCTCTAGGCTATGCGGGTATCCGCGTGGCCGGACGCACGGAGGACCCCTTCGTGAGGTACGCCGCGGGAGGTGTGACCACCTGGATCACGGTGCAGGCCGTGATCAACATCGGTGCGGTGCTCGGCCTGCTGCCGATCGCCGGGGTCCCGCTCCCGCTGTTCTCCTACGGAGGATCGGCCCTGCTGCCGACCATGTTCGCCGTCGGGCTGCTGATCGCGTTCGCGCGAGAGGATCCCGCGGCGAAGGCTGCCCTGGCCATGCGGAGGCCCGGGGTGAGATGGAAGACGATGAGACGGCGCGTCAAGAAGCGTCCGTCCGGAGAGCGGTGAATTTCGGTGCATGTCGTACTCGCCGGTGGGGGGACCGCCGGCCACATCGAGCCCGCGCTTGCCCTCGCGGACGCCCTGCGCAGGCAGGACCCGACCGTGGGAATCACTGCCCTCGGCACGGAGCGCGGACTTGAGACCAGGCTCGTACCCGAGCGGGGGTACGAACTCGCCCTGATCCCGGCCGTGCCGCTGCCGCGCAAGCCCACCCCGGAGCTGATCACCGTCCCGGGACGGCTGCGCGGCACCATCAAGGCCGCCGAGCAGGTGCTGGAGCGCACCAAGGCGGACTGCGTCGTCGGCTTCGGCGGCTATGTCGCCCTGCCCGGCTACCTCGCCGCCAAGCGGGCCGGGGTGCCGATCGTCGTCCATGAGGCCAACGCCCGTCCCGGCCTGGCCAACAAGATCGGTTCGCGGTACGCCCACGGCGTCGCCGTCTCCACCCCCGACAGCAAGCTGCGCGGCGCCCGTTACATCGGCATCCCGCTGCGCCGCACCATCGCCACCCTGGACCGGGCCCGGGTCCGCCCCGAGGCGCGTGCCGCCTTCGGGCTCGACCCCAACCTGCCGACGCTGCTGGTCTCGGGCGGCTCGCAGGGCGCCCGCCACCTCAACGAGGTGGTCCAGCGCGTCGCACCGCTGCTCCAGCGCTCCGGAATCCAGATCCTCCATGTGGTCGGCCCGAAGAACGAATTGCCGCGCGTCGACAACATGCCCGGGATGCCGCCCTACATCCCGGTACCGTACGTGGACCGGATGGATCTCGCGTACGCCGCGGCCGACATGATGCTCTGCCGCGCCGGCGCGATGACCGTCGCCGAACTCTCCGCCGTCGGGCTCCCCGCCGCCTACGTACCGCTGCCCATCGGCAACGGCGAACAGCGGCTCAACGCCCAGCCGGTGGTCAACGCCGGCGGCGGGCTGCTGGTGGACGACGCGGCGCTCACCCCCGAGTGGGTGCAGGGCAACGTCCTCCCGGTGCTCGCGGATCCGCACCGGCTGTACGAGATGTCCCGCGCCGCCGCCGAGTTCGGCCGCCGGGACGCCGACGACCTGCTCGTCGGCATGGTGTACGAGGCGATTGCCGCACGCCGAGGCGCGTGAGGCCGACGGGTCCGGGGGCGGCGCTCCCGGACCCGGCATAAGGAGCGAGCGTGGCCGGACCGACGACCGCCCAGCGCGGGAAAGCGCAGCAGAAGCACTCCCCGGCCCGCCCGCCGCGCCCGCGCCCCGAGGCGCGCCGACTGCCCAGCCGCAGAACGCTGATCGTTACCGGCGTGCTCGCGCTGCTGCTCGCCGCCGGTACCGTCTGGGCGCTCTACGGCTCCTCCTGGCTCCGTGCCGAACAGGTCAGGACCACCGGTGTCGACGTACTGACACCGGCCGAGGTGGAGGCCGCCGCGGCGGTTCCGGTCGGGGCCCCGCTGATCTCCGTCGACACCGACGCCATCGCCGACCGATTGCGCCAGAAGTTGCCTCGTATCGACTCCGTGGATGTCGTACGGTCATGGCCGCACGGAATCGGACTTAAGGTGACCGAACGACAGCCGGTCCTGTTGGTCAAAAAGGGTGCAAAGTTCATTGAAGTGGACGCGAAAGGCGTTCGTTTCGCAACGGTGGACAAATCGCCCGGTCGCGTACCTCTGCTGGAACTGAAACCTGATCAGTCCGCGAGTCTGCGCCGATTCGGCAGTGCCCGGCTGGTGCGGGAAGCGGTCCGGGTCGCGGGCGAACTTCCGGGCGGCGTCGCCAAGGACACCGAGGTCGTACGGGTCACCTCGTACGACTCGATCTCCCTGCAGCTCACCCGGGGGCGCACGGTGAACTGGGGCAGCGGCGAAGGGGGTCCGGTGAAGGCGAGAGTTCTCACCGCTCTCATGAAAGCCGCTCCCAAAGCGGGACACTTCGACGTGAGTGCACCCACCGCCCCTTCCGTGTCGGGTAGTTGACGCACATTTGGCCTGGCCAGCACCCTGGTTGGTCAGCGCTACGGGTGATCACATAGGGTGAAAAGAAAAACGGGAGGTTCGGCGTGTTCGTTGAACGTGCGCCACTTGTCGACTTAGTGTCCTGTTCGGAAGAGTCCATGAAGCAGACACACTGGTAACCCTAAACTTCAACGTTAGGGTTTGGGTCGGCGTTTCGGACCGTCCCAATCGGCATCCGTCGTCGCGGCGGGACTACCGCGAAGCGACGACACGTAACTCGAGGCGAGAGGCCTTCGACGTGGCAGCACCGCAGAACTACCTCGCAGTCATCAAGGTCATCGGTGTCGGCGGCGGTGGTGTCAATGCCATCAACCGAATGATCGAGGTCGGTCTCAAGGGCGTCGAGTTCATCGCGATCAACACTGATGCGCAAGCCCTGTTGATGAGCGACGCCGACGTCAAGCTCGACGTCGGCCGCGAACTCACCCGCGGCCTTGGCGCCGGCGCCAACCCGGCAGTCGGTCGCAAGGCGGCAGAGGACCACCGTGAGGAGATCGAGGAGGTCCTCAAGGGGGCCGACATGGTCTTCGTCACCGCCGGAGAAGGCGGCGGCACCGGCACCGGCGGCGCACCCGTCGTCGCCAACATCGCGCGCTCGCTCGGCGCCCTGACGATCGGCGTGGTCACCCGCCCGTTCACCTTCGAGGGCCGGCGACGCGCGAACCAGGCGGAGGACGGCATCGCCGAACTCCGCGAAGAGGTCGACACCCTCATCGTCATTCCCAACGACCGGCTGCTGTCCATCTCGGACCGCCAGGTCAGCGTGCTCGACGCGTTCAAGTCGGCCGACCAGGTGCTGCTCTCGGGTGTCCAGGGCATCACCGACCTCATCACCACCCCGGGGCTGATCAACCTCGACTTCGCCGACGTCAAGTCGGTCATGTCCGAGGCCGGATCGGCACTCATGGGCATCGGATCGGCCCGTGGCGACGACCGCGCGGTGGCCGCCGCGGAGATGGCGATCTCCTCGCCGCTCCTGGAGGCGTCCATCGACGGCGCCCGCGGTGTCCTGCTCTCCATCTCCGGCGGCAGCGACCTCGGTCTCTTCGAGATCAACGAGGCCGCCCAGCTGGTGAGCGAGGCGGCGCACCCCGAGGCGAACATCATCTTCGGTGCGGTCATCGACGACGCGCTGGGCGACGAGGTACGCGTCACCGTGATCGCCGCGGGCTTCGACGGCGGACAGCCGCCGGCCCGCCGCGAGAACGTCCTGGGCGCCAACTCCGCCAAGCGCGACGAGCCCGCCGCGCCGGTGCGGACCCCGGAGCCCGTGCGTCAGACCGGTGGGCTGGGCTCCGTGCCCACCCGCGAGGAGCCGCCGGTCCAGTCGGAGCCCGTACCGGTGGCGAGCGAGACCCACCTGCCGCCGGTCGCGCCGCCGCACGTCCCGCCGGCCCGTCCCGCGTACCAGGACTCGCAGGCCGAAGAGCTGGATGTCCCGGACTTCTTGAAGTGATAGCTCAGCACCACGCACTGTCCTCGACGGGCGGCGCACACTTCGCCTTCACCGACAGGTGGGGCGGAGTGAGCGCCGCTCCGTACGAGGAGCTCAACCTCGGCGGCGCGGTCGGAGACGACCCCGCCGCCGTTCTGGCCAATCGCGAGCGCGCCGCCCGGGACCTCGGTCTGGATCCGACGCGGGTCGTCTGGATGAACCAGGTGCACGGGCGGGACGTCGCGGTCGTCGACGGGCCGTGGCCGGACGCTTCGGAGATCCCCGCGGTGGACGCGGTGGTGACCGCGCGACGCGGGCTCCCGCTCGCCGTGCTCACCGCAGACTGCACCCCCGTACTGCTGGCCGACCCGGTCGCCGGGATCGTGGCGGCGGCGCACGCGGGCCGTCCCGGTCTGGTCGCCGGGGTCGTCCCCGCCGTGGTCGAGGCCATGGCCGGGCTCGGTGCCGACACCTCCCGGATCGTCGCCCGCACCGGGCCGGCGGTCTGCGGACGGTGCTACGAAGTCCCGGCCGACATGCGCGCCGAGGTCGCGAAGAGCGTCCCGGCCGCCTGGTCCGAGACCAGCTGGGGCACCCCGGCGGTGGACGTCACCGCGGGGGTCCACGCCCAGCTCAAGGATCTCGGGATCGAGGACCGGCAGGTCTCGCCGGTCTGCACCCTCGAATCGGGCGATCACTTCTCGTACCGCCGCGACCGCACCACCGGGCGGCTCGCCGGATATGTCTGGTTGGACTGATAGGGCATGACGGACCGTAAGGCTCAACTCGCCGAAAATCTGGCACGGGTGGAGGAACGCATCGTTTCCGCCTGTGCCGCCGCCGGTCGTGAGCGGGATGAAGTGACGCTCATCGTGGTCACGAAGACCTACCCCGCGAGCGATGTGCGGATTCTGCACGAACTGGGTGTACGTCATGTCGCGGAGAATCGTGACCAGGACGCGGCGCCCAAGGCAGCCGAATGTGCGGATCTGTCGCTCACATGGCACTTTGTCGGTCAATTGCAGACGAATAAGGTTCGTTCTGTGGCGAGTTATGCCGATGTCGTGCAGTCGGTGGACCGCGCCAGACTGGTCACTGCCCTCTCGGCGGCCGCCGAACGCGAAGGGCGCGAACTCGGCTGTCTCATCCAGGTGGCGCTCGACGCGGAGAGCGGCGAGCGGGGTGACCGGGGCGGCGTCGCGCCGGACGGGATCGAGGAGTTGGCCGCCGCGGTCGAGTCCGCGCCGGGGCTGCGGCTCGGCGGTCTGATGACCGTCGCGCCGCTCGCAGGGCCGTACGCGGGACGCCAACGGGCCGCCTTCGACCGGCTGATGGAATTCTCATCCCGCCTGCGCGGGAACCATCCTGCTGCGAACATGGTCTCTGCAGGGATGAGCGCGGACCTCGAGGACGCGGTCGCGGCCGGAGCGACACATGTGCGCGTCGGTACGGCGGTACTCGGAGTCCGACCCGGGCTCGGGTAACGTCGCCAAGCAGGTCGGACCACAGCAGAAAATATGGTCATTCCCGCCTATGGCGGGCAGGCCTCAGTGGATCGCGGGGCACTTGGTGACAGATGCCGATCCACCACAGAGCGGAGGACTCAGAGCATGGCCGGCGCGATGCGCAAGATGGCGGTCTACCTCGGCCTCGTGGAGGACGATGGGTACGACGGTCCGGGGTTCGACCCCGACGACGAATTCGAACCCGAGCCGGAGCCGGAGCGCGACCGGCGGCGGCACCAGCCCGCGCATCAGGTGGAGCGGGAGCGGGACCGGGAGCGGGACGAACCGGTACGAGCGGTGCAGCCTCCCGCGCAGCGGGAGCCGGTTCAGATCCCGGCGGAGAGAGAGCGACCCGCCCGAATCGCCCCCGTGGCATCCATCACACCTGAACGCCCGAACATGGAGAAGAACGCACCGGTGATCATGCCCAAGGTCGTGTCCGAGCGGGAGCCCTACCGCATCACCACGCTGCACCCCAGGACCTACAACGAGGCCCGTACCATCGGGGAACACTTCCGTGAGGGCACTCCGGTGATCATGAATCTCACGGAGATGGACGATACGGATGCAAAGCGACTTGTCGACTTTGCCGCAGGACTCGTCTTCGGTCTCCATGGCAGCATTGAGCGCGTGACGCAGAAGGTGTTCCTGTTGTCGCCTGCTAACGTCGATGTCACGGCGGAGGACAAGGCCCGCATCGCTGAGGGCGGATTCTTCAACCAGAGCTGAGAACACGACACCGGGAACAACCCGGCCGCGAGGCCGGAGCTACGAGAGCCAGGGGAGAGGGAAGCGCGAAATGGGCGTCGCACTGCAGGTTGTCTATATCGCGCTGATGTGTTTCCTCATCGTGCTGATCTTCCGGCTGGTCATGGACTACGTCTTCCAGTTCGCGCGTTCATGGCAGCCCGGCAAGCCGATGGTGGTCATACTTGAGGCCACCTACACTGTCACCGATCCACCGCTCAAGCTTCTGCGGCGGTTCATCCCGCCGCTGCGTCTCGGGGGCGTGGCACTCGACCTGTCCTTCTTCGTTCTGATGATCATCGTCTACATCCTGATCAGCATCGTGATCAGGCTGTGAGCGATACGGTCTTGCCGACTGCCGACGACTACGTAGAGGTGAAGAAGAGATGCCGCTGACTCCTGAGGACGTGCGGAACAAGCAGTTCACGACCGTCCGCCTCCGAGAAGGCTATGACGAGGACGAGGTCGATGCCTTCCTCGACGAGGTCGAGTCCGAGCTGACCCGCCTGCTCCGTGAGAACGAGGACCTCCGCGCGAAGCTGGCCGCTGCCACGCGTGCCGCCGCGCAGAACCAGCAGCAGGGCATGCGCAAGCCGGAGCCGCAGGACCGGCCCGGGGCACCGGTGCCCGCCGCCATATCGGGTCCGCCGGTCCAGCAGCAGCCCCCGCAGATGGGTCCGCCCCAGCTGCCCGGTGGTGCTCCGCAGCTGCCCGCCGGTCCCAGCGGTCACGGTCCTGGTCCCCAGGGCCAGCACGGCCCCGGTCCGCAGGGCCCGCACGGCCCCGGCCCGATGCAGGGCGGTCCCATGGGTGGCCCGATGGGCGGCCCCATGGGGGGTCACGCCCCGCAGCAGCAGATGCAGCAGATGCAGCAGCCGCAGATGCAGCAGCCCGGTCAGGGCCCCGGTGGCGACAGCGCCGCCCGTGTCCTCTCGCTCGCGCAGCAGACCGCCGACCAGGCGATCGCGGAGGCCCGTTCCGAGGCCAACAAGATCGTCGGCGAGGCGCGCAGCCGCGCCGAGGGCCTGGAGCGCGACGCGCGTGCCAAGGCGGACGCCCTGGAGCGGGACGCGCAGGAGAAGCACCGCGTGGCGATGGGCTCGCTGGAGTCGGCCCGCGCGACGCTGGAGCGCAAGGTCGAGGATCTGCGTGGCTTCGAGCGTGAGTACCGGACCCGCCTGAAGTCCTACCTGGAGAGCCAGCTGCGTCAGCTGGAGACCCAGGCGGACGACTCGCTGGCCCCGCCGCGGACCCCCGCGACCGCTTCGCTGCCGCCGTCGCCCTCGCTGGCTCCGGCCGGTGCCGGCGCCATGGGTCACACCATGGGCGGCAACCACGGCAACCAGCCGATGGGCGGCAACCCGTCCATGGGCGGTGGGCCCTCGTACGGTGGCCAGCAGCAGATGTCGCCGGCGATGACCCAGCCGATGGCACCGGTGCGGCCGCAGGCGCCGCAGCCGATGCAGCAGGCTCCCTCGCCGATGCGCGGGTTCCTGATCGACGAGGACGACAACTGAGCCGGGTGCGCGCGATGAGCGCGTAGCCGTCGGCAGGCTGAGGGCCGGGCCCCGGGGATTCCCCGGGGCCCGGCCCGTTTGCCCTGTGCGGCGGTGCC
>NZ_JBHXTM010000044.1:0-69599 GCF_042677325.1 Streptomyces sp. NPDC127117
GGCCGGCCCCCCCCCCCCCCCCCCCAAAACACTCCTCCGCCGGGGGGTGTTTTCCACCCACTCCTCGTCTTTCAACCCTACCCCGGCTCACCCTCCCTCGGCTCGCTCCCCCCGCCCCACCGCTGTTCTTCGGTTCGGGCGGGTTCACACCCGGCTGAGACCCGCCCGGTCCAGGCAGGCCGCGATCTCGGCGGTCTCCGCCGCGTCCAGGCGACGCATCGGCGCACTCATCGTGTTCGTCCCGATGATCCCGCGCAGCATCAGTGCCGTCTTGAAGGCGCCGAGGCCCGCAGCGGTGGCGGACGCCGTGCCGGGACGGGCCGCGCGGATGATGTCGAAGAGCTCGACCAGGCGGTCCTGTTCGGCCCTGGCGGCGGACCAGTCGCCCCGTACCGCCGCCTCGTGCAGTCGTACGTAACCGTGCGGATCCACATTGCCGAGCCCGGGGACCGAGCCGTCCGCCCCGGCCAGCATCATCGCGTCGACCACCAGTTCATGCCCGGTGAGCACGGAGAACTCCGGGAGTTCACGGGCTCCCATGGCCAGGCGGCGGAACGATCCGTCGTCGCCGCTGGAGTCCTTCACCCCGGCCAGCACGCCGTCCGCGGCGAGCGGCAGCAGCAGTTCGGGGTCGAGCTTGCTGTGTACGCAGACCGGTACGTCGTACGCCAGGACCGGCAGGTCGAGGGCGGCGGCGATGTCGCGGAAGTGGCGGTCGATCTCGGTGGGGTGCGTGCGTGTGTAGAAGGGGGCGGTGACGACCACGGCGTCGGCGCCGAGTCCTTCGGCGGCGCGGGCCCGCTCGATCGCCCGGCCGGTGGTGGTCTCGATCGCTCCGACGAGCACCGGGACCTGGCTGGCACAGGCGGAGGTGATGACCTCGATGACCTCGTCCTGCCGGCCGGGCGTCAGATAGGCGGTCTCGCCCGAGCTGCCGAGCGCGAACAGGCCGCTGACGCCGCCGTCGAGCAGATGCCCCACGACCCGCTCCAGGGAGGGGCGGTCGATCTCGCCGTCCGCGGTGAGCGGGGTGACGACGGGCGGGATCACGCCGGTCCAGCGGGGGTTCCGGGCGGTCATACGGTGCTCCTTGCGGATGGTACGGAGGGGGCGGGGCTCTGGGGGTGGACGCAGTGCCGGCGGTGTCCGTCCGGGCCCGACGTCGCGGCGGGGAAAGCCGTGGCGCAGGCGTCGTCCGCCTTCCAGCAGCGGGTGCGGAACGGGCAGCCGGACGGCGGGTTGGTGGCGGAGGGGACGGGGCCGGTGAGCACGATGCGCTCGGTGGTCTCCAGCAGGCTCGGGGTCGCGGAGAGCAGTGCCTCGGTATAGGGGTGCGCCGGAGCGCCCGCCACATCGGCCGCCCGCCCTTCCTCGACGATCCGGCCGAGGTAGAGGACGGCGAGGCGGTCGGCGAGGTAGCGCACCGTCTGGATGTCGTGCGAGATGAACACCATGCCGAGCCCGAGGCGTTCCCGCAGGTCGACCAGGAGGTTGAGGACCTGGGCGCGTACGGAGACGTCGAGGGCGGAGGTCGGTTCGTCGGCGACGATCAGTTCCGGTTCGAGGGCCAGGGCGCGGGCGATGGCGACGCGCTGGCGCTGGCCGCCGGAGAGCTGTCCGGGAAGGGCGCCGAGGGTGTGGCCGGGCAGGCCGACCAGGTCCAGGAGCTCCTCGACGCGGGCCTCGCGCGCCTCGCGGGTGCCCCGTCCGTGCACGTCGAGCGGGTCGCGGAGGATCCGGCGGACCGTGAGCCGGGGGTTGAGGGCGGTGGACGGGTCCTGGAAGACGACTCCGACGGCGGAGCCGAAGTCGTCGCGGCGCTCGGCCGCCGACATCGCCCACAGGTCGCGGCCGTGGAAGCGGACCTCGCCCTCGGTGGGCTTCTGGAGTCCGGTCAGCACCCGGGCCAGGGTGGACTTGCCGCAGCCGGACTCGCCGACCAGGCCGACGATCTCGCCGCGCCGGACCTCCAGGGTGGCGTCGGTGAGGGCGTGCACGGCGTCCCGGCGGAAGAGCCCGCCGCTGCGTGCCTTGTGGCGTACGTGGACGCCGTCGATCCGGATCACCGGGCGCTCCCTTCCAGTTGTGCGGCCTTCGCGGGGTGGTGGCAGGCGAAGCCGTGGTCCTTCGTGGTGTCGGGTGCGGTGAGTTCGGGCGCGGTGGTGCGGCACAGGTCGGTGGCGGCGTCGCAGCGCGAGGCGAAGCGGCAGCCGGTGCCGAAGCCCTGGGGCGCGGGGACGATGCCGCGGATCTGGTGCAGCCGGTCGGCGCCGGCCTCCAGGGAGACGACCGAGCCGAGCAGGCCGCGGCTGTAGTGGTGGGTGGGGCCGGTGAGTACGGAGCGGGTGGCGCCGATCTCGGCGAGGCGGCCCGCGTACATCACGGCGACGCGGTGCGAGAGGTCGCCGACGAGGGCGAGGTCGTGAGAGACGAGGACCATGGCGAAGCCGAGTTCGTCGCGCAGTTCCATGAGGAGTTCGACGACCTGGGCCTGGACGGTGACGTCGAGGGCGGTGGTCGGTTCGTCGGCGATGAGCAGGCGGGGGTCGCGGGAGAGTGCCATGGCGATCAGGACGCGCTGGCGCTGGCCGCCGGAGAGCTCGTGGGGGTAGCTGCGCAGGGTGCGTTCGGGGGCGAGGCCGACCAGTTCCAGGAGTTCGGCCGGGGTCTTCGTGCCGCCGCGTGAGGTGAGCTGCCTCAGCTGGGTGCCGACGAGGACGGACGGGTTGAGGGAGGAGAGCGCGTCCTGGTAGACCATCGCGATCTCCGGGCCCATCAGTGCGCGGCGTTCCTTGGGAGGGAGTTCCAGGAGGTTCTGGCCGCGGTACAGGATCTCGCCGCCGACCTCGGCGTTGCGGGCGAGCAGGCCCATGACGGCGAGGCTGGTGATGGACTTGCCGCAGCCGGACTCGCCGACCAGGCCGAGGGTCTCGCCCTCGTGGACGGTGAAGTCGAGCGAGTCGACGACGGGGATCTGCCCGTAGCGGTCGGGGAAGCGGATCGACAGGTCCCGTACGACGAGCAGTTCGGCGGCGTCGTCCGGTACGGGGGTGATGGCCGGTCCGGTGGCGCCGATGCGGTCGGCGAGCCTGGTGAGGGCGGCGTCGATGTCCGCGGTGGAGGTGGCCTCGACCGGGTCGGGGGCGGTGGAATCGGTGGGGTCGGCGGCTGCCTTGGCGCTGCTGGGCGCGGCGGAGGCGTCGGTGAGGCCCTCGGAGAGGATGTTGAGGGCGAGGACGGTGATCAGCAGGGCGAGGCCGGGGAAGAAGGTGGCCCACCAGCCGCCGGCGAGGAGGATCTGCCGGCCGTAGGCGAGGACGCTGCCCCAGCTGGGGTCGGGGTCCTGCACTCCGGCGCCGATGAAGGAGAGGCTGGCCTCGAAGATGATCGCCTCGGCGACCATGACGGTGGCGAACACCATGACCGGGGCCATGCAGTTGACGGCGACGTGGCGGAGCACGATGTAGCCGCGCCGGGCGCCGATGACCTTCTCGGCGGCGACGTAGTCCTCGCCGTACTGGGAGAGCACATTGGCGCGGACCACGCGGGCCAGTGACGGTGTGTAGACGAAGGCGATGGTGAAGATGATCACCGGGACGCTGGTTCCGAAGACCGCGACGAGGACGGCGGCCAGCGCGATCGGCGGGAACGACATCACGACGTCGAGGGTCCGCATCACGGACTCGTCGCCGAGCTTGCGCGACGTGGCGGCGATCGAGCCGAGCAGCGCACCGGCGATCAGCGCCACGGCGGTCGCGCCGAGGCCGATGACCAGCGAGTAGCGGGAGCCGTGCACGACGCGGGCGAAGACGTCGCGGCCGGCCCGGTCGGTGCCGAACCAGTGGGCGCCGCTGGGTGCCTGCACCGGGGTGCCGGTGGTCAGCGGGTCCTGGGTGAACAGTGGGGCGAGCACGGCGCCGAGTACGACGACGATCAGTACGCCGAGGGCGATGCGGGAGGTGACCGGGAGGGAGCGGAACGCGATGCCCGGTCGGGACAGTTTGTTGGCCAGACGGCCGGTGGCGAACATGTCACACCGTCCTGATGCGCGGGTTGACCAGCAGATAGAGCAGGTCGACGATGACGTTGACCACCAGGAACGCGATGGCGATGGTCAGTACGGTGCCCTGGACCAGGGCGACATCGCCGCCGGTGACACCTTCGAGGATGAGCTTGCCCATGCCGGGCAGGTCGAAGATCGCTTCGATGACGACGGCGCCGCTGAGCATGTAGCCGACCTTGATGCCGAGCACGGTCAGCGGGGTGACGAGCGCGTTGCGCAGCACCGAGCGGATCACCAGCAGCGGGGGGAGGCCGTTGCCACGGGCGGTGCGTACGTAGTCGCGGTCGAGTTCGGCGACCATCGAGGTCCGTACGAGACGGGCGAGGGACGCGGAGACCGGGAGTGCGAGCGAGATCGCGGGCAGGGCCATGGTGGTGAGCCAGCCGCTGAAGGAGTCGGCCGGATTGGTGTAGCCGCCGGTCGGGAAGATCCGGGTGTTCAGCGCGAACTGCTGGATGAGGAGCACCCCGAGCCAGAAGGACGGGATGGCGACCCCGGCCATGGAGACGACCCGGAACAGCTGGTCGGGCCAGCGGTCCCGGTACATCGCGCCGACCACTCCGAACAGCACGGCGAGCACGACCGCGAGGAGCAGTCC
This sequence comes from Streptomyces sp. NPDC127117, assembly GCF_042677325.1. NCBI lineage: Bacteria > Bacillati > Actinomycetota > Actinomycetes > Kitasatosporales > Streptomycetaceae > Streptomyces > Streptomyces sp. NPDC127117. Next base: position 4,662 of record NZ_JBHXTM010000044.1, read on the forward strand.
GAGCAGGGTCAGCTGGAGGGTGAGCGGGAAGGCGGCCGTGATCCGGTCGGCCACGGGCTGGCTCGGCGGGACGGTCATCCCGAGGTCGAGGTGGAGCAGTTGGCCGAGGAAGTGGAAGTACCTGACCGGGAGCGGGTCGTTGAGGCCGTTGGCCTCGGCGAAGGCCGCACGGGCCTCGGGGGTGGCGCTCTCCCCGAGCGCGTTGAAGGCCGGGTCGACCGGCGAGAACTGCAGCACCACGAAGACGAGCAGCGCGATGCCGAGGATCATCACCGGCATCATCGCGACGCGGCGCAGCGCGAGCCGGAGAAAAGCAACCATCGTCGGGTTCCTTGCGGTTGGGCGGTCTGGCGGTCCTGGCACGGGGCCGGGGGCGCGGGGTGCCGGACCTGTCTGTCGGCCACCTGTGACATGTCACGGGATCGGTGTCCGCTGTCGGGCGGCTCGGTGACATGTCACAGGTGGCCTGCCACAGGTGGCCTGTCACGAGTGGCCTGTGCGCTTCGGTCAGGCGCGGCTGACGTCGAGGAAGGAGAGGCCCGTCGTGGGCAGCGGCTTGAAGCCGGGGAGGGCCTTCTCGTTCCATGCGGTGGGCAGCTTGCGGTGGAGGATCGGGTACAGCGCGGCCTCGTCGGCGACGATGTCGGTGACCTCGCCCCACAGCTCCTTGCGCTTGGCCTCGTCGGCGGCCCGGGCGGCCTTGTCGAGGGTCTGCCTGACCTTCTTGTACGCCGCGGACTTGCCCCAGCCGTAGCGGCTCTCGGGCCAGAATCCGTAGTAGAACCAGCGCAGCAGGAGGTCGGCGTCGTTGCCGAAGACGGACGGGTCGCCGGGGGCGACCAGCACCTCGAAGGCGCCCTTGTCGACCTTGGCGTACTGGGCCGGGGACTGGGCGATGTCGAGGGTGACCTTGACGCCGGCCGCCTCCCAGCTCTCCTTCAGCAGCGGGGCGATGTCCTTGACCCAGCCGGTGTCGGTGGTGAGGACGGTGAAGGAGAGGTTCTCGACGCCCGCGTCGGCGAGCAGCTTCTTGGCCTTCGTCACGTCGTGGGTGTAGACGGTGGCGGCCTTGCGGTAGTCGGGGTGGGTGGCGGGAACGTACCCGGTGGCGGCTGCCGCGTTGCCCACCATCGCCGTCGAGATGATCTTCTCGGTGTCCAGTGCGTAGTGCAGCGCCTGGCGCACGCGCTTGTCCGCGAACCGCTTGTCGGCGGTGTTGAACATCAGGAAGAGCAGGCCGAAGGACTGCACGGACTCGGTCTTCGAGGCGCCGGCGAGGCGCTTGACGTCGATGTAGGGGACGTCCTCGATGGCCTGGACCCGGCCGGACTCCATGGCGCTGACGCGGGCGGACTGGTCGGACATCAGCCGCCAGATCATCTTCTTCGCCTTGGCCGGGTGGGGGCCGTTGTACTTGTCGTACGCCTCGAAGACGATCTTGTCCTCGCGGGTCGCCTCGATGAACCGGTACGGTCCCGAGCCGACCGGCTTGGCGTCGAACGCCTTGGGGTCCGGCTCGACGATCTTCTTCGGAACGATCCGGGCCACGGCGATGCGGGACGGGAAGAGCGCGAAGGGGTACTTCAGCTTGAACTCGACCGTGCCGGCGTCGATGGCCTTCACCGTGTCGACGAAGGGCACGAACTGCGCCATGAGCGAGGCGTTCTTCGGCTCCAGGATGCGTTCGAAGCTGAACACCACGTCGTCGGCGGTGACCGGCGATCCGTCGTGGAAGGTCGCGCCCTTGCGGAGCGTGGCCCGGTAGGTGGTGGCGTTGATCTTCTTCGGCAGCTCGGTGGCAAGTGCGGGACGGGCCACGAGTGTTGCCGGATCGAGATCCACGAGGCCCTCGAAGATGTGCATATTGGCGGCGTACGGAGTCGCGCCCGAGGTGATCATCGGGTCGAAACCGGTCGACAGGGGGTACGAGAGACCGGCCTCGATCAGGTCGCTGCCGCTGCCCTTGTCCGCCGTGCCGTCGGCGGTCGATGACGGGCCGCCGCAGGCGGACAGGCTCGCCGTGATGGCGGCTGCGGCACCGATGGCGCCGGTGTATCGCAGGAAGGTGCGGCGCTCGACACCGGCTGGTCTCAGCTCGGGCACGGGTCCTCCAGGGACGTCGAAGGTGGAACGTGAGGGGGTTCTGGCGGGGAAGCGATGGGGGCGGGACGCAGGATCGCGAGGGATCAGGAACCCTGGGCATCGGACGTCAGATGTCTGATGCCTTGATAGCGTGGGAACGTAGCTGGACAATCGAGAGGGGTCAAGAGGTGGGGAGTTCACATATGTCCGGTGCGAAGCCCGGCCGGCAGCTGCTCCGGCAGGAAGTGGTCGAGGGCATCAAGCGCTACATCCTCGAAGAGCGCCTCCGCCCCGGGGATCCGCTGCCCACCGAACCGGCCCTGTGCGAGGCGCTCGGCGCCAGCCGCTCCAGCGTCCGCGAGGCGGTCAAGATCCTCGCCGCGCTGGACATCGTGGAGGTGCGGCACGGACACGGCACGTACGTGGGCAGGCTGAGCCTGTCGGCCCTGGTGGAGAGCCTGACCTTCCGCGGACTGCTCTCCCCCGACGACGACTTCCAGGTGATGGCCGACCTCGTCGACGTACGCGAGCTCTTCGAGCGCGGGATGGCCGACCGGATCGTCTCGCTGCTCAGCGAGGAGCAGCTCGACAGGCTGGACGGCCTGGTCACCACGATGCGCAGGACCGGCGCCCAGGACGGGCACGGCTTCGTCGAAGCGGACCGGGCGTTCCACGCCCTGCTGGTGGCACCGCTCGGCAATGAACTGATCGGCCAGCTCTCGATGGCCTTCTGGGACGTGTACGCGATCGTCGCGCCGCATCTCGACGGGTTCACGCACGCCGACGAGATGGCGACGATCGCGGCCCACCAGAACATCGTGGACGCCGCACGGGCCGGGGACATCACCGGTTTCATGAAGGCGCTGGGCGAGCACTACGCCCCGGTCAGGCGCCGGATCTCCGAGGCCCGCGCCCGCGACAGCGCCCTGGACTGACCGGCGGATCGGTGCCACCGGCCCCGGCCCGTGATCCGCCGGCCGGGCCCTTGACGGCCGTCGCGATGACTGCCTAGGGTCCGTGTGCCGCCAGGACATCTGACGTCTTCTGTCTCGATGCCCGGCGTTCACACCCCGGCGCTTCCCAGGAGGGCACCTCCATGCCGTTGACGGACCTCTCGCTCGCGGACTGCCGCGAATACCGGCCCGAACTGCCGGTTCCGGACGGCTTCGACGCCTTCTGGTCGAGCACCCTGAGCGAGGCGCCCGCCGCCGGCGGTCCGGTGCCGAAGCCGGTGTTCGCGCCCGTGGACACCGGGCTCACCCAGATCCGTACCTACGATGTGACATTGCCCGGCTTCGCCGGACGTCCGGTCCACGGCTGGCTGCACCTGCCGGCCGGGGCCACCGAACCCCTCGGCTGCGTGGTCGAGTTCCTCGGGTACGGGCGTGGGCGCGGCCTCGCGCACGAGAACACGCTCTGGGCGTCCGCCGGTCACGCACACCTGATCATGGACACCCGCGGCCAGGGCTGGTCGGCCGCGGGCGGCTCCACCGCCGATACGGACGCCGGTGCGGCCGGCACCGTACCCGGCTTCCTCACCCGCGGCATCGAGAGCCCCGAAACGTACTACTACCGGCGGGTGTTCACCGACGCGGTGCGCTGTGTCGAGGCGGTGCGCGAGCACCCCGCGGTCGATCCGGACCGGATCGTCGTGACCGGGGTCAGCCAGGGCGGCGGGATTGCCCTGGCGGTGTCGGGGCTGGTGCCGGGGCTGGCCGGGGTGATGCCGGATGTGCCGTTCCTCTGCGATTTCCGGCGCGGCGCGGAGATTTCGGGCCGGCCGCCGTACACCGAGATCGCCGAGTATCTGAAGCTCCACCGCGACCGCACCGGGACGGTGTTCACCACCCTGTCGTACTTCGACGCGGCGCTGCTCGCCACCCGTGCCACCGCTCCCGCGCTGTTCTCGATCGCGATGATGGACGAGATCTGTCCGCCCTCCACCTGCTTCACCGCGTACAACCACTACGCGGGGCCCAAGGACGTACGCGTCTACGAGTTCAACGGGCACGAGGGCGGCACGGCGTATCAGCAGCGGGAGCAACTGGCCTGGGTGCGCTCCCTGTTCGCAGGCCCGCCGTCGGGGCGGGCCGGCCACTCCTGACCGGAGGCACCTTCCGTGCGCAGACGATCCATGCTTCTCGCCGCCGGCACGGCAGCCCTGAGCGCACCGTTCGGCGGCCACGCCTTCGCCGCCGCTCCGGGCGGCGGCCCGCTCCTGGACCACGACACCCCCGTGGACCTGGACGGCAGCGAGTATGTCGACCTGTCGAACCGGGTCGGCGCACTCGCCCCGCTCACCGCGGGGACCATCCTCGTCACCTTCCGCACCACCAGCCACAACGAGGCGATGACCCTGCTCAGCGCCTCCGATCCGACCGAGCCCTCCTCCAACATCACACTGAACCTGAGCGGCGGCGCCCTTCAGTTCTCCGTGCGCGAGAAGGGTGCGGTGCTGGTCAATGTCATGACCAGGACACGCTATGACGACGGTCTGCTTCATACCGCCGCCGTCACCGTCGACTCCTCCGGCACCCGGCTCCACGCCGGCGGACGCACCGTCCTTGAGACAGCGAGGCACCCCTTCTTCGCCGCCGTCCCGGGTCTGGGCGCACTCGCCCTGGGCCGCAATCTCGACAGCGACCACCCCGGCGGCGAATGGTTCTGCACCGGCACCATCGAGCGGGCCGCGGTCTGGGACCGGGTGCTGGGCGAGGCCGAACTGGTAGCGCACAGCCCCCGTCCCGACCTCGCCGATCTGGGCAGGATCTCCACGGTCCTGAACAGCGACACGCCCGCCACCTGGGTCGTCACCGGTGACAGCATCACCCATGGCGCCCTGCACACCAACGGCTGGCGCAGCTACCCGGAGCACTGGACGGAACGGGTCCGCTGGGAGCTGGGCGAGCCGAAGAACCGTGACTTCGTGATCGATTCCGGCGTGAGCGGCGCCACCAGCGCCGAACTCGTCGCCATGTTCGGGGAGCGGGTCGCCGCCTTCTCGCCGCGGGTGGTCTCGATCATGATCGGTACGAACGACATCGCGACGTCCGGCCTCGGCCCGGAGGCCTACCGGGCCAATCTCCTCTCGCTCGTCGGCTCGGTGCGGGCGCTGCCCGGCTCGCCGGTGCCGGTGCTCCAGTCGCCCAACCCGGTCGATCCGGCGAAGTGGCCCGGCCGGGTGGGACTTTCCCGGTACGCGCAGGTGATGGGCGAGGTCGCGGCGGCGCAGAACGTGGTGTTCGTCGACCACTACGACGACTGGCTGAACGGCAACGGCGGCCAGGTCCCGCTGTCGCTGCTCAATGACGGGCTCCACCCCGACGAGCGGGGCCACCACCGCCTCGCACTGAAGATGATCAAGGACTTGCGGGTCTTCGACCCCGGCAGCCGGGTCTGTTCACTGCGCGTCCCGTAGCGGCACGCGCGAGTCCGCGCCGGCCCGCACCCGGCCTCCGTCCCGCCCTCGCGAGAAGCACCTTCCCTTCCAAGAAGCACATCCCCCTTCCGAGAAGAGAGATCGTCCATGCAGCGAAAAGTCTCCGTCGCCCTGCTCAGCGCCGCCATGCTGGTGGTCACCGCGACCGGCGCCGCCGGCGCCGCCTCCCCCGTCCCCGGTCAGCTGACGTCGCAGGATCTGACCGTCGACGGGGTGGGCTCGCCCCACTACCGCATCCCGGCGCTCACCACCTCGGTCAAGGGCACGGTGCTCGCGGCCTACGACGCCCGCCCCACCCTCGGCGACCTGCCGGGCAACATCTCCATCGTGCTGCGCCGCAGCACGGACAACGGTGTGACATGGCAGCCGCAGCAGGTGGTCCGCAAGGACGCCGCGCCCAAGGGCTACGGCGACCCGAGCCTGCTCGTGGACCGCACCACCGGCCGGATCTTCCTGTTCTACGCGGCCTCGGTGAACCAGGGCTTCTTCGGCTCGGGCACCGGCAACGACGAGAGCGACCCCGATGTCCTCCAGGCCGACTACAGCTACTCCGACGACGACGGGGTGACCTGGACCCATCGCCGTATCACCAAGCAGATCAAGAACCCCGCCTGGGCGGGCATGTTCGCGGCCTCCGGCGAGGGCATCCAGCTGCGCCGGGGCCCGTACAAGGGACGGCTGATCCAGCAGTACGCCGTACGCGTCAACGGCGCCAACCACGCCGCCAGCGCCTACAGCGACGACCACGGCGAGACGTGGAAGATGGGCAATCCGGTCGGCCCCGGCGGCGACGAGAACAAGACCGTCGAGCTGTCCGACGGCAGGGTGATGCTCAACAACCGCTCGAAGCCGTACCGGACGATCGCGTACTCCACCGACGGCGGGGTCAACTACACCCCGTTCACCCAGGACACCCAGCTCACCGACCCGGCGAACAACGCCTCGGTGATGCGGTACGCCCCCGATGCCGCACCGTCGGACCCGCAGTCGTCCTGGCTGCTGTTCAGCAACACGGAGGACGCCTCCGCGCGGCGCAACCTCACGGTGAAGATGTCCTGCGACAACGGGAAGACCTGGCCGATCCGGAAGGTCGTCGACCCTGGCGCCGCGGCCTACTCGACACTGACCCGGCTCGCCGACGGCCGCCTCGGACTCCTCTACGAGCGGGCCGACTACCAGCACATCACCTACTCGTCCTTCGACCTGAAGTGGCTCGGCGGCACCTGCGCCGACATCACGATCACCCCGCCCGCGGCACTCTGGGCAGGCACTGCCGCCGAGGTGACGGTGCGGGTGGTCAACCGGATGGACGTGCGCCGTGACCGGGGCACCATGGATCTCACGGTGCCCGGCGGATGGACGACGAGCCAGGTCGTCGTCCCGGCGCTCAACCCGGGCCAGGGGGCCAATGTGAAGGTCCCGGTGACGGTCGCCGCGGGCGCCTCGGGCAGTGTCCCGCTCACCGCCACGTACCGGGCGAGCGGCAAGCAGGCGTCCGGCAGCGCGACGGTGACCGTGACCCCGTAGCGGCCCGGCCCTCCGGGAGGCGCCGCGTCCTGTCCCGCACCGGCCCCGCACGGGTGCGAGGATGAAGACCTCCAGCACCTCCCGGAGCGTCGGAACAGGCGGTGGCACGGTGGCAGTGACGGGTTTACGCATCGGGGTGGTCGGCGGCAGCATCGCCGGCTGCGCGATGGCCGTCGCGGGGGCGCGGGCGGGGGCGGACGTCACCGTCCACGAGCGCAGCGACGGCGAGTTGCAGGACCGGGGTTTCGGCATCGTCATCCCGCCGCCGCTCCACCGGGAACTGGTCGCGGGCGGGTATCTGGGCGCGGACATGCCGACCACCCCGGTCGCCACCCGGGTCTGGCTGGCACGGGCACCGGGGCGGCGGTCGGCGCGTGAACTGGCCCGGCAGCAGGCCCCGGTGGCACCGTGCAACTGGGGGCTGCTGTGGCGGGCGTTGCGCGCCAACGCCGGGGGTGGTGCCTACCACCGCGGGCGGCCCGTCGCCTCCGTCGGGCGTACGGCCTCCGGTGGCGCCGTGATCCGTACCGAGGACGGCGAGCGGGAGTACGACATCGTCGTCGGGGCGGACGGGCACCGGTCCGTCACCCGCGCGCTGGTCGCACCCGAGGTGCGGCCGGTTCCCGCCGGGTATCCGGTCTGGCGGGGCACGATCCCGTCGAGCGCGCTGCGCGACCATCCGAAGCAGCTGGAACTGCTGGAGTCCGCCTGGGTCACCCTGGGCTTCCCCGGCGGGCACGGTGTCTTCTATCTGATCCCGGGGGCGGCCGCGGGCTCGCGGCTGCTGGCGTACGCCGTCTACGCCTCTCCCCCGGCCGCGGACACCCCGGTCCTCGCCGCGTATGTGCGGGACATCGCCGAGGAGCACTTCCCCGCCGAGTGGGCCGACATCGTCGCCCGGGGCGAGCACACCTCCCAGGCGATCCACCCGGTGGCCGACTTCGTGGTGCCCAGGGCGGCAGAACCCCCCTTCCTGCTGGCCGGCGACGCGGCGAGCGTGACCCGGCCGCACACCGCGAGCGGGGCGGTCAAGGCGCTCCAGGACGCGCTGTGTCTGGAACGGTCGCTGCGCGCCTGCGCCTCGGCCGCCGAGGCGTTGCACCGGTACGCGGACGAGCGTTCCGCCGAGGGGGCCCGCCTGGTCGGCCTCGGCCGCAGGCTGGGGCGTGCGTTCGTCGAGAACACGCCCGACTGGCAGGCGATGGGGCCCGCCGAGGTGGAGGCGCTGAGCCGTGCCGCGCTGGACGGCGACGACAGCTATCTGTACGGCAGCGTCCAGCGGCGGCGGTAACGGGGCGGGTTCAGCTGCCGGGCGGTACGGACGGGGCCGTGTCAGCGGTCAGCGCGGCCATGTCCACGACCCGGTCGGCGGCCTCCGCCACGGCCGGGTCGTGGGTGGCGACGACCGTGACGCAGTCGTCCTGGCGGGTGCGCTCGGCGAGGAGCGCGGCCAGTTCACCGGCCTGCGAGCGGTCGACGGCCGCAGTCGGTTCGTCGATCAGCAGCAGCTTCGGGGAGAGGAAGAGCGCACGGGCCAGGGCGACGCGCTGGCGTTCGCCGCCGGAGAGCTGTTCGGGGCGGTGGCGCAGGCGGTGGCCGAGGCCCACCCGGGTCAGGGCCTCCTCGGCGCGGGACCGGTGCGCGCGGGGGCGTTCGCCGCTGATGTACACGGCGGCGAGCAACTGGTCGACGGCGGCCAGTCCGGAGAGCAGGTTGCCGCTCTGGAACATGTAGCCGATCCGTTCCCGGCGGGCCTTGGCACGCTGGGCGTCGGTGAGCCCGGCGAGGTCCTCGCCGTCCAGCAGGACCTGCCCTGCGGTGGGCCTCAGCAACGCTCCCGCGACGGCGAGCAGCGTCGACTTGCCGGAGCCCGACGGGCCGACGAGGGCCGTCATGCGGCCGGGTCCGAAGGTGGCGTCGAGTCCGTCGAGGACGGTGGTACGGGCGTCGGCACTGCCGAACTCGACGGTGACACCGGTCAGTTCGAGGCTCATCGGTTGGCTCCCAGCATGGTCAGCGGGTCGGCTCGGGTGACCCGGCGCAGGGTCAGGACGGTGCCCGCGAGGCCGACGGCCACGACGGTGCACATGGTGCCGGCGAGGGTGGTGGCGGGCAGGCTGAACGGCACCTGCTCACCGACCAGCAGCCCGACCGCTCCGGCGAGCACGGCGCCCGCCGCGGTGCCGAGGACGACGACCAGGGCCGCCTGGAGCACGGTGTGGGCCAGCAGCCGTCGGCGGGAGGCGCCCAGTGCGCGCAGCAGGGCGAGTTCGGGCTGCCGCTGCACGGTCCACACGGCGAAGAAGGCGCCGACCACCAGCGGGGCGATCAGGTAGAGGAAGACCTGGATCGAGTTCATGGTGACGCGCTCGCCGGTGTAGCCGGGGGCCGCCTCGTACGCCTTCTCCTTGGTGAGGGTGGTGGTGGAGTGCCGGGCGTCGAGGGTGGCGGCCGGGGCCTCGGCCGGCGGGGTGCGCAGGGCCAGGGCGCTGAACTGGTCGGGGATCGCGGCGGCCGCGGACGCCGGGGCGCCAGGGGTGCTGAAGCGGATGCGCTGCCAGGTCTTCAGCGGGACGTAGGCGACGGGCACATGGCCGTAGCTGGAGCGCTCGGTCAGCCCGACGACGCGCAGTTCGATGCCGAGCCGGTCGATGATCAGGGTGTCGCCGACGCGTACGCCCTCGTCGGCGAGTTCGGCGGACATCACGATGCTGTCCGCCTTCCCGTCCGTGAGGCCGTCGCCGTCGGTGACCGAGGGGTTGAGGAAGGAACCGGGCTCGACGCCGAAGGCGGCGAGGTCGACCTCGGCGCCGCGGTTCGTGGTGCCGCGGGTGATGGAGACGCCCAGCGGGGTCGTGTCGGTGTCCGCGTCCGCGCGCCAGGCGGCGGCGGTCTTCTCGTCGAGAAGGCTGCGGGCGAACTGGTCGGACCGGGCGTCCGAGGAGAAGACCAGCTGCGAGGCCGGGAGGCGGCGCAGCGCGGAGATGGTGTCGTCACCCAGGCCGGTGGTGAAGCCGGAGACGATGCCGACGAGTGCGGCGACGAGCACCACGACGGACCCCATGAGCAGGAAGCGCCCTCGGGCGGCACGCAGCTCCAGCAGAGCGAGGAACACGGCGGTTCCCTTCGGTGGATCGATGTTAGGGACGGTGTGTCGCCAACATAGACGATAGGGACGCCGCGTCGCCAAGTGGGGTCGGAAGCGCGCCCTAGACTGGGCCGGTGCCCAGGATCAGAGCCGCCACCGTCGCCGAGCACCACGCCCAGCAGCGGCTGGCCCTGGTGCGGGCGGCGCGCGATCTGCTGGAGGGCGGCGACGCCGAGGCAGTGACCTTCACCGCGGTCGCCAGGGCCACGGGCCTCGCCCGCAACAGCCTGTACAAGTACTTCCCCGGCCGCCCCGAGCTCCTCGCCGCCGTCGTCGAGGACGCGATGCCCCGCTGGACGGACGCCATCCGGGCGGGCATGTCGGCGGCCGGCACGCCCGAAGAGAAGATCGCCGCCTATGTCTCGTCCCAACTGGAGCTGGTGCGTGGCGGGGAGCACCGGATCGCCCAGGCGCTGGCCGGCGTCCGGGACGCGGCAGTGGTGCGGGAGAGCGCGATGCGGGCGCACCGGGAGCTGCTCACCCCGCTGATCGGCGCGCTGACCGAGCTGGGCGAGGAGGACCCGCGGCGCACGGCGCTGCTCCTCCAGGGGATCGTCAACGCGGCGACGACGGCGATCGAGAACGGTGACGACCCCGAGGCCGTGACGGACCGGGCGGTGCGGATGGCCGTCACCGCGATCACCGGGGCGACGCCGGGGCGGTGAGGAACCGGGCGGGCGCGCCCGGCTACCGGTCCGGTGACGGTTCCAGGCGGGTGCGGATGCCGTCGAAGTGGGTGCGCATGGCGCGGGCCGCCCGTTCGCCGTCGGCCTCGGCGACCGCCTCGACGATCTCGCGGTGCTGGGCGCAGGTGGTCACCGGGTCCTGATGGCCGTCGTCGAGGTCTTCGCGCACCCGGTCCATGGCCGCCCAGAACGCGTCGAGCACCTCGCTGAGCAGGTGGTTGTCGAGCGAGGCGTAGAGCGCGAGGTGGAAGGCCCGGTCGGTGGAGCGCGCCACCCGGCCGCCGTCGCGGGCCTCGGACTCCATCCTCGCGACGAGACCGCGCAGCACGTCGAGGTCCTCGTCGGGGATGCCGGCCGTGACGGCGCCGACCAGACCGGCCTCCAGCGCCTCCCGGACCCTCATCAGCTCGAAGAGGCCCGGTTCGCCCTGCCGGTGACGGACCGCCGCGCGGAAGGCGAGCCCTTCGGCGAAGGGGGACAGCGAGAGCGAGCCGACGAAGGTCCCGAAACCCCGGCGGATTTCCACGACGTTGACCGCCTGGAGCGCCTTGAGGGCCTCGCGCACCGAGACCCGGCCGGCCCCGAAGAGGTCCATCAGTTCGGCCTCGGTAGGCAGTGCGTCGCCGGGGGCGAGCCCGCGTTCCAGGATCAGTTCCTTGACCTGGCGCTCTATGTCCTGAGCCATGGTGGGGCGCGCCACAACAACCTCCCGGGGTGCGATTGCCCCTTGACCGTTCGCAGGAGCATCTGTTTAAGGTGAGCCGGACATAGGACATCTTACGTCTCACGTCTCGATCCGTGCAGCCGTTCCGGGCCATGGATCGGCCCGCCGACCGAGCCATCGACCCGACTGGAGCCCCTCACCATGTCCCTGACCTCACCGCTGCACGGCGTCGTCCCGCCGGTCTGCACCCCGCTCGATCCCCGGGGGGACGTCGACACCGCGTCCCTCGCCCGCCTCGTCGGGCACCTCATCGACGGTGGTGTGCACGGGCTGTTCGCGCTCGGGTCCACCAGCGAGGTCGCCTACCTCACCGACGAGCAGCGCGCCACGGCGCTGTCGACCGTGGTCGAGGTGACCGACGGCAGGGTTCCGGTGCTGGCCGGTGTCATCGACACCACGACCGCGCGCGTCATCGAGCACGCCAGGTCGGCCGCCGGGCTCGGCGCGGACGCCCTGGTCGCGACCGCGCCGTTCTACACCCGCACCCACGGCAACGAGATCGCCCGGCACTTCAGGCGGCTGCGCGCGGCGGTCGACCTGCCGCTGTTCGCGTACGACATCCCGGTCGCGGTGCACAGCAAGCTCTCCCCCGCGCTGGTGCGCGAGCTCGCCGAGGACGGCACGCTGGCCGGTCTCAAGGACAGCAGCGGCGACGAGGGCGGACTGCGCCGCCTGATCGTCGAGCTGGGTGGACGAAACGGCCGCGCGGACGGCCCGGCGCCCCGGTTCAGCATCCTCACCGGCTCCGAACTCACCGTGGACGCCGCCCTGTTGGCCGGGGCCGACGGCGTGGTGCCCGGCATCGGCAATGTCGACCCGGCCGGTTACGTACGGCTCTACGACGCCGCGCGGGCCGGGAACTGGAAACTGGCCGCCGAGGAGCAGGAGCGGCTGGTGGAGCTGTTCGCCATGGTCGACGTCGGCCCGGAGGCGGACATGGGCCGCAGCTCCTCGGCGCTCGGCTCGTTCAAGGCGGCGCTCCAGCTGCTCGGCGTCATCGCCTGCGGTGACACGGCCTTCCCGCAGATCCAGCTCGGCGCCGAGTCCGTCGCCCGGGTCGCCGAGCGCCTGCGCGGCGCCGGTCTGCCGCCGGTCCGATGAGCGACGACCGCTCCCGGCCGTCCGCCGGTGGCACGGGTGCCACGGTGATCGGGCTCGACCTCGGCGGTACGAAGATCGCCGCCGCGCTGTTCGGCCCGGACGGCACGGTCCTGGCCAGGCACACCCGGCCCACCCCGGCCAGGGACGGCGCGGCGGCCGTGCTGGACGCGCTCGCCGGGGCGGCCGCGGCCGTCGACGCGGGGCGGCTGGCCACGGCGCTCGGGATCGCGGCGGCCGGGGTCGTCGATCCCCGTACCGGCATGGTCACCAGCGCCACCGACTCCATCCTCGGCTGGGCCGGCACCGCACTGGGCGCCGGCCTGGCGGACCGTACCGGATACCCGGTGGCCTGCGACAACGACGTACGCGCCACGGCCGGACCGGAGCTCGCGGCGCTGACCGCGCAACACCCGGGACGCGGCTCGCTGCTCTTCGCGGCGATCGGTACGGGGGTGGGCGGCGCGGTCGCCGTGGACGGGCGGATGCTGCACGGCGCCTCCGGGCTCGCCGGGCACCTCGGCCATCTGTCCAGCCCCGAGGCGGCCGGGCTGCCCTGCACCTGCGGCGCGACCGGGCACCTGGAGGTCATCGCCTCCGGGCCCGGCATCGCCGCCCACTACGCGCGGCTGACCGGCGCCCCCGTGGACCGGCTCGAAACCGTCGCCGCCCGCGCCGCCCAGGGCGACGCGGCGGCCGTCCGCGCCATCACCACCGGTGCCGCCGCCACCGGCCGGGTGCTCGGCGGGCTCGCCAACGCGCTGGGGCCCGACCGGGTCGTCGTCGGCGGCGGGGTGCCGCGGATCGGCCCGCTGTACGGGGACGCCCTGACCGCCGCCCTCACCGCGGAGCTGATGCCGCCGCTGCGCGGGCTCGTGCCCCGGGCGCCGCGGTTCGGCGTCGACGCGGCGGTGCTCGGCGCCGCTTCCCTCACCACCACACTTCCCCTCCACCACCCGGGAGTCCTTCGATGACCGCTCAGGAACTGGCCGCCTCCCTGCGGGGCAAGCTGATCGTGTCCTGCCAGGCACCCCCCGGCGACCCGATGCGGGAGACCGGCACCCTCGTCCGGCTCGCCCGGTCGGCCGTCGCCGGAGGCGGCGCCGCGATCCGTGCCAATGAGCCGGAGGTCGTCGCCGCGATCGCCGGGGCCGTGGATCTCCCGGTCATCGGCCTGTGGAAGGACGGCGATGTCGGCGTCTACATCACCCCGACCGTCCGGCACGCCCTGGCGCTGGTCGAGGCCGGTGCCGATGTCGTAGCGGCCGACGCCACCGACCGGCCGCGCCCGGACGGCTCCGCCTTCGCCGAGCTGATCGCGGCGGTGCACGGCGCCGGCGCGCTGGTGATGGCCGATGTCTCCACGCTCGCCGAGGGCATCACGGCGGCCGGGCAGGGCGCGGACTTCGTCTCCACCACGCTCTCCGGCTATGTGCCGGGCACACCGGAGCAGTCCGGACCCGATCTCGGCCTGGTCGCCGCGCTCGCCGCCGCGATCGACGTCCCGGTGGTCGCCGAAGGCCGCATCAACACCCCCGAGGACGCCGCCGAGGCCCTGGCACGCGGCGCGCACAGCATCGTCGTCGGCACCGCCATCACCGCACCCACCGCCCTGACCGCCCGCTTCGTGGCGGCCATCGCCCGGCCCTGACCTGCCCCCACCACGCGGGCCGGCCGCTCAACGACGAGCGCCGTCCCGCATCCTGGAGTCACCGTGCAGACCACACCACCCGCCAAGCTCCGCTGGTACCGAGAAGTGAGCGGCACCCAGTGGAAGTCGTTCCTCGCCGCCTGGATCGGCTATGTACTCGACGGCTTCGACTTCGTGCTGATCACCCTCGTGCTCACCGAGATCAGTGACGACTTCGGGCTGAGCACGGTGCAGGCCGCCAGCCTGATCTCCGGTGCGTTCATCACCCGCTGGCTGGGCGGTGCGGTGCTCGGCGCCATCGGCGACCGGTACGGCCGCAAGCTCTCCATGGTCCTGAGCATCCTGCTCTACTCGCTCGGCACCTTCGCCTGCGGATTCGCCTGGAACTACCAGAGCCTGTTCGCCGCCCGGCTGGCCATCGGCATGGGCATGGCCGGTGAGTACAGCGCCAGCGCCACGTACGTCATGGAGAGCTGGCCGGCCAGGCTCCGCAGCCGGGCCAGCGGCTTCCTGATCTCCGGGTTCTCGGTCGGTTCGGTGCTCGCCGCGCAGGTCTACAACTGGGTGGTGCCGTCGCTCGGCTGGCGGTGGATGTTCTACCTCGGCCTGATACCGATCGCCATCGCGCTGTGGATGCGGCGGGCGCTGCCGGAGGCCGAGGAGTGGACGGAGAGCGTCGCGGAGCGGGGGGCCAGGCCCAACCCGTTCCGGCCGCTGTTCTCGACCCGGGGCCGGGCCGTGGTCAATACGGTCCTGGTGGTCGTGGCCACCGTGTCGCTCTTCCTGGTCTTCACCCCGGGCGGGGCCGGGATGGTTCCGGTGCTCTCGGTGGTCGCCGGGCTGACGCTCGCGGCGTTCGCCGTGCAACTGGGCGGGAAGCGCGGCTGGGTGCTCTATCTGTCGATGATCGTGACGCTGTTCTTCGCGTTCCTCTACTCGTGGCCGATCCAGGCGCTGCTGCCCACGTATCTGAAGACCGAACTCGGCTACTCCACCGGCCAGGTCACCGACGTCCTCTACTTCGCGGGCTTCGGGACCATGGTCGGCTGCTGGACCGCGGGCTTCCTCGGCGACCGGATCGGGGCGAAGAAGGCGTACGCGCTGACCCTGCTCGCGTCGCTGGCGTTCGTCTACCCGGTCTTCGCCGTGCACGGCAATCTGCTGCTGCTCGGCATCCTGCTGTTCCTGCTCCAGGCGACCAGCTTCGGCATCTCCGGGCTGCTGCCCCGCTACATCGGCGGGCACTTCCCGACCGCGAGCAGGGGGGCGGCGCTCGGCTTCACGTACAACGTGGGGGCGCTGGGCGGTGCGGTGGCACCGGTGCTGGGGGCGCATCTGGCGTCCGGGATGGATCTGGGGCAGGCGCTGGCCGTGCTGACCTTCGCGGGCACGGTGATCGTGGTGCTGCTGGTCGGGTTCGACGTACCGGCCCGGCTGAACCGGCTCACCGATCCGGACGCCGAGCGGGACCATCTCGCGGAGACGGCGGCGGAGCGGGACACGGCCCCGCGTACGACGGCCTCCGGCTGAGACGTCGGGGCCGCACGGACGCGGGACGGGGAACGACGGGACGGCGCGGAACGCGGCGGTGTGGGGCGCGGCGGTGTGGGGAACACCGTCCCGCCCCGCCCGTCCTACGGGTAGAAGTGGGTCAGCGACCGGGCCACGCAGGCCGGCTTCCCGGACCCTTCGAGCTCGAAGGTGAACGCCCGCGCCATCTCCACACCGCCGCGCGCGACCTCCTTCACCCCGGCGACCGCGGCGTGCAGCCGGACCCGGCTGCCGACCGGCACCGGAGCCGGGTGACGGACCCGGTCGAGCCCGTAGTTGAGGGCGCGGCCCACCCCCTCGACCCGGAGCAGTTCGGCGAACATCGGGATGCCCCAGCTCAGCACCATGTACCCGTGGGCGATGGTCCGCCCGTACGGGCCGGACGCGGCGCGCTCCACGTCGGTGTGGATCCACTGGTGGTCCCCGGAGACCTCCGCGTAGGCGTCGATGAGTTCCTGGGTGATCTCCTTCCAGTCGGAGCGCCCGAGGTCGCGCCCGTCCAGCGCGAGGATCTCCGGGATGCCGTTCACGGTCAGCGGCATGGCGGCCGTCCTCTCGTCTCTTCTCGTGGGGCGGGGGTCAGACGGCGGCGGCAGCGGCGCGGGCCACGGCGACGGGCTCGGCGGCCTGCTCGTCGTGGTCGGGACGCTTGAGCAGCAGGAGCATGCAGCCCAGGGTCAGCGCCACCTGGAAGACGGCGTAGGCGATGACGGCGGTGATCGAGCCGGTGCGGTTGAGCAGGAACTGGCCGATGATCGGGGTCGTGCCGCCGAGCAGCGTCCCGCAGAGCTGGTAGCACAGGGAGATTCCGGTGTAGCGCAGGTGGGCCGGGAAGCGGCTGGCGAGCATGCCGGCCAGGGCCGCGTAGTAGAGGCAGTGCGGGACGGTGGCGACGGCGACGCCGAGCATCGCGAGACCGTAGTTCTCGGTGCGGATCAGCAGGAACATCACCGGCATCAGGATCAGTTCGGGCACCAGCATCACGGTCACCGCGCGGGACCAGCTCTTCATGCGGGTGGCGATCAGGGCGCCGAAGGGCTGGACGATGATCTGGGTGATGTTGGCGACGAGGATGATCGTCAGGAACGAGCTGCGGTCGAAGCCGAGTGCCGAGGTGGCCCAGGACAGCGCGAACGTCGACTTGAAGTAGGTGGCCGACAGACCGATCGTGCAGGCGCCGATGCCGAGGACGATCAGCATGGGCTGGGTGCGCAGGACCTCGGTCAGCGGCAGCTTGACGACCTCCTTCTTCTCGATGAGCTTCGCCATCGCCGGGGACTCGGCGACCTTCAGCCGGACGAGGAGTCCGACGATGACGAGGGCGGCCGAGAAGAGGAACGGCACCCGCCAGCCCCAGGAGACGAACGCGGCGTCGGGCAGCTGGCTGATCGCGAGGAAGCTCAGGGTGGAGAGGGTGTTGCCGACCGGCGAACCCTGCTGGGCGAACGCCCCGTACAGCACCGACTTGCCCTTCGGGGCGTGCTCGGAGGCGATCAGCACGGAACCGCCCCACTCGCCGCCCAGTCCGATGCCCTGCACCATGCGGATGGCGACCAGCAGGATCGGGGCGGCTATGCCGATGGACGCGTAGCTCGGCAGCAGACCGATCGCGGTGGTCGAGATGCCCATCATCAGCAGGGTGATGACCAGGGTCTTCTTGCGGCCCAGGCGGTCGCCGTAGTGACCGAAGACGATCCCGCCGATGGGCCGGGCGAGGAAGCCGACCCAGAAGGTCGCGAAGGCGACCAGGGTTCCCACCGGGCCGTCCAGCTCGGGGAAGAACACCTTGTCGAAGACGAGCGCGGCCGCCGTCCCGTAGATGTAGAAATCGAACCATTCGATGGTCGAACCGATGAAAGCACCGAATCCGGCACGGTTTGCGGCTCTTGTGCGCTCTCGTGCGCTGGCGGTGGACGCACTCATGGTGGCTCCCGTGAACGTCATTGATCGAACGGATGGCAGGGGACGAGCAAGGGCGTCGCCCGAGACGCCCGTCGCCGCGCGGGACTGCGTGGGACTGCGTGGGAACGCCTGTTGGCGTTCGGGGATGCGTGTGGACGCACCGGTGAACCGGGGAGGGGCCGCGGCGGTGGGGGTGATGGCGTTACGGTGCCAGCCGGGACCTAGAACGGTCCAATACTGAATTACTGGTGCAGTGAGACGCGTGACGTCTCACTGCACCGGTGGCGCCTGCGGCGGCCGGATCTCAGGCCGCGATCCGCTCGAAGATCGCGGCGAGACCCTGCCCGCCGCCGATGCACATGGTCTCCAGGCCGTACCGCGCCTCGCGGCGGTGCAGTTCGCGGGTGAGCGTGGCGAGAATCCGGGCGCCGGTGGCGCCGACCGGGTGGCCGAGGGAGACGCCGGAACCGTTGACGTTGATCCGCTGCTCGTGGTCCTTCTCGCCGAGGCCCAGCTCGCGGGTGCAGGCCAGCACCTGGGCGGCGAAGGCCTCGTTGAGCTCGATCAGATCGAGGTCGGCGAGGGTGAGCCCGGCGCGGTCGAGAGCGGCACGGGTCGCCGGGACGGGGCCGATGCCCATCGTCGCGGCGGGCACCCCGGCACGGGCGAAGGAGACCAGCCGGACCAGCGGGGTGAGGCCGAGCCGTTCGGCGGTGGCCGCGCTCGTGACCAGGCAGGCGGCGGCCGCGTCGTTCTGGCCGCTGGCGTTGCCCGCGGTGACGGTCGCCTCCGGGTCGGACTTCGCCATGATCGGGCGCAGCGCGGCGAGTTGTTCGGCGGTGGTGTCGGGGCGGGGGTGCTCGTCGGCGGTGACGACCGTCTCGCCCTTGCGGGTGCGTACGGTGACGGGGACGGTCTCGGCGTCGTACCGGCCCTCGGCCGCGGCCCGGCCGGCCCGCTGCTGGGAGCGCAGGGCGAGGGCGTCCTGGTCGGCGCGGCTGATGCCGTACTCGCGCCGGAGGTTCTCGGCGGTCTCGATCATGCCGCCGGGTACGGGGTGGTTGACGCCGCCCGCGGTGACCCTGCCCCGGGCCAGCGAGTCGTGGAGCTGGAGGCCGGGGCCCTTGATGCCCCAGCGGCCGTCGTGGGTGTAGTACGGAGCGGCACTCATCACATCGACGCCGCCCGCGACGACGACCTCGCTGAAGCCGGCCCGGATCTGCATCGCCGCGTCGAGCACGGCCTGGAGGCCCGAGCCGCAGCGGCGGTCGACCTGCGAACCGGTGACGGTCTGGGGCAGCCCGGCGTCGAGGGCGGCGACCCGGCCGATGGCGGGGGCCTCGGCGGACGGGTAGGAGTGGCCGAGGATCACCTCGTCGACGGCGGCGGGGTCGATACCCGTACGGGCCACGACCTCGGCGATGACGCGTGCGGCGAGTACGGCCGGCGTCTGCTGCGCGAACACTCCGCCGAACCGGCCGATGGGGGTACGCAGTGGTTCACAGATGACGACATCGAGCTGCTGGTCGGGCACGGCGTGACCTTTCGGTGGCGAGGGCGTTTGCCGCCGACCCTTGCACCCGGCGACTGAGTCGGTCCAATATCCAGTTCACCCTGGTTCAAGACGTGGCGCGTCTCAATGCGGCGTCGGCCTGCGGTGGTTCATCCCACGGCCGGGCCCGTCGGCGTGGGCAGGGCGTCCTCCGCCACGGCGAGTACCGCCCGCAGCGCGGCGGAGGGGTTGTCGGCCCGCCAGGCCAGCGCCGCCTGGAGCCGGATCGGCGGGCCGGACAGGGGCCGGTAGACGAGTCCGTTCTGCTGGATGTGCTGGACGGAGGTGACGGTGAGCGTGACGCCGACGCCCGCGGCGACCAGCGCCAGGATGGTGTACGAGTCGGGCGCCTCCTGGACGACCCGGGGGTTGAATCCGGCGGCCTCGCAGGCCGCCACCATCGCGTCGCGCACCGTGGAGCCGGTGTTGGCGGGGAAGGAGACGAAGGGTTCCTCGGCCAGGACGTCGATGGGAACGCTCTCCAGCCGGGCGAGCCGGTGGTCGAAGGGCAGCGCGCAGACCAGCTCCTCCTCGTCGATCACCCGGTACGCCACTCCCGGCTGGGTCACCGGCAGCCGGACGAAGCCCAGGTCGAGGGAGCCGTCCGCGACCCGGTCGAGGGCGACGTTGGCGTAGGTCTGGCCCCTCATGACCAGTTCGAGGGCGGGGTGGGCGGCGCGCACGGCCCTGGTGAGGTGCGGCAGCGTCTCGTGGCTGGAGGCGCCCGCGAAGCCGATGGTGACTCGGCCGTACTCACCGCGGCCCGCCGCCTTGGCGGCGCGCACCGCGGTGTCCAGATCGTCCAGGACGGTGCGGACCGGCTGGAGGAAGGACTCCCCCGCGCTGGTGAGCCGCACCGACCGGGTGTTGCGTTCGAAGAGCTGGACACCCAGCTCCTTCTCCAGCTGGCGGATCTGCTGACTGAGCGGCGGCTGGGCCATCTGCAGCCGCTTCGCGGCCCGTCCGAAGTGCAGTTCCTCGGCCACGGCGACGAACGCGGACAGATGACGCAGTTCCATGCGCGCTTCCCCTCGGCCACCGGTCGTCGCCGACCGGACCCATTGAACGGACCCCCTGAGCGGACCCACCGAACGGACCCACCGATCCGATTCATTAATCAGATGTCTCGATACGACCTTAATTTGGTATTGGACAGCAATCAATGGCCGCTGACACGGTGGGGCGACGCGCATACCCAGGACGCGCCAGCAGAGCCGGAGGAGCACCGTGGCCACGACGGACCGGAAAGACAAGACGATGTCGATGAAGGCGGCGATCGCCGCCTTCGTCCATGACGGCGGCACCGTCTGTCTCGAAGGCTTCACCCATCTCGTCCCGACCGCCGCAGGTCACGAGATCATCCGCCAGGGCCGCCGGGACCTCACCGTGGTCCGGATGACCGCGGACATCGTGGTGGACCAGATGATCGCCGCGGGCTGTGTCTCGCGGCTGGTCTCCTCCTTCGTCGGCAACTCCTCCGCCGGGTCGCTCGGCGAACTGCGCCGCCGCATCGAGACCGGTGAGCCCGCGCCGCTCGCCTTCGAGGAGTACAGCCACTACGGGATGATCTGCCGCTATCTGGCCGGTGCGCAGCGGCTGCCGTTCCACCCGCTGCGCAGCTACGGCGGCAGCGACCTGCCGTCCGTCAACAGCGGTCTGCGCAAGGTCACTTCGCCCTATCCCGGTCCGGACGGCGAGCCCGAGCAGATCTACGTCGTACCGCCGGTCAACCCGGACGTGACGATCATCCACGCCCAGCGCGCCGACCGCGGCGGCAATACTCAGATGTGGGGCCTGACCGGCATCCAGGCCGAGGCGGTGTACGCGGCGGAGCAGGCGATCGTCGTCGTGGAGGAGATCGTCGACGACGAGGTGATCCGTTCGGACCCGAACCGTACGCTCGTCCCCGCCCACGCGGTCGACGCGGTCGTCGTCTGCCCGCGCGGCGCCCACCCGTCCTTCGCGCAGGGGTACTACGACCGGGACAACGCGTTCTACCGCGCCTGGTCGCACATCAGCAAGGATCCGCAGCGGCTCCAGGACTGGCTGGCGGAGTGGGTGCTCGGCACGGCCGACCACGCGGAGTACGTCGACAAGCTCGGTGAGGAGTTCTGGGCGGGCCTGGCGGTCGGCGAGGCGCTGAGCCTGCCCGTGAACTACGGGCGTCGGCTGTGAGCGGGCGGACCGCACGGCCGACGGAAACGGAACAGAAGAGGGAACGCCCCATGACGACGACCACGAGCACGACCACGACCACGACCACCGCACCGGACACCATCACCTCCTCGGAGCTGCTCTCCGTCGTCGCCTCCCGCGAACTGACCTCGCGCCGCACCGTGTTCGCCGGTATCGGCCTGCCGACGCTCGCCACCGAGCTGGCCCGTCTGACGGTCGCCCCGGAGATCGAGGTCGTGTACGAGTCCGGGGTCTGCGGCGCGCATCCCTCGCACCTGCCGGAGACCATCGCCGACGCGGTCCTGATCACCGGTGCGGAGGCGGTGCTCCCGATGCCCACGCTCTTCGGCTGCGTCCTCCAGGGCGGCCATATCGACGTGGGGTTCCTGGGCGCCGCGCAGATCGACCGGTGGGGCAACCTCAACACCTCCGTGATCGGCGACTGGGACCGCCCCTCGGTCCGGCTGCCCGGCTCCGGAGGCGGCATCGAGGTGATGGCCAACTCCCGTGAGGTCTTCGTGGTGATGCGCCGCCACGATCCGCGCTCCTTCACCGAAACCCTGGACTTCTGCACCACGCCCGGACCGGACCGGGCACTGGCCGAGGGCATCCGGCCGCTGGGCGCCGGAGTCACCCGGGTCATCACCGGACTGGGCATCCTGGCCCGCGTGGGCGTCGGCGAGGAGCTCCATCTGGTCGCCGTCCACCCCGGTGTCACCGTCGAGCAGGTACGGGCGGCCACCGGCTGGGACCTGAAGGTGGCCGACACGGTCGGCACCGTCCCGCCGCCGACCGCGGCCGAACTCCGGCTGCTGCGTGAGGACGTGGACCCGGACCGCGTCTATCTTCGCTGAGACGGATCACATGTCACACCCGTTCGCTTGGACGGGTCACATGTCACACCCGTCGGCTTGGACGGATCACATGTCACACCCGCCGACCCGGACGGATCACATGTCACACCCCGAGAGGACCGCAACCGCCATGCGTATCAGGATCGTCGGCGCCGGGGCCATGGGCCGCGGCATCGCCCAGTGGGCGGCGACCGCCGGACACACCGTCGAACTGTGCGACGTGCGCACGGAGGCCGTGACGGCCGCCGTGGACTTCGTACGGTCGATGCTCGAACGGGCCGTCCAGAAGGGCCGGATGTCCGCCGAGGACAGCGCCGCCGCCCTGGAGCGGCTGATCCCGCTCGACGACCCGTGGGCGCAGGGCCCGGACGTCGAGCTGGTCGTCGAGGCCGTGCGGGAGGACCTCGACACCAAGACGGAGGTCTTCGGCCGGCTGGAGAAGGCGCTGCCCGCGACGGCCGTCTTCGCCACCAACACCTCGTCCCTGTCGGTCACCCGGATCGCCGCGGCGCTGGAGGACCCGACTCGCCTGGCCGGGCTGCACTTCTTCAACCCGGTGCCGCTGATGAAGATCGTCGAGATCGTGCCCGGCGCCGCCACCCGCCCGGAGATCCCGCCGGCCCTCACCGCACTCGTCGAGAGCTGCGGCCACCGCGCGGTCACCGTCGCCGACACCCCCGGCTTCCTCGTCAATCACGCCGGGCGCGGGCTGGTGACCGAGGCGCTCGCACTGCTGGAGGAGACGGCCGGCGATCCGGCGGACATCGACCGGATCGCCCGAGACGTACTGGGCCTGCGAATGGGCCCGTTCGAGCTGATGGACCTCACCGGCCTCGATGTGACGGCCGCGGTGATCGACTCGATCTGGCAGGGCTTCCGGTACGCGGACCGGCTCCGCCCCTCCTACCTCACCCCGAACCGGGTGGCGGCCGGGCTGCACGGCCGCAAGACCGGGCACGGCTGGTACGCGTACGGCCCCCAGGCGCCCGCCCCCGCCCCCGAGCCGCCGGTCACCGGCGACGCGGACCGTCCGGTGTTCGTCCACGGCACCGAGGGGCAGGACCGGGACGCGGCCGCGCTGCGGACCGCGCTGACCGCCGCGGGCCGCGTGGTCGAGACCGGCGACCGGCCGTCCGCCGGGGCCCTCGTGCTGGTTCCGCTCTGGGGCACCACGGTGGCCGGGGCGGTCGCCGGACACGGGCTGCCCGCGGGGCGCACCTTCGGCGTGGATCCGCTGCCCGCGGCCGGCCGGCGCCGGGTGCTGGCCGTGACCCCGGCTGCGGACCCGGCCGCCGCACGTGACGCCCGCGCGGTGCTGGCCCGTGCGGCACAGGGCGAGGAGCCGTGGGCGGTCTCGGTGGTGCGGGACACCGCGGGCTCGGTCGCCCAGCGGCTGCTCGCCTCGATCGTGTCGGTCGCGGCGGGAATCGCGGAGCGCTCCATCGCGGCTCCCGCCGACATCGACCTGGCCGTCACCGCCGGGCTCGGCTACCCCGTCGGCCCGCTGGCCTGGGGCGACCGGATCGGCGCGGACCGGATGCTGGAGCTGCACCGGGCCCTGCACCGCACGACGGGCGATCCGCGCCATCGCCCGAGCCGCTGGGTCACCGAACGCGCACAGCTCGGCCTCGCCCTGACGGACCCGGGCACATCACCCGCCGACTGCGTGGCCGACGCGACGTAGGCGTGGTGGCGAACGGGTGCTGCCAGGGCTCCCCCGGCAGCACCCGTCCCGCGTACCGGCCATGTCCGATTCGTACAAGACCCGCGCCGCGGCCCGGCATACGGTCGGAGCATGACTCCACGCATGGACGCGATCGGCATCGTCACGGCGGATCTGGCCGCATCGCTCACCTTCTACCGCCGGCTCGGCCTCGACATCCCGGCCGGAGCGGAATCCGCACCTCATGTCGAAGTGACGCTCCCCGGCGGGCAGCGGATGCTCTGGGACACCGAGGACGTCGTCCGCTCGTTCGACCCCGGATGGACCGCGCCGACCGGCGGTGACCGTCTCTCACTGGCCTTCCTGTGCGACAGCCCGGCGGAGGTGGACGCGGTGTACGACGACCTGACCGGCGCGGGATACCGGGGACATCTGAAGCCGTGGGACGCGGTGTGGGGGCAGCGTTACGCGACGGTCCTCGACCCGGACGGCTGCGCGGTGTCGTTGTTCGCCGCCAACGGCTGAGGCGGCAGGCCCCAACTGCTGGAACGAGGCAGACCTCAGCGGGCCAGGTAGGCGGTCAGGGTGGTTCCGGCCAGGTCGCGCATCTCCCGGGCGAGATGGGCCTGGTCGGTGCAGCCCGCCTCGACCGCCGCCTCGGCGTACGGCGCCCCGGACCGGGCGAGGGCCAGCGCGCGCTGAAGGCGCAGGACCCGGGCGAGCGTCTTGGGCCCGTAGCCGAAGGCCGCGAGCGAACGGCGGTGCAACTTGCGGGCGCCCAGACCGGCCCGGTGCGCGGTCTCCGCGACGGACCATCCGGCGTCGAGCCGGTCGGCGACGTACCGCATCACCGGGTCCGGCGGCGCGGTGTCGGCCGCCCGGCGCAGCGCGACATCCTCCAGCGCGGCAGCCGGGTCGGCTGCCTCGGCGAGTTGTTCGGTGAGTACCCGGACCCGGCCTGCCGGCCACAGGTCGGCGAGTTCGACGCGGCGGTCGCGCAGCTCGTACGCCGCCACCCCGAGCAGCGTGGGGGCCGTGCCGGGCGCGAACCGGATGCCGGCGCACCGCCCTCCGGCCGGGGCGGACGGCGTCACGGCACGGCTGTCGGGGCCCGCGACGAGCAGCCGGCCACCGGTCCAGAGCAGGTCCATGCAGCCGTCGGGCAGCACCGGATGGACCGATCCCTCCGGCACGCTCAGCGTCCACACGATCGCACCGTCGAACCGCGACGTCCGCTCTTCGTACCTGTCTCCCATGCCTCACACGCTAATCTCGTCGGCGAACGGAATCAGCTTCCCGGGGACGGTCATGACGGCACTGATGGAGTTCACCACCGAGAGCGGCGCGACCGTCACGGTCGAGGTCGACCGGCACACGCCGGGCGCGCAGCTGGTCGCGCTGGGCGACGACAACACCCTGGCCAGAGCCGGACGTACGTTCGACAGCGCGCTGACGGGAATCCGGTCGGCGGCGGAGTCCGCCCTCGCGGTGTTCCGGGACGGCGCCCTGAAGCCGGACGGGGTGGAGCTGGAATTCGGGGTGAAGATCACGGCGGAGGCCGGCGCGGTGATCGCCAAGAGCTCGGTCGAGGGGCATCTGACGGTCAAGCTGTCCTGGTCCCCCGGCGCGACACCGGCGGTACCCGAGGCACCGGCGGTACCCGCGGCACCCACGACTCTGGCGGTACCCGCGGCACCCGCGGAGCCGACCGTGCCGGCGCCCACGCCCGCGCCGTAGAAGCCGCTCAGCCGCCGGACTCCTCGTCCCGCTTTTCCGGGTCCGGCTTCTCCGGCTCCTTGTCGCGGCTCGGTTGCAGCCTGGACTTCACGTCGTCCGGCGGCAGGAACTTCGACCAGCGCTCGGGAAACTCGGAGGGCATGTAGGGGCTGTCGCCGACGTCGCTCCCGTCGTCGTCGTCATCGTCGTCCCAGTCCTCCTGGTTCCCGGCCTGCGTCCGGGCGACGAACTCCGCCGCCTGGGCCGCCCGTACCCGGTCGTTCGCCGCACGGGCGGCGGCCGTCGCCAGCGAGGGCCAGACCCGGTCGATGGCCGCGTTGACCGCCGCGCCCACCAGCACCGCGAACGCGGAGATGCCGATCCACAGCAGCACGGCGATCGGGGCCGCCAAGGAGCCGTAGATCGTGGGCCCCTCGACCGTACTGGTGAGGTAGATCCGGAGCAGGAAGCTGCCGAGCACCCACATCGCCAGCGCGACCAGCGCGCCCGGCATGTCCTCGATCCACGGCGAACGGACCGGCACGGACACGTGGTAGAGCGTCGTCAGGAACGCGATCGACAGCAGGATCACCAGCGGCCAGTACAGGACGCTTATGAGCTCGGTGCCCCACGGGACGAACTCCACGACCCGGTCGGGGCCGACGACCAGCAGCGGCAGCACGACGGCGCCGAGCAGCAGCGCGACGACGTACAGCAGGAAGGCGAGCAGCCGCGTCTTGACGATGCCGCGCTGGCCGTCGAGTCCGTACATCACGGTGATCGTGTCGATGAAGACATTGACCGCGCGGGAGCCGGACCAGAGCGCGATGGCGAAGCCGATCGAGATGACATCGGGCCGGGCACCGGTGGAGACGTCCGCCAGCAGCGGCTTGGCGAAGTCGTTGACGCCCCGCTCGCTGAGCACGGTCTGCGCGGCGTTGAGGATGTTGCGCTCGATGGAGGCGACCGTGGTGGTGCTGGTCCACTCGTCGACGTATCCGAGCAGTCCGATCAGGCCGAGGAGCAGGGGCGGCAGGGACAGCAGGGTGAAGAACGCCGCCTCGGCGGCGAGCCCGAGAATGCGGTACTCCATGCACGAGTTGACGGTGTCCTTGAGCAACTGCCAGGCCATCTGCCGCTTGGATACGTTGCGGTAGAGGACTCGGGCCCGGTGGAGCCGACCCGGTGGCCGCTCGGGTGTTTCGTTTGCTGCCTGCACATCCTTACCGTATCGGCATGGCAGCCACCACCCACACCGTGTCCAACCAGGTACCGCCGCTGACCGGCTACGACGTCTTCGGCACCGACCGGGTGCTCACCGAGGCCGTGCAACGTCACACAGCACCCGCGCTACTGGCCGAAGTCCGGGGCGAACTCGGTGAGCTGGGCCGGGCCGCGGGCTCCGCCCAGGTACAGGAGTGGGGTGCGCAGGCGAACGCCGATCCGCCGGTGCTGCGTTCGCACGACCGGTACGGCCATCGCATCGACGAGGTCGAGTTCCATCCGGCATGGCACCGGCTGCTCGGCCACGCGGTCGGCTCGGGCCTGACCGGTGGCTGGGGCCGGCCCGGCGGCCACGTACGGCGGGCGGCCGGCTTCCTCGTGTGGACGCAGGCCGAGGCCGGGCACGGCTGCCCGGTGTCGATGACACACGCGGCGGTGCCCGCGCTGCGCACCGATCCGGAGCTGGCCGCCGAGTGGGAGCCGCTGCTCACCTCAAGGGTGTACGAGCGGGGGCTGCGGCCCGCCGCGGGGAAGGCCGGGGCGCTCCTCGGGATGGGGATGACGGAGAAGCAGGGCGGCACGGACGTACGGGCGAACACGACCCGGGCCGAGCCGCTGGCCGCGGCGGGCGAGTATCTGCTCACCGGGCACAAGTGGTTCTGCTCGGCGCCGATGTCCGACGGCTTCCTGGTGCTGGCGCAGGCGCCCGGCGGACTGACGTGCTTTCTGCTGCCCCGGGTGCTGCCCGACGGCACCCGCAACCCCTTCGCGATCCAGCGGCTCAAGGACAAACTGGGCAACCGGTCGAACGCCTCGGCCGAGGTCGAGTTCGACGGCAGCTGGGCGCGCAGGGTCGGCGAGGAGGGGCACGGGGTGCGCACCATCATCGAGATGGTGGCGGCGACCCGGCTGGACTGCGTGGTCGCGTCGGCGGCGCTGATGCGGCAGGCGGTGGCGCAGGCGATCCACCACTGTACGTACCGCAGCGCGTTCGGCGGGGTGCTGGTCGAGAAGCCGCTGATGCGCAATGTGCTGGCCGATCTGGCGCTGGAGTCGGAGGCCGCGACGGTGCTGGCGATGCGGCTGGCGGCGGCGTACGACGACGGGTCGGAGAGCGAGCGGGCCTTCCTGCGGATCGCGGTGCCGGCGGCGAAGTTCTGGGTGACCAAGCGGTGCACACCGGCGGTGGGCGAGGCTCTGGAGTGTCTGGGCGGAAACGGTTACGTCGAGGAGTCCGGGATGCCCCGGCTGCTGCGTGAGGCGCCGCTCAACTCCATCTGGGAGGGCACCGGGAACGTGCAGGCGCTGGATGTGCTCCGGGCGCTGCAGCGTGAGCCGATGGCGCTGAACGCGTTCCTCCAGGAGGTCGGCAGGGCGCGCGGGGCCGATCACCGGCTGGACGGGGCGATCAAGGACATGCTGACGGAGCTGGCCGATCTGGAGGGGATCGAGGCGCGGGCCCGCCGTCTTGCGGAGCGGATGGCGCTGGTGCTCCAGGGTTCGCTGCTGGTGCGGTGGGCGCCGCCGGAAGTGGCCGACGCGTTCTGCGCGTCACGGCTGGGCGCGGACCGGGGCGCGTCCTTCGGGACGCTGCCGCACACCCTGGATCTGGCATCGGTCGTCGCACGGGCGCGGCCCGTCGCGCACTGAGAACCGCCCCGCGCACAGCAACGGAGGGTGGTGCTGCGCCGACACGGCACCACCCTCCATGTTGTGCACGCCGACGATGGAACCAGGGCTCCGCCGCGCGGTGTTCCACCACTCTCGTACGGACCCGCACCCTCTCGCCAGAGTTGCAAAGGGTTGCAACCATTGTGCGGAGTGCGCGGTACCGGGCCCCTCGCGGCGGCAGGATGGGGCCGTGGATCGTCGAGTCGGCCCTGGCATGTGGGGGGAAACGAGAGTGGAGACCAGCGCCTCAGGGGTGCCCCGGCCTGCTGTCCCGCAGACCGCGGGGGCCGCCCGTGCGATCCACCGGGCCAGGGAAGCCGCGCTCGTCGGCGACCGCCCGGCGGTCGCCCCGCGGGCCGAGATCGGTGCCTCGTGGGACCGGGTGCTGCGCAGCGGCATCGATCCGGACCAGTCGACCGAGAGCCCGCTGCTCGATGTGGACGAGATCGAGCACCGTCGCCGGAGCTCGACGCTGGGCGAGGTGATGCCGCTGCTCAACGACGGTCTGGTCGCCCTGGCGGACGCCGCCCAGCAGATCATGGTGGTCACCGATGTGGAGTGCCGGGTGCTGTGGCGCCGGGGCAACGCGGGGGTGCTGCGCCGGGCGGACGACGTCTGTCTGGCGGAGGGCGCGGCCTGGGCGGAGGAGAGCACGGGGACGAACGCGATCGGTACGGCACTGGTCTCCCGCGTCCCGGTCCAGGTCCATTCCTCGGAGCACTTCGTCCGCACGCTGCACAGCTGGACGTGTGCGGCGGCCCCGGTCCGTGACCCGCGCGACGGCAGGATGATGGGCATCGTCGACATGAGCGGTCCCGCGTCCACGTTCCATCCGACGACGCTCGCCCTGGTCAGTTCGGTCGCCAGGCTGGCGGAGAGCGAGATCAGGAACCGGCATCTGCAGGCGATCGACCGGCTGCGTTCGGTGGCGGCGCCGCTGGTGTGCCGGCTGGGCGGCCGGGCCCTGGCGGTGGACACCCACGGCTGGCTGGCCGCGGTGACCGGGATGCCGCCGGTGGACCGGCTGCCGCTGCCCAAGTCGTTGCGGCCGGGCCGGGTGTGGCTGCCGTCGCTCGGCATGTGCCGGGTCGAGCCGCTGCCCGGCGGCTGGCTGATCCAGGTCGCGGAGGGGCCTTCGGACGGGGCGCCGCAGCGGGTGGTGCTGGATCTGAGCCGTCCCCGCGGTCTCACGGTCAATGTGGTGGGTGCGGTGGGCACCTGGACGCAGCGGCTCTCGCCGCGCCATGCGGAGCTGCTGTACGCCCTGGCGCTGCACCCGGAGGGGCGTACGGCGTCCGAGCTGGCCCAGGACATCTTCGGCGACGCGACCCGGACGGTGACGGTGCGGGCGGAGATCTCCCGGATGCGCCGCCATCTCGCCCAGGTGCTCGCGCACCGCCCGTACCGCTTCGGTGAGGACGTCGAGGTGGAGGTGATCCACCCGGACCACCCGGCCGATCTGCTGCCGCACTCCACGGCTCCGGTGGTGGTCAGGGCGCGTACGGCCGACTGAGGGGGCCCGCGGCGGATCCGGGCCCGCTCCGCCGGCGGTCCGCCGTCCGCGCTTCGGGACCGGCTTTGGCGCAGGCGGCGGGGCATGGTTCCCTGGCAGCCATGAACAACCCCGCACACAGCACCGCCGCCACCGCCGAAGTGACCATCTGGTCCCTGGAACAGACCTCCCCCGACGACCTGCGGCCCGCCGCGGTCCCGGAGGGCGATGTGCGGATCGTGCGGTCCGAGATACCGCTCCCCGAGTTCAGCCGGTTCCTCTACACGGCGGTCGGCGGCGACATCCGGTGGACCGACCGGCTCGGCATGACGTACGCGCAGTGGCAGGAGGCCCTGGACCGGCCGGGGGCCGA
Organism: Streptomyces sp. NPDC127117; assembly: GCF_042677325.1. Taxonomy (NCBI): domain Bacteria; kingdom Bacillati; phylum Actinomycetota; class Actinomycetes; order Kitasatosporales; family Streptomycetaceae; genus Streptomyces; species Streptomyces sp. NPDC127117. The sequence goes on from NZ_JBHXTM010000044.1 coordinate 35,190, forward strand.
GACCTGGGTGGCGTACGCGAACGGCACCCCGGCTGGCTACCTGGAGCTGGACCCGCAGGACGAGGGCACGGTCGAGATCATGTACTTCGGGCTGATCCCGGCTTTCCGGGGACGCCGGATCGGCGGTCATCTCCTCTCCTACGGGGTCGCCCGGGCCTGGGACCTGGCGGAGCGCTCGCCGGAGCGGACGCCGACGAAGCGGGTGTGGCTGCACACCTGCTCCAAGGACGGCCCGTACGCCATGGACAACTATCTGCGGCGCGGTTTCCGGCTCTTCGACACGAAGGTGGAGCTGGAGCCGGAGGTGGAGACGCCGGGTCCGTGGCCCGGGTCCGGGCGGTAGGTACGACAGGAGGGCGGCCCTCCGCTCGCGCTGCCGCGTTCCGTTGACGGACGCTCGCGCTGCCGTGTTCCGTTGACAGACCGTGGGGGGGGATTGCGGCCATTACGGGCGGTTCGACCCGGACACTTTCCGTGACGAGCGCCACAGTGTCTCGCATAGCGGGACACTCTCGTCCACATCTTGGATAGTGGTGGACTGGCCCGAGATTCGCGTGCCACGCTTCCGTCATGCCTGGAACTGGAATTGCCTTGGTGAGTCGACGCCACGTCGACCTCGGCCGTGTGTCCAGCGCCATCTGTCCGGCGAGCTGAGAGTCCCAGCACCGCCGCGATCCCCTTTTCTCTGCAAACCCTGCGCACCGCCGCGCCTCAGCGCGAGTGTGCAGTTCAGAGCCGCCCTCCTGTAGTCCCGAAGGACGTACTGTCATGGCCGCTACCCCGGAACAGCCTGCGACCACCACGCCCCGCCGCAAGGCCGGACGCCACCGTGGCGAAGGCCAGTGGGCCGTGGGGCACCACACTCCGCTCAACGGCAATGAGCAGTTCAAGAAGGATGACGACGGTCTCAATGTGCGGACACGCATTGAGACGATCTACTCCAAGCGCGGTTTCGACTCGATCGACCCCAACGATCTCCGCGGCCGGATGCGCTGGTGGGGCCTCTACACCCAGCGCAAGCCCGGGATCGACGGCGGCAAGACCGCGATCCTGGAGCCGGAGGAGCTGGACGACAAGTTCTTCATGCTGCGGGTCCGGATCGACGGCGGCCGGCTGACCACCGCACAGCTGCGGGTGATCGGCGAGATCTCTCAGGAGTACGCACGCGGCACCGCGGACATCACCGACCGGCAGAACATCCAGCTGCACTGGATCCGCATCGAGGACGTGCCGGCGATCTGGGAGAGGCTGGAGGCCGTCGGGCTCTCCACCACCGAGGCGTGCGGCGACTGCCCCCGCGTGATCATCGGCTCCCCCGTGGCCGGCATCGCCTCCGACGAGATCATCGACGGCACGCCCGCCGTCGACGAGATCCACGACCGGTACATCGGCAACAAGGAATTCTCCAACCTGCCGCGCAAGTTCAAGACCGCGATCTCCGGCTCGCCGGTGCAGGACGTGGTCCACGAGATCAACGACATCGCGTTCGTCGGCGTGGTCCACCCCGAGCACGGTCCGGGCTTCGACGTCTGGGTGGGCGGCGGACTCTCCACCAACCCGCGGCTCGCCGAGCGGCTGGGCGCCTGGGTGCCGCTGGACGAGGTTCCGGACGTCTGGGCCGGGGTCGTCGGCATCTTCCGCGACTACGGATACCGGCGGCTGCGCAACCGCGCCCGGCTGAAGTTCCTGATGGCCGACTGGGGCCCGGCGAAGTTCCGCCAGGTGCTGGAGGACGAGTACCTGAAGCGCCCGCTGACCGACGGCCCCGCACCCGAGCAGCCCAGCAGCCGCTGGCGCGACCACGTGGGCGTGCACCAGCAGCAGGACGGCCGCTACTACGTCGGCTTCGCCCCCCGGGTCGGCCGGGTGGACGGCTCCACGCTCGCCAAGATCGCCGACCTCGCGGCGGCGCACGGCTCGGACCGGCTGCGTACCACCGTCGAGCAGAAGATGATCATCCTCGATGTGGCGCAGGACCAGGTGGACTCCCTGGTCTCCGGCCTGGAGGCGCTCGACTTCCAGGTGCGGCCCTCGCCGTTCCGGCGCGGCACGATGGCCTGCACCGGCATCGAGTTCTGCAAGCTGGCCATCGTCGAGACGAAGGCGCGCGGCGCCGCGCTGATCGATGAACTGGAGCGCCGCCTGCCGGAGTTCGACGAGCCGCTCACCATCAACATCAACGGCTGCCCCAACGCGTGCGCCCGCATCCAGACCGCCGACATCGGCCTCAAGGGCCAGCTGGTCCTGGACGAGGACGGCAACCAGGTCGAGGGCTATCAGGTGCACCTGGGCGGCGCCCTGGGCCTGGAGGCCGGGTTCGGCCGCAAGGTCCGTGGCCTGAAGGTCACTTCGGCCGAGCTGCCCGACTACGTCGAGCGGGTCCTGGGCCACTACCTGGAGGAGCGCGAGGACGGCGAGCGCTTCGCGACCTGGGCGGCGCGGGCCGGCGCGGAGTCGCTGTCATGAGCGAACGCGCCGCGCCGTTCTACTGCCCGTACTGCGGGGACGAGGACCTGCGCCCGCACGAGAGCGGCCACGGCGCCTGGGAATGTGCCTCCTGCAACCGCGCGTTCCAGCTCAAGTTCCTGGGTCTGCTGACCCGGGGACTGCAGCGCAACGACGTTGAAGGGGACGGGATATGACGGACACTCTACGGACCGAGGACCTGGAGACCCTGGCCGCCCGGGCCGGCCGTGAGCTGGAGGACGCCTCCGCGCCGGAGATCCTGAAGTGGGCCGCCGACACCTTCGGCGGGAGGTTCTGCGTCACCTCCTCCATGGAGGACGCGGTCGTCGCCCACCTCGCCTCGCGCGTCTTCCCCGGCGTGGACGTGGTCTTCCTCGACACCGGCTACCACTTCCCGGAGACGATCGGCACCCGTGACGCGGTCGAGGCGGTGATGGACGTCAACGTCATCACCCTCACGCCCCGGCAGACGGTGGCCGAGCAGGACGCCGAGTACGGGCCGAAGCTGCACGACCGCGACCCCGACCTGTGCTGCGCGCTGCGCAAGGTCAAGCCGCTCCAGGAGGGCCTGACCGGGTACACGGCCTGGGCGACCGGGCTGCGCCGAGACGAGTCCCCCACCCGGGCGAACACGCCGGTCGTCGGCTGGGACGCGAAGCGGCAGAAGGTGAAGGTCTCGCCGATCGCCCGCTGGACGCAGGACGACGTCGACGCGTACGTCGCGGAGCACGGCGTACTCACCAACCCGCTGCTGATGGACGGTTACGCCTCCGTGGGCTGCGCGCCCTGCACCCGCCGGGTGCTGGAGGGCGAGGACGCACGGGCCGGGCGCTGGGCCGGCCGGGGCAAGACCGAGTGCGGGCTGCACGACTGATGACGACTGATCAGGAGACTTCGATGAGCGTGACGGAGACGGGAGCCACCATCTGGCTGACCGGTCTGCCGAGCGCGGGCAAGACCACCATCGCGTACGAACTCGCCGGGCGGCTGCGCGGCGAGGGCCACCGCGTGGAGGTGCTCGACGGCGACGAGATCCGGGAGTTCCTCTCCGCGGGCCTCGGCTTCTCCCGCGAGGACCGCCACACCAACGTCCAGCGGATCGGCTTCGTCGCCGAGCTGCTGGCGGCCAACGGCGTGAAGGTGCTGGTCCCGGTCATCGCCCCGTACGCGGACAGCCGGGACGCGGTGCGCAAGCGGCACCGGACCGAGGGCACCGCGTACCTGGAGGTCCATGTCGCGACCCCGGTCGAGGTGTGCTCCGAACGCGATGTGAAGGGGCTCTACGCCAAGCAGGCGGCGGGCGAGATCAGCGGCCTCACCGGGGTCGACGACCCCTACGAGGCGCCCGAGTCGCCCGACCTGCGGATCGAGTCGCACCGGCAGACCGTGCAGGAGTCCGCGGCGGAGCTGTACGCGCTGCTGAGCGAGAGGGGTGCGGCATGACGACCGTCGCGACCGTGTCCGAAGGCACCGACAATCCGTACGCACTCAGCCACCTGGACTCCCTGGAGTCCGAGGCCGTGCACATCTTCCGCGAGGTGGCGGGCGAGTTCGAGCGGCCGGTGATCCTGTTCTCCGGCGGCAAGGACTCCATCGTGATGCTGCATCTGGCGCTCAAGGCGTTCGCGCCCGCGCCGGTGCCGTTCACCCTGCTGCACGTCGACACCGGGCACAACTTCCCCGAGGTGCTGGAGTACCGCGACCGTACGGTGGCCCGGCACGGGCTGCGGCTCCATGTCGCCTCCGTGCAGGAGTACATCGACGCCGGGAAGCTGCGCGAGCGCCCGGACGGCACCCGCAACCCGTTGCAGACCGTTCCGCTGACCGAGGCGATCCAGCAGCACCGCTTCGACGCGGTGTTCGGCGGCGGGCGCCGCGACGAGGAGAAGGCGCGCGCCAAGGAGCGGGTCTTCTCGCTGCGCGACGAGTTCTCCCAGTGGGATCCGCGCCGCCAGCGCCCCGAGCTGTGGCAGCTGTACAACGGCCGGCACGCCCCCGGTGAGCATGTCCGGGTGTTCCCGATCTCCAACTGGACCGAGCTGGACGTCTGGCAGTACATCGCCCGCGAGGGCATCGAGCTCCCGCAGATCTACTTCGCCCATGAGCGCGAGGTCTTCAACCGCAACGGCATGTGGCTCACCGCCGGTGACTGGGGCGGTCCCAAGGACCACGAGAGCGTCGAGACCCGGCAGGTGCGCTACCGCACGGTCGGCGACATGTCGTGCACCGGCGCCGTCGACTCGGACGCGACGACGCTGGACGACGTGATCACCGAGATCGCCGCCTCCCGGCTCACCGAGCGGGGCGCGACGCGTGCCGACGACAAGATGTCCGAGGCCGCGATGGAAGACCGTAAGCGCGAGGGGTACTTCTAAATGTCCACACACACCCAGCATGCGGAGCAGTTGTCGACCACCACCCTGCTGCGGTTCGCCACCGCGGGGTCCGTCGACGACGGCAAGTCCACCCTCGTGGGACGTCTGCTGCACGACTCCAAGTCGGTCCTCACCGACCAGCTGGAGGCCGTCGAGCACGCCTCGCGCAGCCGGGGCCAGGAGGCGCCCGACCTGGCGCTGCTGACCGACGGGCTGCGGGCCGAGCGCGAGCAGGGCATCACCATCGATGTCGCCTACCGCTACTTCGCGACACCGCGGCGCCGGTTCATCCTGGCCGACACCCCGGGGCATGTGCAGTACACCCGGAACATGGTGACCGGCGCCTCGACGGCCGAGCTGGCCGTCGTGCTGGTCGACGCCCGCAACGGGGTCGTCGAGCAGACCCGCCGGCACGCCGCCGTCGCGGCGCTGCTGCGGGTGCCGCACGTGGTGCTGGCCGTCAACAAGATGGACCTGGTCGACTACGCGGAGCCGGTGTTCGCCGCGATCGCCGAGGAGTTCACCGCGTACGCCGCTTCGCTGGGCGTCCCGGAGATCACCGCGATCCCGATCTCCGCGCTGGCCGGTGACAACGTCGTGGAGCCGTCCGCGCACATGGACTGGTACGGCGGGCCGACGGTCCTGGAGCACCTGGAGACGGTGCCGGTCAGCCATGACCTCACCGCCTGCCACGCCCGGTTCCCGGTCCAGTACGTGATCCGGCCGCAGACCGCGGAGCACCCCGACTACCGGGGCTACGCGGGCCAGATCGCCGCCGGCGCGTTCCGGGTGGGCGAGGCCGTCACCGTACTGCCGTCCGGCCGTACCTCGACGATCGCCGGGATCGACGCGCTCGGCGAGAGCGTGGACATCGCCTGGGCGCCCCAGTCGGTGACCATCCGGCTGGCCGACGACATCGACATCTCGCGCGGCGACCTGATCGCACCGGCCGACGACGCGCCGGCGGTCACGAGGGACGTCGAGGCGACCGTCTGCCACGTCGCGGACCAGCCGCTCTCCGTCGGCCAGCGGGTGCTGCTCAAGCACACCACCCGCACGGTCAAGGCGATCGTCAAGGACATCCCCTCGCGCCTCACGCTGGACGACCTCTCCCAGCACCCGGCGCCCGGACAGCTCGTCGCCAACGACATCGGCCGGGTCGTCGTCCGTACCGCGGAGCCGCTCGCGCTCGACGCGTACGCGGACTCCCGGCGCACCGGATCGTTTCTGCTGATCGACCCGGCGGACGGCACCACGCTGACGGCCGGCATGGCGGGCGCCTCGTTCGCCGCCGCGGCCGAGTCCGGTGCGGCGCCCGCGGACGACGCGGAGTGGGACTTCTGATGACCATCGACATCTTCTCCACGTTCGCGAAGGAGGGCGGCCGCATCGGCAGCGGCGCCCTCGGCAGCGGCCAGGGCGGGGTTGCGCGATGTGCGCGATGACGTACGCGCACCGCCTGCGCGCCCACTCGCTCCAACCGCACGGCCCGCACCGCCAGTTCAGACGAAGACCTGCCGACCTCCCGGCCGCGTCCCCGTAAGCACCGAGGGACGCGCGCACCGGGCCAACGAGAGGAAAACCTCCCGTGCCTGCCCCCCGTACCACGCTGCGCCGCAGCCTCGCCGCTGTCGCCGCCCTCCCGTTGCTCGCCGTCGCGCTCACCGCCTGCGGCTACGGCTCCGAGGCGAAACAGGACGGCGTCAAGGCGGCGGACGCCCCGGCCGGCGGCAAGAAGCTCTCCACGGACACCGTGAAGATCGGCTACTTCCCGAACCTCACCCACGCCACGGCCCTGGTCGGTATCCAGGAGGGCATCATCGCCAAGGAGCTCGGCTCCACCGCGGTCAAGCCGTCGACGTTCAACGCCGGTCCGTCCGAGATCGAGGCGCTCAACGCGGGCTCGATCGACATCGGCTTCATCGGCCCCTCGCCCGCCATCAACGGCTTCACCAAGTCCAAGGGCAAGAGCCTGCGGATCATCGGGGGTTCGGCGTCCGGCGGGGTGAAGCTGGTCGTCAACCCGAAGAAGATCAAGACCCTGGACGACCTCAAGGGCAAGAAGATCGCCACCCCGCAGCTCGGCAACACCCAGGACGTGGCCTTCCTCAACTGGATCTCCGAGAAGGGCTGGAAGGTCGACGCCAACAGCGGCAAGGGCGATGTCTCGGTGGTCCGCACGGACAACAAGGTGACGCCGGACGCCTACCGTTCGGGTTCCATCGACGGTGCCTGGGTGCCCGAGCCGACCGCCTCCAAGCTGGTCGCCCAGGGCGCGAAGGAACTCCTCGACGAGTCGACGCTGTGGCCGGACAGGAAGTTCGTGATCACCAACATCATCGTGTCGCAGAAGTTCCTCGCCGAGCACGGGGACGTCGTCGAGGCGGTGCTGCGCGGCACGGTCGCCACCAACGCGTGGATCAACGCCAACCCGGACAGGGCGAAGGTCTCCGCCAACACCGCGCTCAAGGAGCTGAGCGGCAAGGCGCTGCCGGCCGAGATCCTCGACCCGGCCTGGAAGTCCGTCCAGTTCATCGACGATCCGCTGGCCGCCACGCTCGACGCCGAGGCCGAGCACGCGGTGAAGGCCGGTCTGCTGGAGCAGCCGGACCTGACGGGCATCTACGACCTGAAGCCGTTGAACAAGATCCTCAAGGCCGCGGGCAAGCCCGAGGTCGCCGACGCCGGTCTGGGCGTCAAGTAAGAGCGTCCGGCACCCGAACAGGATTCCCAGGAGGTGACGACCATGGCGACCACCACGCTCACCAAGGCCGAGGACCGCACGGCGGTCGGGCACGCCGCCCGCATCGACCACGTCTCGAAGTCCTTCGGCGGACCGGAGGGGCAGCAGCTCGTCCTGGACGACATCACACTCGATGTCGCTCCCGGCGAGTTCGTCACCCTCCTGGGCGCCTCCGGGTGCGGGAAGTCGACCCTGCTCAACCTGGTGGCCGGACTCGACCGCCCGACCGCGGGGTCCATCGAGACCCCCGGCGGGCGGCCGGCCCTGATGTTCCAGGAGCACGCCCTCTTCCCGTGGCTGACCGCGGGCAAGAACATCGAACTCGCGCTGCGGCTGCGCGGCGTGCCCAAGTCCGACCGCCGCACCGAGGCGGAGCGGCTGCTCGAACTCGTACGGCTCGGCGGGGCGTACGGGAAGCGGGTGCATGAGCTCTCGGGCGGCATGCGGCAGCGGGTGGCGATGGCCCGCGCGCTCGCCCAGGACAGCCAACTGCTGCTGATGGACGAGCCGTTCGCCGCTCTCGACGCCATCACCCGGGACGTGCTGCACGACGAGCTGACCCGGATCTGGCGCGAGACGAACATCTCGGTCCTCTTCGTCACGCACAACGTGCGCGAGGCGGTCCGGCTCGCCGAGCGGGTCGTCCTGCTCTCGTCGCGGCCGGGCCGGGTCGCCCGGGAGTGGACGGTCGACATCGACCAGCCGCGCCGCATCGAGGACACCGCGGTGGCCGAGCTGTCCGTAGAGATCACCGAAGAACTGCGTGGGGAGATCCGCCGACATGGCCAGCACTGAGACCGCCGCCAAGGACAACGCCCAGGACCTGGCGGGCCTGGAGGCGGGGCTGGACGCACTCGACGCGGTGCGGGTCAGCCGGACCCCGGTCCGCGAGGTGCTGGTGCGCAAGGTGCTGCCGCCGGTCGTGGCGGTGGTCCTGGTGCTCGCCGTCTGGCAGATCCTGATCTGGGCGAAGGTCACCGACGACTACAAGCTGCCGTCGCCGTCCCTGGTCTGGGGCGAGGTGACCGACGCCTGGGCGCAGGGCACCCTGCTCGGCTTCATCTGGACCAGCGTCTCGCGCGGTCTGCTCGGCTTCCTGCTGGCGCTGGTCATCGGCACTCCCCTGGGACTGCTGGTGTCGCGCGTCAAGCTGGTGCGGGCCGCGATCGGCCCGGTGCTCTCCGGGCTCCAGTCGCTGCCCTCGGTGGCGTGGGTGCCCCCGGCGGTGATCTGGCTGGGCCTCAACGACAGGATGATGTTCGCGGTGATCCTGCTGGGCGCGGTCCCGTCGATCGCCAACGGTCTGGTCTCGGGTGTCGACCAGATCCCTCCGCTGCATCTGCGGGCCGGCCGGACGCTGGGCGCCACCGGGCTGCGCGGCACCTGGCACATCGTGCTGCCGGCCGCGCTGCCCGGCTATCTGGCGGGCCTGAAGCAGGGCTGGGCGTTCTCCTGGCGTTCGCTGATGGCCGCCGAGATCATCGCCTCCTCACCCGATCTGGGGGTGGGCCTGGGCCAGTTGCTGGAACAGGGCCGGGAGACCAGCAGCATGTCGATGGTGTTCCTCGCCATCATCCTGATCCTCACCGTCGGCATCGCGATCGACCTGCTGATCTTCAGTCCGCTGGAGCGGTGGGTGCTGCGCAGCCGCGGCCTCCTCGTCAAGAACTGAGTACGACCATGACCGCTCCGGTGCTCCTCGTCATCGCCCACGGCAGCCGCGATCCTCGGCACGCGGCGACCGTCCACGCGCTCACCGCGCGGGTACGGTCGCTGCGGCCGGGGCTGCGCGTGGAGACGGGCTTCCTGGACTTCAACGCACCGTCGGTGCCTAGGGTCCTGGAACGCCTGGGCACGAAGGCCGCGCAGGAGGTCATCGCCCTCCCCCTCCTCCTCACCCGGGCCTTCCACGCCAAGTCCGACATCCCGACGGTGCTGCACGAGGCCCGGACCAGGCTGCCCCGGCTGCGGGTCGGGCAGGCCGAGGTGCTCGGCCCGTCACCGCTGCTGAACTCGGCGCTGGAACGGCGCCTGCGAGAGGCCGGGATCCGTCCCGGTGACCGAAGCTCGACCGGGCTCGTCCTGGCCTCGGCGGGCTCCACGGACCCGGAGGCGATCGCAGTGATCGCTGAAATCGCGCGGGAGCTGCGGCACACCGGTTGGTGTTCCGTGCGGCCTGCGTTCGCCTCCGCCACATCTCCCGGGGGCTTCCCCCGTACCGAGGACGCGGTACGGGCCCTGCGGGCCGAAGGCGTGCGCCGGGTGGCGGTGGCGCCGTACGTCATCGCTCCCGGCCGGCTCCCGGACCGGATCGCCGAAGGGGCGGCCGGCGCGGACGTGCTGGCCGATGTACTGGGCCCCGCACCGGAGTTGGCGCGACTGCTGCTGACCCGTTACGACGAGGCCCGCGGCGCGGCCGCCCGGCCCGCGGCGCTCACCGCCTGACCCGGCCCCCGCTCACCCCACGTCCAGCCGGCCGGTACGGGTCCGCTTGAGCTCGAAGAGGTCCGGGCTTCCGGCGAGCACCCGGAAACTGTCGAAGAGCCGGCCGGCCTCCTCGCCGCTCGGTGCCGCCCGCAGGACGGGCCCGAACCACACCGCCCCGTCGACATGGATCGTGGGCGTACCGACGTACGCGTCCGCCTCCGGGTCCTTGCCCGCGTCATGGCTGCGCCGGAGTGCTTCGTCGTACGCCTGCGAGTGTGCGGCGTCGGCGAGCGAGGCGGGCAGCCCGAGCTCCGCCAGGGACTCGGCGATCACCTCGTCGAAGTCCTCGTTCTTCTGCCGGTGGATCCGGACGCCCATCGCCGTGTAGAGATCACGGAGCACACCGTCGCCGTGGGCGTCCGCCGCGGCGACCGCGACGCGCACCGGACCGATGGACCTGTCGACCAGGTCCCGGTACCAGTCGGGGAGTTCATTGCCGATGTTGTGCAGGTGGAGACTCATGACACGGAATCGGAGATCGATGTCGCGCTGCTGCTCGACCTCCAGCATCCAGCGGGAGGTGATCCAGGCGAACGGGCAAGCCGGGTCGAAGTAGAAGTCGACGGTTGTTTTCATGTCCCGACCCTAGCCGGACATTGGCACCACACTCCGGGCCATTCATGACCCCATCCACTGGGCCACTTCGGCGAGCACATCCCGCTCGCTAGCATCTCCCGATGCGAACCATCGACACACTGATCCCGCAGGCCGGCCGGGCCGACACCACGGCCCTGGGCGAGCACGACGCGGACGAACTCGCCGCGTACGCAGCCGATCCGGCGCATCCGTGGTGGCGCCGCAGGCCCTGTGTGATCGCGCTGACCGGCCGGGTGCCGGAGCACCGCGTCGCCGGACTGATCGCCCGCATCCGCGACCCCGACGACGTCGGCGAGGTCCGCATCGCACTCCTGGACCTCCTCGCGGACCGCACGGAACTCCTGCCCTGGCTCAGCCACAAGGACCGGCGGAAGGAGAGTTCGTACGGTGTGCCCGCGGCGATCCTCAAGGCGCGCGGGCTGCTCGGTGACCGTTCGGCGGCCGGCGAACTGGCGACGCTGGCGGCCCAACCGTGGCCGCGCTTCCGGGCGATCGGCGAGGCCGGACTGGACGCGCTGGTCGCCCGGTACGGCACGGGGACGATCCTGGCCGACGTGGGTGAGGCCCGCCCCGAGGACCGTATCTTCCGCGTCCGCGCCCTGCACCGCGCCGGCCAGGACATCACCACCGCACTCGCGGACCCCGACCGCGCGGTCGCCTACAACGCCCAGTCCCTCCTGACCGACCCGGCCCGGATCCGCGACTACCTCCGTCCCGGCGGGGCACCGACGCCCGAGGCCAGGCTGTGGGCCGCGTACGCCCTGCACCGCCTGACCGGCGACGCCGCCGAGACCCGGGCGATATACGACTCGCTGGGCCGCCCCCGGGTGGAGGTGGACTCCCTTGACGACGAACTGCGCGGCGCGATCCTCCAGGAGTACGGCCACGACTGCGAGGAGAACAGCGACCCCCGCTGGCGGGTGGAAGCCATCTGCGCCGCCCCGCTCCCCCCGCCTGACGAGGACGGCCGGCTCCGCCGGGCCATGACAGCGCTCACCGCGGCGGGCCTGACACCCGAGCCCCCGGTCTCCTGCGGTGAGGCCAACAGGCAGGGCGGCGGCACCTACCACGTCATCAGGTCCGGCGAGAGCGAACTCTCCGTCAGCACCCTGGGCCGTTTCGTCACCTCGGACGAGGACGACCGGACGACCCGCACGGCCCGCACCGCCCTGGAGTCGGCCGGCTTCCGCTGGATAGACCCGGCCACGGCCGCGATCCGGGTGACCGGACTCTGCGTCTACTACTTCGGCAGCCGCGAACCCCTGAACGTCGAAACCCTGCTCTTCTACTGGCAGGACTAGGGGCTTTCGTCCGGATCATGATCATGCCGGGCTCGCGTGCCCCGCTGCCGCAGGAGGCATCCGGGTGATCGGGCGGGGACGCGCTCAGGCGGAGGAGGTTCCCGTCCAACGCGGGTCTCGTCCGCTGTGGGCCAACGCCCGCTCGAACGCCGACGCCGATGCGGGCACCGTCACCTCGTCGGCGAAGCCGTCGTACTGCCGGTAGAGCGCGGCGGTGCTGTCGACGACGCCGAGCACGTAGGCGGCCGCCTCGTCGGAGAGCCGGAACTCCTCCCCCACGGCACGGGCCACGTCCCACCCGTGCAGGGCCGTCTCCTCGATGAGCATCGCGGCGATGTCGGCGGCGGGCGAGGCCGATCCCCCGAGGTCGACCTCGCCCTCCCAGACCGCCGGGTCCGCCCAGGCGGCAACGGCACGGTCCAGCTGTTCGGCGTACTGCTGCGCCCAGTCGGCGTCGGCGGTGAAGTCACGCGTGGTGAGCTCCTCCGGAAGATCCGTGCGCAGGGCCCGGTGCTCCAGGCCGTGGGAGGTGTACAGCACCCAGTGGTTGACGAGCCCGCGCACGTCCCAGTCGCCGCAGGGCGTGTTCGGCGCGTCGAGCTGCCCGGCGCTGATGGATCGGGCGATACGGGCCGCCTCGGCGGCGACTTCGGTCATGTGCGCGTGCTCGTTCTTCATGCCCCTCAGGCTATGACCGCGTTCCGCCCCCGGATTGAAGAAAAGCGACACGCTCCGCAAGCCGATCCGATCGCGGCCGGGAGCCGGACTCCGGCGGGCTGGGATGCGGGCGGGGCAGGACCCGCCCGCACGCCGGCCGGCGTGATCAGCGGCCGCGAGCAGGGGCTGTGCTCAGCGAGTGCGAGTCCGTTGCCATGCCGGCATCAGCGACCGCAGGCGCTCGGTGCGCTGTCGCACACGCTCGAAGAACGCTCTCTCGTCGGCCTCCAGCTCGGCGAGCAGTTCCAGGTGGAACGTCCACGCGTCGACGCCGATCTCGTACGGACACGCGGCGCACCGGCGCCGCCCCGCCCGTGACGGTCCCAATTGCCGATTGCACCAGGGGCAGTTCACCGGCATCCGTATATCCGGGTGGCTGGGTGTTCCCGCAGCCCCAGCACGTCCACCAACCGCCGACGTTCCGACTCATCTGGTTGCCGCATTTGGCACACTTCATGGTGCCGTCCTCTCTCGCGGGTGGGTGTGGCAGAGACAGACGCAGTGCAGACGTTCCGTCGTGCTGTCGGCCGCGGATATCGTCTGCCTGCCGGGACAGAGGCGGCACGCACCCACCCGGCGGAGGTCGGCGGCCGGGCAGCACTCCTGGTACACGTTGATCGTCATCGTCTTCGCCATCGCGGGTACGCCCCTGTCGCAACCAGTGAGTCGGGTACGGACGACCGTAGGGATGGCGTATGCGTGCACACCAGCCAAGTGCAGTTATGCGCACACACTTCCCTCGTTAGGGATGCTCGGCGCGCGCGGCCTTGACGGACCCCGTCCACCGCACCGCGGTGACGCACCCTGCTCGCAGTCCCGCTCGGCATGGCCCGGCCGGCAGACCTCCGGAACAGCGGCTTCGACACCGCTTGCGTCAGTCGGGCATCTCGGTGGTCAGCAGTTGCTCGGCGCCGCCCTCAAGGAGCCGGGCCATCTCGGTCGACCTGGGAAGCATGGTCTTTTCGTAGGTATGGATGGCGTCGTCGACGGTGGCCGCGTCGGCGAGGGCGAGGGCCAGGTCGGCGGCGTCGAGCATGGCGAGGTTGACGCCGACGCCGAGCGGGGGCATCAGGTGGGCGGCGTCGCCGAGCAGGGTCACCGTGGGGTTGTGTTCCCAGGTGTGCGGGACGGGCAGGGCGAGGATCGGGCGGCTGGTGTAGGGGCCGTCGTTGTCGCTGATCAGCCGGCGCATGGCGGGCGACCAGTGGGCGAAGCGTTCCAGGAGCAGGGAGCGGATTCCGTCGGTGTCCCGGGGCGTCAGGCCGCTTGCCCGGATCCAGTCGGCCGGGACACGCTGGATCAGGTGGACGCGGATGTGGTTGCCGCCGTTGCGCTGGGCGAACATGCCGCGATCACCGTCGGCGGCGTGGGCACCCCCCTGGCCGACCAGCTCCGCGATCTCGGGGTGACGGATTTCGACGTCGTCGAACCACGCCTCCAGGAAGCTCACACCGCTGTATCGGGGGATGGCCGGGGAAACCGCCGGACGGACCCGGGAGTACGCCCCGTCAAGGGCCTCTCGTTCGGGCAAGGCTTCAGCTGTTCGTCATCCCGCCGTCCGCCCGCGGCCATCCATGTCTTCGGCCGCGCTCGTACCGTTCCCCCGGTCCGATCGACCGGCATCCTGGAGGGAACATGCGAGACCGCATACGGATCGCCCGCCGCGCGGCGGCGGTGCTCATCGCGCTGGTGGCGGCGGGGGGAGCCACCACCGTTCCGGCGGTGGCCGCGCCGGCCGGGATCACCCGGGCCGCGGCGGCGCCGGCACCGACCGGGTTGGTGTACAGCTATGACGCGGCCACCGAGCAGGTCACCGTCCGGTGGGATCCGAAGGACGTGGCCGACACGGTGACGACGGGGTATCGCGAGGGGGGTTGCAGCGGGCCCACGACTGCCGATGGGCCGTGCTTCATCCGGGCTTCGGGGCCGTTGCTGACCGGCAACTCGTTCACGTTCCGCCTGGCGGCCGGCCGGACGTTGTACTTCCGGGTGTACGCCGAGGACGCGGCGCACCGGACGACCGGCTCGGCAATCCTCACTGTCACCACCTGAGCCGGCCCCGGTATCCGGCCCCGGCGCTCGCCAGGCCGTTCCCCGACCGGACCGGAACGAGGGTCGGGGCGGTGGCGGATTGCCGGGCGGGGCATGGTTCTAGCATTGCGGGATGTCATCCATGCCACGGCCGCTCGACGATACGTTCCTGCTCGGCGGCGAGGTGCCCGTACGGCGGCTCGGCCACGGCACCGCGCAGCTGACCGGACCCGGATACTGGGGGCCGCGCGGCGAGCGGGAGGATGCCGTGGCCGTGTTGCGGGCGGCCGCCGAGCAGGGGGTCACGCTCTTCGACACCGCCGACAACTACGGGCCGGGGCTGGCCGAGGAGCTCGTCGCCGAGGCGCTCCACCCGTACCGCGACGATCTGGTGATCGCGACCAAGGGCGGGGTGGTGCGCACGAGCGATGCCGCCTGGCACGTCGCGGGTCGGCCGGAGCAGTTGCGGGCGATGTGCGAGGCCAGTCTGCGACGGCTGCGGACGGACCGGATCGACCTCTACCAGCTGCACCGGCTGGACCCGGAGGTACCGATGGCCGACCAGTTGGGCACGCTGGATGCGCTGCGGCAGGAAGGTAAGATCCGGTACATCGGTCTGGACACCCTTACCGCCGACCAGCTGGAGCAGGCTCTCTCCCTGACCGGGATCGCCTCGGTGCAGAACCGGTTCAATCTCCTCGACCGTTCCTCGGACGCGGTACTGAAGGTGTGCGAGGCCCACGGCCTGGCCTTTCTGCCCTGGTTCCCGCTGGCCAACGGCGCTCTGACCGGCGATGCCGCAGCGGCTCTCGCCGGGATCGCCGATCGGCACGGTGCCACCCGCGGGCAGATCGCCCTCGCCTGGCTGCTGCACCGGTCCCCCGTGCTGTGCCCGACCCCGGGCACCGGTTCGACCGTCCATCTGGCGGAGAACCTGGGGGCCCGGGAGATCCGGCTGTCCGCCGAGGACCTGAGCAGCCTGGAGGCGCTCGCACCCGCATGAAGAGGGAGTACCCGCACGTGGCCACCATTCCTGTCACTTCCACCGTCCCCGCCCCTGCCGCCGCTCCCGCACCGGGGCAGGCTGCCGACGAAGCCGCAGTCCCGGTGATCCGGGCCGACGGTGTCTCGCTCGTGCGGGAAGGCAATGTGCTGCTCGACTCGGTCTCGCTGACCGTGCGGAGCGGTGAGCACTGGGCGCTGCTCGGCGCCAACGGTGCCGGGAAGAGCACCCTGCTGGGGCTGCTCGGCGCGGTGAACCATCCCACCCGGGGGGTGGTGGAGGTCCTGGGACGTACCCTCGGCCGGGTCGATCTGCGGGAGCTGCGGTCACTGCTCGGGCATGTCAATCCGCGGCATCCGCTGCGTTCTCCGCTGTCGGTGCACGAGGTGGTGCTGACCGGTCTGACCAACTCGGTGGAGCCGGTGCCGCGCCGGTCGGTGAGCGAGGAGCAGCGGGACCGGGCGGAGCGGCTGCTGAAGATGCTGGGCATGGGCGGTAAGTCGGGGTCGCGCTGGCCCGCGCTGTCGCAGGGCGAGCGGGGTCGTACGCTCATCGCCCGCGCTCTGATGCCGCAGCCCCGGCTGCTGCTGCTCGACGAACCGGCCACCGGTCTGGATCTCGCCGCGCGTGAGCAGTTGCTCGACAGTCTGGACGTGCTGCGCGAGGAACATCCCGAGCTGGCTACGGTCCTGGTCACCCATCATCTGGAGGAACTGCCCGCGTCCACCACGCATGCGCTGCTGCTGCGGGGCGGCCGCTGCCTGGCCTCGGGTCCTGCGGACGAGGTACTGACCACGGACCGGGTCAGCCACTGTTTCGGGCATCCGGTGAAGATCTCCCGCACGGACGGCCGGTGGG
The DNA here is from genome assembly GCF_042677325.1 of Streptomyces sp. NPDC127117. Lineage (NCBI taxonomy): Bacteria > Bacillati > Actinomycetota > Actinomycetes > Kitasatosporales > Streptomycetaceae > Streptomyces > Streptomyces sp. NPDC127117. The sequence goes on from NZ_JBHXTM010000044.1 coordinate 51,768, forward strand.
CGGCGCGGGCAGCGCGGGCGCAGCGCGTCGAGCCGACCGCCGGCCGCTGACCGCTAGCCGCTGGTGCCGGTGTCCGGACCGGCATCCGCGGCGGAGCCGAACGGGGTCGCCTGGTGGAAGTACAGCTCCCAGCCCGATTCGGTCAGCCGCCACACCGAGCTGCGGTGGGCCAGGTGTCCCTTCGTCTCGGTGTCGTAGGTGAGGTGGACGAGGCCGTCGGCGAGCTGGACCCCGCTCATCCGGGACGCGGTCATCTGGCCGGGGCGCGGGGCGTCCGCCGCGGTGAGCGAGGCGATCATGGTGTCGCGGTCCCAGACCCGGCCGGACGAGTCGATCTCACGGTAGTCGGGGTGCAGCACCTCGGCGAGGAGGTCGGCGGAGGCGCGCACGGCCGGGTCCAGGAGGCGCAGCTCGCCCTCGACCGCCGCCGCCACGCCGGGGGACGGTTCGGTCATGCCGGGGCTCCGTCGTGCGCGGGTCTGCCGTGTGCCGGTCCGTCCTGTGCCGCTCCCGGTGGTGCTGTCATCCGCACCAGCTTCTCCACCGTGTTCCAGTTGCGCGAGGTGGCGACGAGCCCCTTGGTCACGGAGGTCCGGGACAGTGCGTCGGCGAGCTTCGAGCGGCCCAGTCCGTCGGGGGCGTAGAGGTAGAGCGCGCGATCACCGAGGCCGAACGCCTCGGGGAGATAATCCGCCGGGTCGATCCGGGCGAAGCGGTCGGCGTCGACGGGCCGGTCGTAGTACGTGATGTGGAGTTGCCTGCCTTCGAGTTCGGCGGCCGGGAACGGGCAGGCCGCCGCAACTGCGGCCAGGTAGGCGCCGTCCCGGACCAGGCAGGGTACGGGGAAGCCGAACCGCTTCTCGATCGCCTGCTCCAGCTCGGCGGCGAGTGCGTTCTCGTCGTCCGAAGCACTGCTGAAGACGGCGTTGCCGCTCTGCAGATGGGTATGGACGTCCCCGTGTCCCAGTTCGGTGAGCAACGAACGGAGTTCGGCCATCGGAACCCTTTTGTGGCCGCTCACATTGATCCCGCGCAACAGCGCCGCGTACATCGTCATGGGCACACCATAGGACGATCTCTCAGCACGGAGCGGCCGCCGCGCCCCGTGGGGGAGGGCGCGGCGGACGCCGATTCCGTTGTGCCGGGCATCCTTCACCCGGTCACGGCTGCGGGGTCGTTTACTCGACGACCTTCAGCAGCTTGTTGGGGGTGCCCTCGGTCGCGTTGGAGATCGCGTCGGGGGTGGCTCCGTCGGTCAGCGCGGTGGCGACCTCCTCCGGCGTGGCGTCCGGGTGGCCGGCGAGGTAGACGGCGGCGGCACCGACGACGTGCGGGGTCGCCATGGACGTACCGGAGATGGTGTTGGAGGCGTCGTCGCTGTCGTTCCAGGACGAGGTGATGTCCGAGCCCGGAGCGTAGATGTCCACGATCGAGCCGTAGTTGGAGAACGACGACTGCTCGTCGTCCACCGTGGACGAGGCGACCGTGATGGCTTCCGGGACACGGGCCGGGGAGCTCTCGCTCGCGTCGGAGGAGTCGTTCCCGGCGGCCACCGCGAAGGTGACGCCGGAGGCGATGGCCTTCTGGACCGCGGCGTCGAGCGCCTCGTCCGCGCCGCCGCCGAGGCTCATGTTGGCGACGGAGGGGCCCTCGTGGTTCTCGGTGACCCAGTCGATACCGGCGACGACCTGCTCGGTGGTGCCCGAGCCGGAGTCGTCGAGCACCCGCACGGCGACGATCTTGGCCTTCTTGGCCACACCGTAGGTCGCACCGGCGATGGTGCCCGCCACATGGGTGCCGTGGCCGTTGCCGTCGTCGGCGCTGTCGTCGTTGTCCACGGCGTCGTAGCCCGAGCTGGCCCGGCCCTCGAACTCGTTGTGCGTGGTACGGACACCGGTGTCGATGACGTACGCGGTGACGCCCTCGCCCGCGCTGTCCGGGTAGGTGTACGCGTTGTCGCCGGCCGTCTCGGTCTGGTCGATCCGGTCCAGGCCCCACGACGGCGGGTTGTCCTGGGTCTCGTCGATGTGGAACTTCTTGTTCTGGACGACCTTGGACACGGCCGGGTCGGCCGCCAGGCGCTTGGCCTCGGTGAGCGAAAGGCCGCTGGCGGAGAAGCCGTTGATGGCGGAGCTGTAGTTGCGCTTCAGCTTGCCGCCGTACTCCTTGGCGAGCTCCGCCTTGTCGGCCTTCTCGTTCAGCATGACGATGTAGCTGCCCGAGACGGCGTTCGCCGCGTTGGCGCCGTAGACGGTGCCCATCGCGGAAGCGGGGGTGGCGCCGGCGAGCGAGGTGTTGAGCAGGGTGACTCCGGCGGCCGCGGCCACCGCGGTTATCGCTGCGGTCAGCTTGATCCGGCGTGCGCGCTTGTGAATTGCCATGAAGAGGGGTCTCCTCGTCATTCTTTGTGGGGGGATTGACCCCCGGCCGGAAGATCTCCGGGGGTTGGCTCGAAACCCTCGCCGATTGACGCGCCCAGATCAAGACCTTCATGCGGCTGTGACTTACTCAACAAAGTTTCGTAATAAGAAACCGGCCAGCCGCGCCCAAGTCGGGCACCGTCGCCGCAACATCCGCCCCACGGACCGGGGTTACGGCTCGACCGGCGCACTTCGCATGCGGGAAGACGAACCCCGTCCGACCGTGCGGCCGGACGGGGGGACGGCTGGATTCCACCCCCGCGTTCACAGAGCCCTCACGAGGTCATCAAATTGAGTTCGGACTCGGGTACGGGGGCCGGTCGCGGATCCTCAGGGGCGGACGACCCGGACGTCGGCGACCCCCATCAGTCCGGCGAGCGGAACCTTCGCCGCGGTCTGCTCCGGACTCGCCGTCAGACCGTCGCCGCGCAGCATGTCGAGCAGCATCTCGGCGAGCGGCATCACCATGTGCCGGCCCCAACAGCGTTCGGAGGCATGCCCGAAGGGGAGGTAGCCGGGCTGGTCGTCGGGGTCGAGGCTGTCCCAGCGCTCTGGGCGGAACTCGTCGGGGTCGTCCCAGAGCGCGGGATCCCGGTGGCTCAGCAGCGGCAGGAGCAGGATGTCGTCGGCCGCGCCGATCCGGGAATCGAGGGCCGGGTACTCGGGTGACGCCCTTCGCAGGATGTTCCAGGAGGGCGGCAGCAGACGCATGGCCTCGTACAGGATGTTCCGGTTCGAGGTGTCGTCGTCGAAGGGCGATCCGAGCCAGAGCGCGTTGGCGACGAGCGTCGAGACGGTGAAGCAGACCGGGGCCGCCGCCCGCCGGTAGAGCCCCATCGCGTAGCGGCGGTCGCTGTAGTTCCCGGCCTCGGCGGTCAGGCCCGCGATGGCGGAGACGGATGCGCCGGGGCGGAGACGGCCCGGCAGTGCCGCCCCCGCGGCGATGACCGTCCAGGTGAGTTTCGGCGTGAGCTCCAGCGCGCGGTCCATGAGGATGCGCAGCCGGTACGGGTCGCCCTCCAGGACCAGATCGCGCAGGAACACATGGCCCACGTGCGGCCATTCACCGGAGAGGTCGACCTTCCCGACGGGCTTCTTCAGCGCCGTCCGGACGTCCCGGCCGATGGCCTGCATGACCGTGGACGCCTCGGTGCGCGGGATGGACCGCCCGTGCAGGGGCTTGAACGTGGGGCGCTCGTCCTCGGTGGCCGGCCTGGCGGCGAGTATCCGGTCGGTCAGCTCGGCCCCGGCCACACCGACGGTGCCGGGATCGAGGCGGAAGACCTCCTCGCCCCGGTGATCTCGCAGGAGCGCCTGGAGTCTCGGCGCGAAGACGACGTCCCGGGCGCGGCTGCCGGTACCGGACATGTACATCGGTGGTCTCCAAGAAGCGGGAAGGGCCCGCGCCCGGCGGGCCGATGAGGCCTGGCCGGACACGGGCCCGAATCGACTGACCGTGTCCCTCGGAACGAAGGACCGCCTGTCGGCTTAGTACCAGTGGTACCAGGCGTACGCCTTCAGGCTCTTCTCCGGCGTCATCTTGTCCTTGAGCAAGAAAAGGAACTTCACAACAGCACCTCCATCTTTTACTCTGAATTTGCATTCCGACGGGCATGACTTGAGCCGCTCACGACACCAACACCCCGCCTCGGACAGGGAATTCAGTGCCGCTCACCGCCGAAAGGAGTGAAGCTCAGCGCGAAACGAATTGTCAATGACTTCATTTTTTCGGAAAGCGGCAGAGCGTTCAGTTTTCGGCAACCTTCGGCCGGTGCGGGGGCGCCTGACGGAACACCAAGTGACCAGGGTGGACGTGGACTCCATACCGGTACCGGGTGCACGGGCACAAGGGCCTGAAGAGGCTGATTCAGGCCGTTGAATGTCTGAATCGCCGACGTCGGAGAATGCCAGGAATCCGGGACGGCGCCTGCGGGAGATTCCCCGGACACTTTCGGTTACCCACCGAAAGAAACGTACCGGTCGGTAATCGAGGGGTGACCCCGGCGAGTACCGCTTGGCCCATGAAACTGAATCGGCCGGAAGTACGAAGCACTCCCCGCCGGCGTCGGCGGGGAGTGCTTCGGGGCGGGATGTGCTTCGGGGCGGGACGCCTCAGCGCTGGTAGCGGGCCAGGACCCGGTTCCCGTCGTCGACCAATCGCTTCCTCAGTTCGTCCGCCCCGATGGCCCCGCTGTAGTACTCCTGGAGGGCGGGCGTGGCGACCTTGTCCTTCCACTCCGGGTAGCCGCGCACCGACTGGGCGGGCGCCGGGCGGAGCGCCTTCGCGACGGCCACACCGGTCGCCCAGCCGTTCTCGGCGGTGTGCAGGGACGGGTCGGCGAGCGCCGCGGTGCCGGTCGGGAGCATCCAGTCGCCCTTGGCCAGCCGCACCATGTTCGGCGGCCGCAGCAGGAAGTCGATGAACTGCGCGGCCTCCTTCTTGTGCGGGCTGGCCTCCGAGACGGACAGGGTCTGCGGACTGACCCCCTGGGCCAGGCCCGCGCTGCCCGCGGGAGCCGGCAGGACCGTCCACTCGAAGCCCTCGGGGGCCTGCTCGACGACCTGCTGACGGTACGAGAAGCCCAGCGGAACCATCGCGTACTTGCCGCCGAAGAACCCGGGAAGGGTGTCGGAACCCCCCATGCCGAGCGCGGTGCGCGCCGCACTGCGGTCGGTGTTGACCTGGGCGTGGATGGTGTCGGGGACGATCCGGTCGCCCTCGCCCGCACGGATGGTCACCTTGCCGTCGGCGCCGCGGTGGAAGAGCTTGCCGCCCGCGGAGAGCCCCAGGTTCAGTGTGACGGAGACCGGTTCCTTGAGCGGCCAGGCGATGCCGTACCGCCCCTTCCCTGTCAGTTCTTCGGTGACCTGCCGGAACTCCGGCCAGCTCCAGGGGTGTTCGGGCGTCGGGATACGGACCCCGGACGCCGCGAGGATCTTGGTGTTGGCGATCAGGACGCGCGGCTCCTGGAGGAACGGCACTCCGTAGACGCCGTCGCCGAAGGTGGTGGTGGACCAGCTCTGCCGCGGGATGTCCGCGGTCAGCCGGTCGGGGAGGAGCGTCCGAAGATCGGCCAGGTAGCCGCCGTACGCGAAGTCGGCCAGGTCGTCGGAGGCGTCATGGATGATGTCCGGCGCCTCGTCGCCCTCGAAGGCGGTGAGCAGCTGGTCGTGGACGGTGTCCCAGCTGCCCGGGATGTAGCTGACATGGATGTCCGGGTGGGCTTCGTTCCACTCCTTCACCAGCTGCTTGTTGGCGTCGACGGACTCCTTCTGCCAGGCCAGCGACTGGAAGCTGAGCTCGATCCTCCCGTTGCCGCCCCCGCCGTCGTCCGTCCCCGCGCAGCCGGTGAGCAGCAGGGCCAGTGCGGTGGCCGCCGCGGCGGCCGTCCGCCGCAGGGATGCGCGCATCAGTTCTTCACCGCCCCGGCCAGCATGCCGCCCGTGATCCGCCGCTGGATGATCGCGAAGATGACCAGTGAGGGCAGGGTGGCGAGGAAGGCGGCGGCGGCGAGCGGCCCGAGGTCGGCCGCGCCCTCCGCGCCGATGAAGTGGGTCAGTACGACCGGCAAGGTCTGCTTCTCCGGTGTCTTGAGCAGGACGAGCGCGAAGAAGAGCTCGTTCCACGCGGTGATGAAGGCGAAGAGCCCGGTGGCGACGATGCCGGGTGCCAGCAGCGGGGCGGTGACCGAGACGAGCGTACGCAACCGGCCCGCCCCGTCGACCGCGGCGGCCTCCTCCAGCTCGGCGGGCACGGCCCGTACGTAACCGACCAGCATCCAGAGCGCGAACGGCAGCGCCCAGACGACGTACACCATGATCAGCCCCCACAGGGTGTTGATCAGATGGAGGTTCTTCAGGATCAGGAAGAGCGGAATGATCAGCAGGACGAGCGGGAACGCCTGGCTGATCACGACCCATCCGGTGGCCGCCGTCGAGAGCCTGGAGCGGCGGCGGGCCATCACGTACGCCATGGGCGTGGCGACGAGGACCGCGATGAAGGCGGCGCAGAGCGCGGCGATCAGCGAGTTGGCGGCGGCCTGGAGCAGCGGCTGTTCGTCGAACGCGGCGCGGAAGTTGCCGAGCGTCGGGTTCTCGGGGATCCAGGTGGGGTGCAGGGAGCCCAGTTCGCGGGCCGGTTTGAAGGCGGTGGAGATCAGCCACAGGAACGGGAACGCCAGGAAGACGAGGTAGCCGAGCAGCGCGGCGTACTGTCCGGCGCGTGCGGCTCTGCCGGTACGCATGCTCATCGGTCCTCGCCTCCCCTGATCCGGCCGGCCAGATACACCGCGAGGATCACGGAGATCACCGCGACCATCACACAGCCCATCGCCGCCGCGTACCCGAACTGCCCGTAGTGGAAGGCCTCCTCGTACGCGAAGAGCATCGGCAGCCGGGTGCGTCCGCCGGGTCCGCCGTTGGTCAGTACGTAGACCAGGGCGAAGGAGTTGAAGTTCCAGATGAAGTTGAGCGCGGTGATGGAGAGCGCGACGGGCCTGAGCACCGGCCAGGTGACGGTACGGAAGCGGCGCCAGGCACCGGCTCCGTCCAGGGCGGCCGCCTCGTGGAGTTCGTGCGGGGTGTTCTGCAGCCCGGCGAGCAGGGCGACGGTGGTCTGGGGCATGCCGGACCAGACGCCCACGACGATCACGGCGGGCAGGGCGGTGGCGAGCCCGGTGAGCCAGTCCCGGCCGTCGCCCAGGCCGAGATCGCGGATGGTCTCGTTGAGGATGCCCGCGTCCGGGTTGTAGACGAGCCGCCACATGAGGCCCACCACCACCTCGGGCATCGCCCACGGGATGATCGCCAGGGCCCGCGCCAGCCAGCGCAGCCGCAGATTCTGGTTGAGCAGCAGGGCGAGGCCGAGGGCCAGTACGAACTGCGGGACGGTGACGCCGAACGCCCAGACCAGACCGATCCGGAACGAGTCCCAGAAAAGGGTGTCGTGGAGCAGGTCCTGGAAGTTCAGCCCGCCCACCCACTGGGTGGAGCGGGTGCGGCCGGACTGGGCATCGGTGAAGGCCAGTGCGATGCCGTAGAGCAGGGGGCCGACGCTCAGGACCAGGATCGGGATCAGCGCGGGCAGCACCAGGAACCAGGTACCGGCGCTCCGGTTGACCGGCCGGGACCGTTTGTCCTGCGGGCTTCCGGGCGGACCGTCCCTCCCGGAACGTACGGTTGCACTCGCCAATGTCACGAATCCGCCCCCTTGTGTCAATACATCGGATTCATACCGTTCTGGCCGCTCAGACGGCCTCCGTCATCGTGCTGACGGGTCATCGGTTCGTCAAGCGGGCCTGCACGGATGCGAAAATCGGAGTCATGAACGAGATGCGTGCGCGTGAGGTGCTGACCGCTGCCGGGCTGTCCGGCGGTGCGGAGCTGCTCGCGATGGGTGAGAACGCGGTGTTCGCCGTCGGCGACCTGGTGGTCAAGGTCGGCCGGGACGCCGTGCGGAACCCGGAACTGAGGGACCGGGCGGAGCGCGAGGTGGCCGTCGCCCGGTGGCTGGCCGCCTCGGGCGTCCCCGCCGTACGGGCCGCCGAGCCCGCGGCGCGCCTGGTCGAGGGCCACCCCGTGACCCTCTGGCACCGGCTGCCCGATGCCGTACGCCCCGCGGAGCCTCGGGACCTGGCACCGCTGCTCGCCCAGGTGCACGCGCTGCCCGCCCCGGACGGCCTCACCCTTCCGCCCCGCGAACTGCTGGGCGGGGTCGAACGCTGGCTGCGGCTCGCGGGCGATGCGATCGATCCGGCCGACGCCGACTATCTGCGGGAGCGCCGCGACGGCTTCGCGGCGGCCGCCGCCGCGCTGGTCCCCCGGCTGCCGCCGGGGCCCATCCACGGCGACGCGCTGCCGCGCAACGTCCATGTCGGCCCGGACGGTCCGGTGCTGGTCGACCTGGAGACCTTCTCCGCGGATCTGCGCGAGCACGACCTGGTGGTGCTGGCGCTGTCCCGGGACCGGTACGGCCTGGCGCCCGAGGCTTACGACGCCTTCACCGCCGCCTACGGCTGGGACGTCCGCGAGTGGGAGGGCTGCGCGGTGCTCCGCGGGGCCCGGGAGACGGCCAGCTGTGCGTGGGTGTCCCAGCACGCACCGGCCAATCCGAAGGCCCTCGCGGAATTCCGCCGCCGGGTGGCCTCACTGCGCGACGGCGACACGGCGGTGCGGTGGTATCCGTTCTGAGCGCCGTCCCCCGGATCCGGCTGCGGGAAGCCGGGGCCCGGACGGGGCTGGAGCGCGGACGGACCGGAGCAGGCCAGGTCCGGGCCGTCAGCCGGCGGTGACGCCGGCCGGCTCCCGCAGCGGCCAGTGGCCGTCGATCACCGCGTCGGCCGTGCCCTTGCGGCGCAGGAACTGCTGGAAGTCCGCCGCCCATTGCGCGTACCACTCCACCTGGCGCTCGTGCAGCTCGGCGGCGGTCAGACCGGCCACCGAGCCGTGCCGCTCGGCTATGGCGTACGCCACCCGGACCGCGGCCAGCGCGTCCGCCCCCGCGTCATGGGCCCCGCCGTGCACCACGCCGTACTCGACGCAGACCGCCTCCAGGTTGCGCTTGCCCTTGCGGTAGCGGTCGACGGCCCGGTCGATGGTGTACGGGTCGATGACCGGGCCGATCCCGGCCCCGTCGAGCCGGTCGCTCAGCGACGGCAGCCCGTGCCGCCGCAACTCCGCCGTGAGCAGCGTCAGGTCGAAGGCCGCGTTGTACGCGACGACCGGGACGCCCTGGCGCCAGTAGCCGGTGAGGGTGTCGGCGATCTCGTCGGCCACCTCGCGCACCGGCCGGCCCTCCGCCGCCGCCCGCTCACTGCTGATGCCGTGGATCGCCGAGGCCTGCGCGGGGATCCGGATGCCCGGATCCGCCAGCCAGGCGCGCTGCCGCACCGGCTCCCCGTCCCTGCCGCCGACGCCGACGACCGCGGCTGTCACGATCCGGGCCTCCAGCGGCTCGGTGCCCGTCGTCTCCAGGTCGAAGCCGACCAGCGCCTCCCGGTGCCAGCTCATCCCGTACCTCCTTCGTGGTGCTCTCCCCCAGGTGATGACCACCCTCGCATGCACCACTGACAACGCGGTGGCGGCCCCTCAGGAGACGGGCCGGGAGTCCGCCCACACGGACTCGAACTCCTCGCGGTAGGTCTCGAACAGCCCGTGCTCGTTGTCCTGCCCCGCCCGGACCACGGCACGCCCGCCGCCGCGCAGCACCAGCACGGGCGCCTCCATGCCGCGTGCGCGCCGCAGATAGGTCTGGACGACCCCGACCGCGTCGGTCCCGTCGCCGTCCACCAGATAGGCCGTGAAGCGCGGCGTCTCGTCGAACACATGGATCTCGAAGGCGCCCGGGTCGCGGAGCTTGGAGCGGACCCGGCGCATATGGAGGATGTTCATCTCCACCGACCGGCTCAGCTCGCCCTTCTTCAACCCCAGCTCCCGCTCCCGGCGCTTGACCGCGCTGCTGGCCGGGTTGATGAAGAGCAGCCGGACCCGGCAGCCCGACTCGGCGAGCCGGATGAGCCTGCGGCCGGAGAAGTTCTGCACCAGCAGGTTGAGCCCTATGCCGATCGCGTCGAGCCGGCGCGAACCGCCGAAGAGGTCCTCGGCGGGCAGCTGGCGCTGGAGCCGCACCCGGTCGGAGTGGACGGAGACCACATCCGCGTACCGGTCGCCGACCAGCTCCTCGACGGCGTCGACCGGGAGCCGGTCGGCCGACGGGACCGCGGCGCCGCTGCCCAGGATCTCCAGGAGCCGCGCGGAGGCGCGCTCGGCCTGGGCGAGGACCGCCTCGTTCAGGGCGCGGTTGCGGGAGACCACATTGCGGGCGACCTCCAGCTCGTCGAGCGCCAGCTCCACCTCGCGCCGGTCGTCGAAGTACGCCTCGAAGCACGGCCAGTGCTGGACCATCAGCTCACGCAGCTGGGGCAGCGTGAGGAAGCTGAGAACGTTGTCGTCGGCGGGGTCCAGCAGATAGCCCTTGCGGCGCGAGACCTCGCGCACGGCGACGGCTCGCTGCACCCACTCCTGCCCGGCGGGCCCGGCGGCGGCCACCACCCAGTCCTCGCCGTGCACCGGCTCGTAGATCGGCCGGAGCACCGCGGCGACCACGGCACGCAGTCGCTGCTCCACGAGATTCAGCCAGATGTAGGCGCGTCCGGCCCGCTGCGCGCGCGTCCGCACCTCGCTCCAGGCGTCCGCTCCCCAGTCCAGCTCCGCGCCGATCTCCATGGGCTGCGCAAGCGATACCGCCCCTGGCGGGACATCGGTGGAGTCCCCCTCGTGACCCGCGTCACCTGGGGGCAGCTCGAATCCGCCCGAGCTCACCCGCGCACCGCCTTCCACTCCCCCACCAACGATCAAGGAAGGGTACTCCGGGAGCGGGAGCCGGTGCAGCCGGATGCACATGCTGCTTCGTCAACTCCCCTACGACACAGGCAGGTTCCCGGCGGCAAGATCTGCCGTAGTGAGGGGATTCATAGTGATTAACCACCCCATCCCGGGCCGTGTACCGGGCGAACGCCGCTTTCCCGGCTCCGGATCCCGGTTCCGGGCGACACGGAGAGGCCCGATGTTGACCGGACCGCGTGACGTCCCGGGCCGCCCGGCCCCGCGACGCCGCCCCCGATTGCCGGTCGGTCCTAGGTAGCCGCACCTGTTTCGGGGAAGATCTGGCACCAGGGCCCGCCCGGCGGATCAGGGGTCGGACGCGCCCTGGCAGCCCGCAAGCTCCAGGCACCCGGATCAGAAGTGGAAGGGTCGAACCTATGCAGGTCTGGCCGGGACAGGCGTATCCCCTCGGTGCCACGTACGACGGCGCCGGGACCAACTTCGCGGTCTTCTCGGAGGCCGCCAGACGCATCGAGTTGTGCCTGCTGCACGACGACGGTTCCGAGACGGCGGTGGAGCTCAGGGAGACCGACGCCTTCGTCCGCCATGCCTACCTGCCCGGGGTGATGCCCGGTCAGCGGTACGGGTTCAGGGTCCACGGGCCGTACGAGCCGGAGCGCGGCGCCCGCTGCAATTCGGCCAAGCTGCTGCTCGACCCGTACGCCCGCGCCGTCGCCGGACAGATCCGGTGGGGCGAGGCGGTGTACGGCTATCCGTTCGGTCGGCCCGACGCGCGCAACGACCTGGACTCGGCGCCGCACACCATGACCTCGGTCGTGGTCAATCCCTACTTCGACTGGGGCGACGACCGGCGCCCCCGTACGGACTACCACCGCACGGTGATCTACGAGGCCCATGTGAAGGGCCTGACGATGCTGCACCCGGGGCTGCCGAAGGAACTGCGCGGCACCTACGCGGGACTGGCCCATCCCGAGGTGATCGCCCATCTGACGGAACTGGGCGTCACGGCGATCGAACTGATGCCGGTGCACCAGTTCGTCCAGGACCACCGGCTGGCGGACGCGGGGCTGGCCAACTACTGGGGCTACAACACCATCGGTTTCTTCGCCCCGCACAACGCCTACGCCTCCTGGGGCGACCGTGGCGAGCAGGTGCTGGAGTTCAAGCAGGCGGTCCGGGCGCTGCACCAGGCCGGCATCGAGGTGATCCTCGACGTGGTCTACAACCACACCGCGGAGGGCAACCATCTGGGCCCGACGCTCTCCTTCCGGGGCCTGGACAACGCCTCGTACTACCGGCTCGCGGACGACCAGCGGTACTACATGGACACCACGGGGACCGGGAACTCCCTGCTGATGCGGTCGCCGCACGTGCTCCAGCTGATCATGGACTCGCTGCGGTACTGGGTGACCGAGATGCACGTGGACGGCTTCCGCTTCGATCTGGCGGCCACCCTGGCCCGGCAGTTCCACGAGGTGGACCGGCTGTCGTCCTTCTTCGACCTGGTGCAACAGGACCCGGTGGTCAGCCAGGTGAAGCTGATCGCCGAGCCGTGGGACGTGGGCGAGGGCGGCTACCAGGTGGGGAACTTCCCGCCGCTGTGGACCGAGTGGAACGGCAAGTACCGGGACACCGTGCGGGACCTGTGGCGGGGCGAGCCGCGGACCCTCGCGGAGTTCGCGGGACGGCTGACCGGGTCGTCGGACCTGTACCAGGACGACGGTCGGCGGCCGCTCGCCTCGATCAACTTCACCACCTGCCACGACGGATTCACGCTGCACGACCTGGTCTCGTACAACGACAAGCACAACGAGGCTAACGGCGAGGGCAACCGGGACGGCGAGAGCCACAACCGGTCCTGGAACTGCGGCGCGGAGGGCGACACCGACGATCCGGAGATCCTTGATCTGCGGACCCGGCAGATGCGTAACTTCATCGCCACGCTGATGCTGTCGCAGGGCGTGCCGATGCTGAGCCACGGCGACGAGTTCGCGCGTACCCAGCGGGGCAACAACAACGCGTACTGCCAGGACAGTGAGTTGTCGTGGGTGCACTGGCCGGACCCGCAGGAGCCGGTGCGGGACGGGGCGGACGGGGCCGAGCGGGGCGAGGGCGACGCCGGGGGCAGCAGTCTGCTGGAGTTCACCCGGGCGATGGTGTGGCTGCGCCGCGACCATCCGGTCTTCCGGCGGCGCCGGTTCTTCCACGGCCGTCCGGTCGAGGGCACCCACGACGAGCTCTCGGACATCGCGTGGTTCACGCCGGAGGGCAGCGAGATGAAGCAGCGGGACTGGCAGGCGGCGCACGCCAAGGCGCTGACCGTCTTCCTCAACGGGCACGCGATCTCGGAGCCCGGACCGCGCGGCGAGCGGATCTCCGACGACTCGTTCCTGCTGATGTTCAACGCGAGCGCGGAGACGCTGGAGTTCTCCGTACCGGTGAATCACGGCCGGCAGTGGCTGGTGGTGGTCGACACGGCGCGCCCGGTCGGAGTCCTGCCCGGTTCGGGGCCGAAGGTCGCCGGGGGCGATCGGGTGACGCTGGTCGGGCGCAGCATGGCGGTGCTGCAGCGGCCCGCGTAGGGCCGGGGGCCGTCCCGTGGGCCGGCCGGGGACACCGCCGGTCGAGCCCTTTGCGGCGTTCCGTGACACAGAAGCCGCCAGGCTGGGTACGAACGTCCGCATGACGCCCACCGCCACCTACCGGCTCCAGCTCCAGCCGGACTTCCCGTTCTCGGCCGCCGGACGGGCCGTACCGTATCTCGCCGCGCTCGGCGTCTCGCATCTGCATCTGTCCCCGGTCCTGGAGGCCGTGCCCGGCTCCCGGCACGGCTACGACGTCGTCGATCACGGCCGGGTACGCGCCGAGCTCGGCGGTGAGGAGGGGCTGCGGGAACTGGCCCGTACGGCGCGCGAGCACGGTCTCGGGCTGATCGTGGACATCGTGCCGAACCACATGGCCGCCGTCCCCCGCCACAACCACGCGCTGTGGGAGGTGCTGCGCGAGGGGCCCGGGTCGCCGTACGCCCGCTGGTTCGACATCGACTGGGCGGCGGGCGGCGGGAAGGTGCTGCTGCCCGTGCTCGGCGGACCGATCGGCGACGAGATCGGCGGGCTCCGGGTGGACGGGGACGTGCTGCGCCACGGCGAGCAGGAGTTCCCGCTGCGGACCGGCACCGCCCGGCTGCCGCTGCCCGAGCTGCTGGACGCCCAGCACTACCGGCTCGGCTGGTGGCGGCTGGCCCGTACCGAGCTGAACTACCGGCGGTTCTTCACGATCTCGGAGCTCATCGGGGTGCGGGTGGAGGACCCCGAGGTCTTCGCCGCCACCCACGGCAAGATCCTGGAACTGGTCCGGGACGGTGTCGTCGACGGGCTGCGCATCGACCACCCCGACGGGCTGGCCGAGCCCGCGGCGTATCTGGAGCGGCTGTCGACGGCGACCGGCGGGCGGTGGACGGTGGTGGAGAAGATCCTCACCGGCGGCGAGCCGCTGCCCGCGGACTGGGCCGTCGCGGGGACGACCGGGTACGACTCCCTGCACCGGGTGGACGGTCTGTTCGTCGACCCGATGGGCGCGGCGGAGCTGGTGGGCCGCTACCGGGAGTACGCGGGCCCCGCCGGCGACCGCGGCGGCTACTGGACGGCGACCGTCCGCCGCGCCGCGTACCGGGTGGTGACGCATGAACTGGCCGCCGAGACCGAGCTGCTGACCCGGATCGCGGTACGGATCTGCGCGGCCGACCCCGCGCTGCGCGACCACGCCCCGTGGGCGCTGCACGCCGCGCTGCGCGAACTGCTGGTGCGCATGCCCGTCTACCGCCCGTACGTGAGGGCCGGCGGGCCCTGTACGCAGACGGCCGAGGAGACTCTGTCGGACGCGGTCGTGCGGGACGCGAAGGCGATGTTCGCCGTCGCGGAGGAGGCGTCGGCCGTCGATGTGGTGCGGGAGCTGGCGCTGGGGCGGCTGGGCGAGGGGCCCGAGCGGGCCGCGTTCTGCGCCCGGTTCGCACAGACCGCCTCCGCCCTGCGCGCCAAGTCGGTCGAGGACACGGCGTTCTACCGGTACATGCCGCTGATCTCGGCGAACGAGGTGGGCGGCGACCCCGGGCAGCCCGCGGTGACGCCGGAGGAGTTCCACGCGTTCTGTGCCCGGCTGGCCCGCGACTGGCCGGCCACCGGAACGGTGCTGACCACCCATGACACCAAGCGGAGCGCCGATGTGCGGGCCCGCATCGCGGTACTGACGGAGTGCCCGCAGTCGTGGTCCGGGCTGCTGACCGAGCTGGAGCGGACGACTCCGGCCACCGCTCCGGACCCGCAGCTCGCCTGGCAGGCCTGGCAGACGGCGGTGGGCTGTGCGAAGGTACCGGGCGGCGAGATGGCGGGCCGGCTGGAGCCGGCGCTGCTGAAGGCGGTGCGCGAGTCGGGCCTCTTCACCGGCTGGACCGAGCCCGATCCGGCGTACGAGCGGGCGGTGACGGACTTCGTGGCGGCCGGGCCGGCCGCCGGCGGCGGTCCGGTGCGCGAGACGCTGGAGCGGTTCGCGAGCACGCTCGACCCCTATGTGCGGGCCAATGTGCTGGGGGCGGCGCTGGTGCAGCTGACGATGCCGGGAGTGCCGGATCTGTACCAGGGCACGGAGCGGGAGTACGTGGCGCTGGTCGACCCGGACAACCGGCGGCCGTTCCGCGAACCGGCCGCGGACGGGGCCCTCGGCGAGAAGGGCGAACTCACGGCAGCCGCGCTGCGGCTGCGGCGCGAACGGCCGGAGGTGTTCGGCGAGTCCGGTACGTACGCGCCCCTGGGCGCCCGTGGCCCGGCGGCCGCGCACTGTCTGGCGTTCTGCCGCTCCGGCGAGGTGGTCACCGCGGTGACCAGGCTGTCGTTGCGGCTGGCGGAGTCGGGCGGCTGGCACGACACGGAGCTGGTGCTGCCGGACGACGGGCCGTGGACCGATCTGCTGGCGCCCGGCCGGGAGTTCACCGGGGGCCGCGTCGGGCTCACCGAACTCTTCGCCGGGCGGCCGGTGGCACTGCTCAGCAGGGCCGGACGAGGAGGGCCCGCGGACCGCGGGTGAGCAGCCCGGTGCCGGCCGGACGGAATCCGTCCGCCCAGCGGAGCCGGGGCATCGCGTCGAGCAGCGCGCCCAGGCCGTGCCGGGCCTCCAGCCGGCCGAGCAGGACGGCGGGGCAGGACGCGGGGCCGGTGAGGGACCGGCCCTGGTCGCGGCGGAAGGGGTCGAAGAGGTCGGGGGCGGCGAACCGTTCCGGATCACGGCCGGCCGCGCCGATCAGACACGCGACGTCCGCCCCGGCGGGCAGCGTGCCACCGCTGAGGGTGACCTCGGTAACAGTGCGGCGCAGCACCACCTGGACCGGCGGATCGCGGCGCAGTGACTCCGTCCAGGCCCGGTCGGCCAGGGCGGGTTCGAGGCGCAGGGCGGCGAGGAGGTCGGGGGCGTCCAGCACATTGGCGAGGAAGGAGGCGAGCGCGGTCTCCCGGAGTCCGGTGTGCCGGGTGCAGGGTGTGGCGACGGTGGGTGTGGCGATGCCGGGCGGGAGGCTGGGCGCGGGGCGGGCGCTCGTGCCGGGGGCGGCGCCGAGGGGCAGCCAGCGGCAGAACTCCTCGACGAGGTCGGCCTGTTGGCGGCCTGCGATCCGGCGCGCCAGCACGTAGGCGGTCCGCTCGATCCGCGCGGCCATGTGACGTGGTACCGAAGCCAGGTCCGGGGCCGGGCCGGGGGCCGGGCCGGGGGCCGGCATCTGATATCTCGCCGGTCCGGGATCTGACATGTGACGTGTCACCGAACCAGGGTCCGACATGTGACGTGTCACCGAACCAGGGTCCGACATGTGACGTGTCACCGAACCAGGATCCGACATGTGACGTGTCACCGACCCCGGCCTCGCCGGGGCCTGATTGCGGGGTGCGCAGAGGGGGCTGCCGTGGCAGAGGCCGAGCGGGGCGGGGGCACCACGGGGTGCGGTGTCGTGCGGGAGGCCGGTGAACCGGGGGTCGGTGAGGGCCGTGGCCACGTCCGCGTACCGGCTGACCAGCCAGGCGCCCAGCGGTGCGTCGTAACTGAGCGGGTACTCCTCGCGCAGGACCCGGTAGAACCGGTACGGGTCGTGCGCCGCGCCGGGTGCGAGCAGGCTGGGGCCGGTGCTCGGGCGGGGGCCGCGCACCGGTCTGCGGGCCCGGCGGCCGAGGTCCGGTGCGGATATGCCTTCCGGCACGTCGGCCTGCATCCGTACCCCCGGGGCGTCAGGGCGCCGGTCTGCGGCGCGGTTCCCCACCAGGGGATCACCGGCGGGGGCGTCGCGCAGTCGGCGTACGGCCGTACGGGTGAGAGCGGTACACCCCGCCGGGCGGTACACCCCGGCCGGCGGTACGGCCCGTCGGGCGGTCTCGGCCCGTCGGTGTTCGGGGGCCGGGCGGCCCGGAACCCGCGAGCAGTTCCGTGAACGCGGCGGTGGCTCCCGTGAGTTGCACGCGGGAGAAGACCGCCGGCCGGCGCCGCCGCGGAGGGCCGACGGCGAGGACCGCGCAGCCTCGCCGACCGCTCCCCGGACGACATGTGCCGGAGCCGTGGCGACTCCGCCCCCGGCCGCCGCCATCCGTACCGCCGTGCTCGTCCCCGCAGACCGCCGCGGTGGGCCCGACCGAGGCCCGGGCCCGTGACGCCGTGCACGATGTCACGGTGGGCAGCATGCCGCTGACCGCCGTGGCCAAGGGGATGGTGCGCGAGCGGGGCGGCATGGTGAAGGTGGTCGCCGAGCGGGAGGGGCGGGTCCTCGGGGTGCATCTCGTCGGGCCGCAGGTCTCCGAGATGACCGCCGGGAGTCGGCTGATCGTGGGCTGGGACGCCGAGCCGGCCGATGTGGCCCGTCACGTCCACGCCCGTCCGACGCTCTTCGAGGCGGTCGGCGGGGTCTTTCTCACCCTCGGCGGCGCGGCCCGCATCAGCGGACCTGAGCCGGGCGGCCAGGCGGCCGCCGGGCTCGGCGGCGCCGCGGACGCGGCCGCCGAGTGAGGGAGAGAAGAGCGCGGGGGGCGCGGGCGCCGCC